>CAWJLI010000115.1:0-13236 GCA_963843095.1 Bryobacterales bacterium
CGGACCTCGGTAACGACATCCAGCGCGCATTTGGCGTCGTCGGGAGCGGCAGGATCGTCTTTCTTCGCGGACATGTTCCAACCTCCATCGAGCTGACAGGCCGATACCTGAGGATACCGAATCCGGAGGCTGGTCGACGTCCGCCGGACGCTTGAACTGCTAGTGGATGGAACAGGCAAACTTGGTGAGGGCGCTATCCGGTTGCGGCCCCAAGCCGCGGTTTTTCTGGTAACCTAAACGCATTAGAGTGCGTGGCTACAGCATCCGCGTTTCGGCAGACCGTGGCGGCAGACTAGCCAAGACGGCGTACTGCCGGCAGCCCCGCGGGCGAGCACTGCTCATCCTCCTGCTGCTGTGCGTGACCATCGCGGCTCAGTCCTCCGCGCTCGACCCGCGGCACGAATCGCACCATGCGCCGGGCCATTGTTGCCTGCTGTGTCACACGGGGCCGCTGCCTCTGGTGCGGACAGCCGTACCGGTCGCGGTAACGCCCATTTTCCTGGTGACCTGGTTGGCACCCGCGCCCGATTTTCAGCCTTTCCACGAAGTGCTGCTGACCGCCAGTTCTTCGCGCGCGCCTCCCGCCGCATAGCTCCTCTCACTATGGATCCGATTGGCCCGGCGCCGTTTGCGCGGCGCGGGACCATGTTGTTTTTTGAAACAGGAATCAGGAGAAGAGTTTGCCATGCAGGCACGATCGCGCATTGGCACGCGGCTATTTCTCGTAGCCGCGTGTATCCCCGCAGTTCTCTTAGCGGCGCTCGGGTTATTCCAAGTGGCTTGCGGAGAGTCGAAAAAGGTGGAAAGCAAGCCCGCCGATGAGTCCAACCCGTCTGCCGGCTTTTTCACCGTGCCGCCGGATCAGTTGGCCCATTTGAAGATTGCGCAGGTGGCGAAGACCTCCTGGGGAGTCGCGATCCACACTACCGGCACGGTGGATTGGGACCAGGACCACACCACGCAGGCCATCACGCAAGTGAACGGGCCGATCACGCGGATTCTGGTGGACGTGGGCACGCCGGGTCCAAAAAGACCAGCCGCTGCTCTATGTCTCGAGCCCCGATGTCGCCAACGCCATCGCCACCTATCGCAAGGCCCGCAACCGCGAGCGATTCAACAAGACCATCGTCGACCGCATGAAGGAAATGCTGGACCGCGGGGCGGTGGCCACCAAGGATTACGAGAGCAGCGTGGCGGATTACAACGACGCCGCAACCGACGTCCAGAACAGCCTGCAGCCGCTGCGGATTTTCGGCATCACCGCCCAGGAGATCGACCAGGCGGAGCGGCAGGGCACCTCCATCAACACCGAACTGGCCGTCCGGTCGCCCATCTCCGGCGTGATCGTGCAGAAACTCATTTCGCCCGGCATGCTGATCCAGGCCGGGCAGACCGTCTGCTTCCAGGTCAGCGACACTTCCACCGTCTGGGTGCAAGGCCACATTTTCGATCGCGACCTGCCCTCGGTCAGGATTGGGGATCGCGGTGGAGGAAACCAATCCATCCTTCAACCGCAACTTCAGCGGCACCATCGCCTACATCGGTTCCTTCGTGGATCCGAACACGCGCACCACGCCGGTCCGCATCGTCACGGCCAACCCAGGCGGCCTGCTGAAGAAGGATATGTTCGTCGACGCGGTGATCCACACCAGCACGGCGAACAACATCCTGGTGGTCCCGGTGGCGGCGGTGTTGCGCGACGACAAGAACGAGCCGATCGTGTACGTCCAGGTGGAGCCCGGCAAGTTCGCGCAGCGTTCGGTCACGACCGGGCCGCAGCAGAACGGAATGGTCGCCATCACCAGCGGATTGCAGGAGGGCGAACCCATCGTGAGCGACGGCAGCCTCTTCCTCCAGTTCGCCAACGCCATTCAATAGAGGCGCAAACGGCATGATCGCAAGAATAGTCTCCTTCGCCCTCCAGCAGCGGTTCCTGGTCGTGATCGCCTCGCTGGCCCTGATGGTCTGGGGAGCGTTCTCCTTCCTGAACCTGCCGATCGACGCCTACCCGGATCTTTCGCCGCCGCACGTGGAAATCATCACGCAGTGGCCCGGCCACGCGGCCGAGGAAGTCGAACGGCTGGTCACCATTCCGCTCGAAATCGAGATGAACGGCATTCCGCGGCTGGACGCGCTGCGCTCGATCTCGCTCTATGGCCTTTCCGCCATCGAGATGAATTTCGAGTACGGCGCCGACCCGTACTTCGTGCGCGAGCAGGCGTTCGAGCGGATGGCCGACGCTTCCGTGCCCTCCGGCCTGCAGCCCTCCATCTCGCCGCTATTCAGCCCCAGCGGTCTGATCTACCGCTACGTTCTGCAGAGTCCCGATCGTTCGCCGCAGGACCTGAAGGTGATCGAAGACTGGGTGCTGGAGCGGCACTACCGCTCCATCCAGGGCGTGGCGGACGACTCGGGCTTTGGGGGCACCGACATGCAGTATCAGGTGCTGCTGGATCCCAACAAACTCTTCTCTTACGGCGTGACGGTCCCGCAAGTTACACAGCAACTCAGTAACAACAATGCCAATGCGGGCGGCGGCTTCTATTCCCAGGGCGGGCAGTTTTATTATGTCCGCGGATTGGGACTGGTGCGCGATAAGGCGGATATCGGCAACATCATTCTGCAGGAGAAGAATGGCATCCCGGTTTACGTGAAAGATATCGCCAAGGTGGAAATCGGCTACGCGCCAAGGCTCGGCCAGTTCGGATACATGAAGCAGGATGAGGCGGTGGAAGGTGTCATCCTGATGCGCGTCGGCGAGCAGGCCCAGGTGATTCTGCGGCGCGTGGAAGCCATGACCAAGGAACTCAACGAGCACGTGCTGCCGCCGGACGTGAAGGTGGTGCCGTACTACGACCGCCAGGAGCTGGTCGAGGAGACCACCAAGACGGTGGAGGCCAACCTTCTGCGCGGCATGGTCCTGGTGTTGATCATTCTTGGCCTTTTCCTGTTCAGCGTGCGGACGGCATTGATCGTCGCCGTAACCATCCCGTGCGCGCTGATGTTCTCGTTCATCTGCCTGGACTGGAGGCATATCCCCGCGAATCTGCTCTCCATCGGCGCCATCGACTTCGGCATCCTCGTCGATGGATCGGTCGTCATGGTGGAGAACATCTTCCGCGAACTGGCGGCCCGCTATGACGAACCCTACAACTTCCTCGACGTCATCCGGGCCGCGGCGCACGACGTCGAACGGCCGATCTTCTACGCGGTCGCAGTGATCATCGCGGCATACCTGCCGATCTACGCCCTCGCCGGACCGTCGGGCCGGCTCTTCCAACCAATGGCCGCCACCATGTCGTTCGCGCTGCTGGGCTCGCTGCTGTGCACGCTTACGCTGCTTCCCGTGCTGTGCGCCTTTTTTTTGCGCAGGCACGTGCACGAGCCGCGGGTGCGGCTTTATGAATGGGTTCGCGGCGTCTACGGTGGAATGCTGGGCTGGTGCCTGCGGAACCGGCTGATCACGGTGGCGATCATACTGGCGATCTTCTGCGCCTCGCTGCTGCTGATTCCCTATATCGGCGCCGAGTTCATGCCGCACCTGGACGAAGGCGCGCTATGGGTGCGCGCCACCACGCCTTACACGATTTCCTTCGAAGAGGCTTCCAAGCTGTCTCCGCAGATTCGCGATCTTCTGTCCAGCTTCCCGCAGGTGACAACGGTCGCCAACGAACTGGGACGGCCCGACGATGGCACCGATCCGACCGGCTTCTTCAACAACGAATTCTACGTGGGTTTGAAACCTTATAACGACAGCACCTGGCAGGGTAGCATCCATACCAAGCCCGAATTGATTGAAGCCATCCAGCACAAGCTGGCGGCATTTCCCGGCATCATCTTCAACTACACGCAGCCGGCCGAGGACGCGGTGGACGAGGCCGAGACAGGATTGAAGAGTTCTCTGGCGGTGAAGATTTTTGGGCCCGATCTGGCCACGCTGGAAGACAGGGCCGTTCGCGTCAAGAACATCCTCACCAAGGTTCCCGGCATCAAGGAAATCACGGTGGTGCGGGAATTGGGCCAGCCCAGCCTGGTGATTACGCCGGACCGCGCCAAACTGGCTCGCTTTGGCCTCAACGTGAGCGACGTCAACACGCTGGTGGGAACCGCCATCGGGGGCTCGGCCGCGACGCAGGTGATTCAAGGCGAGCGTCAGTTCGACCTGGTGGTGCGCATGCAGGAACAGTACCGCAGCGATGAGAACGCCATCCGCAACCTGCTCATCGCCACGCCCGACGGCCAGTATCTGCCGCTCTCGCAGTTCTGCGATATCAAGGTGGAAAGCGGCGCTTCTTTCATTTATCGGGAAGCGAATTCGCGGTTCATCGGAGTCCAGTTCAGCGTCGAGGGCCGCGACCTGGCCAGCGCCGTAAACGAAGCCCGCGAGAAAGTCGGGGCAGCGGTCCAGCTTCCCATAGGCTACAAGTTCGATTGGGGCGGAGAATATAAAGAGTATCTTGCATCGCGGGAGCAGATGAAGGTGATCCTGCCTTTGACCGCACTCCTGATTCTGCTGATTCTGTTCGCGCTGTATGGAAACTTGAAGTTCCCGCTGATCATTTTCTTCAGCGTGATGGTGACGGAACCGGTGGGCGGCCTGCTGGCGCTATGGGTTACCCACACCAATTTCAGCGTTTCGTCGATGTTAGGATTCGTGGCGCTGATGGGCGTTGCAGTGCAGACCAGCGTGATTCTGTATTCGTTCATCAACAAATTGCGCCTGGAAGGAAAAGACATCCCTACGGCGACGCTCGAAGCCTCGCTGCTGCGGCTGCGCCCGATCATGATGACGGCGCTGGTGGCCTGTTTCGGTTTACTGCCGGCGGCCCTGTCCACGGGCATCGGCAGCGACTCGCAGAAACCGTTTGCCATCGTGATCGTGGCCGGCTTGGTGTCCCGGCTTTTCCTGTCGATTTTCCTTTCGCCGGTGCTCTACGCGCTGACGGCGCGGGACGGCGACACTTTACAGGTTTGAGGAGTGCAGGTTTGAGGAGTGAAATGCGGCGATTCATGCAGTATTTATCCATCGGCGTGTCAGTGGGGGTGTGCCTGTGCCCCGGGGCATTCGCACAGACCGCTTTGACATGGCAGCAGGTCAAGACCAAGTTCGAAGCGGACAACCCCAACCTGCGTGCGGGCCAACTCAATATCCAGGAATCCAAGGCGCAGGAGGTGACGGCCTATCTGCGGCCGAACCCCAACCTCACCGCGGGCCTGGACCAGTTAGATTTCTTCACCGGCAATCCCTATCGGCCGTTTGCCTATACCTTTCCTCTCATCGCCTTCGACTATCTGCACGAGCGGCAGCACAAACGCGAACTGCGCCTGGAGAGCGCGCAGAAGGGCACCAGCATCGCGGAATCGCAACAACTGGATCTGGAACGTACGCTGCTCTTCAATTTGCGCAGCGCCTTCGTCCAGACCTTGCAGGCCAAGGCTCTGCTCAAGAATGCCAAGGAGAACCTGGATTACTTCGAGAAAGAGCTGTCGATCAACCGCGCCCGTTTCAAGTCCGGCGATATTGCGCGGGTGGATTTGGACCGGCTGGTTCTGCAGCGCGCGCAATACGAATCCGACTATCAAACCGCAATCGTCAACGCCCGCACCGCGAAGATCACCTTGCTGACGCTGCTCAACGAGCGGACGCCGGTGGACGAGTTCGATGTGACCGGGCCGTTCGAATTCCAGGAACAGGTTATGGCGCTCGATGAGTTCCGCTCCGCGGCGCTGGCAACCAGACCGGATTTGAAGGCCGCCATCGAAACCATCAACAAAGCCGAAACCGACCACAAGCTGGCCGTTTCGAACGGTTCCACGGATCCCACTTTCGGCGTGGACTTTGGGCGCAATCCGCCGATCGCGGTTTACATGGGAGTCAGCGTAAACATCCCATTGCGCATTTTCGATAAGAACCAGGGAGAGAAGGAGCGAACGCAAATCGACATCACCCATGCGGAGCGGCAAAAGGACGCCGCGGCGGCGCAGGTTTTCAGCGATGTCGATTCGGCCTACTACACGCTGGTGAGTTCGGCGAATCTGTTGCGGCCGTATCGGAGCGCGGACGGATATCTGGAGACGGCCTCGCGAATCCGCGACACCATGTCGTTTGCCTACCAGCGGGGCCAGGCGGCGCTGGTGGACTATCTGGATGCTCAAAGAGATTACCGCGCAACCGAAGTAGCTTACATCAACCTGGTGGGATCGTACCTGACCGCTGCCGGCCAGCTGAACATGGCCGTAGGCCGCGAGGTCATTCAGTAGCGCAGGCAAGTATGACGGTCGCCTGGCCCACCGCATTCAGCATGCCGCTTGCCTCGTCGATTCACCCATAAGCACGACGCAAAGCCGCTTCCCATCCCGTCATGGTGTGGCGTTTTTCCACAAACTATCCAATGCGAAGCCCCAAAAGAAGATATAAAGGCCTCTGAATCCTAAACCGTGCTGATATTTGCGTCAAGTTGTGAAAAATATCTATGCAGAAGTCTGATTTAGATGTACGCTGGCAAGAGGGCTACGCTGTTCCGATGCGATGCATCATTGTGCAAATCGATTCCCGGGCAAGAAGGAGGAATGCCAAAGCATGAACCTAAACACACAGACCAATACTCGCCACAGGATTCGCCCCCTGAGCGTGTTCACCTTCTGCGGCCAGCCCATCGCGGCATCGAGCGATACGTACCACCTGCTAACCAAGGATCTGCCGCCATGTCCGGAGTGCAAACGCGCCCGCGAAAGAGCCGCGCTGGCGCTTAGCGGCAGACATCGAAGGTTTACATAAGGATTACGAGATTCCCGAGGCTCGCCGACAGATTCATGACGCGACTCCCGCGCCACGTCCTGTAAGCCGACGGTGCGTTTCCCGAAACCGTTAGAGAGCGGCGTCCCGGCAGGAATCCAAGGGGCTCCCGAGGTCGCCTCTAGCGACGTCGCTCTCAGCGAACGGCCGCGCTCTGGCTCGGCGCGAACTGCCCCGAGCGCCACAAGAGTGGTCCTTTGTGCGATGCGCGGCGAGAATCATCGAGCACTTTGCCGGCGGTGACGAAAGGACCGGCGTCAGTGCGCAATCAGATACAAAGTGCCGAAGTAAACCACCGCTATCCCGAGAACCGAGAAGCTCAGCGTCAGGAACATGCGCCCGGAACGTTGCATTGCCGCCGTCCCTTCCTGCTGGTTGGGTTCGTTCTTACCTACCAGGACTCTCACCGTGTTGGCCTCCCTGTCGATTGCGGCAGGCCCGACTCCAGCCATGTTATCTGCCTGCCAGTTGGTCTCCCCTGGTTTGCGCCTGCCGCTCCAGATCACCCACCCTCAAACGGGAAGCGGCTACTCTGATCCGGTACCAGACCCGCGGATCGGACTTCTCAGCCCCGAGTTGAAACATACGCTCGACGAACGGGCGGGCACTCTCCGGGTTGACAGGGTACTGCATCGCATACTCAATCAGTTGGTCCAGCGTCGCAAGCTCCATCATCTTGGCCGTCACGATGGAGCGCACCCTGCTCTCCGCGCTCTGCTCCTGCGATCCCGTCCCGGCAGGGAACACGCCTACTGCGGCCCGCATCACTAGCAGCAGTTCTTTCCCATTCGATGCCTTCTCAGCCATCTCCAGGATCACCTTTTGCTGCGCCGGGGACTGCGGCGCCGCCGCGCTGGCAGCCATGTAGAGCTTTTTCAGGGCTGCGCTGACCACCTGCTCCGCTTCGGGTGCAGGTGCCGCGGCGCTTCTAGCCGCAGTGTCGCAGGAAGCCAAGTTCCAGGCGACCATCACGACAACAGGTGCGCCACGAAAACACTTCCGCATATTGGGAGCGTACATCCAAATTGGATTTCTGAACAGAGTTTTTTTCACAACTTGACGCAAATTTCGGCACAGGATACGATTAAGAGGCTCTTATATCCTGTTTTGGAGCTTCGTAACCCGGGGGTTTGTCGAAAAATACCACACAATGACGCCTGTCAACTTACTCCGGCTTGCTGCCATTGCGACCCTTGAACCCTCCTGACCACCGGCATCCGCGGCCAGCAGGCCGCGCAACTGCATGCCGAGGACTGCGCCGGCTGCCACGATGCTGGCCCGCGCACGGGCAAGCGCCAGGCCGGCGTGCCTCCTGGCTACCATGCGGCCGCCTTGAAGGCGTCGCCGCATGCCGCCATCGATTGCGTTGCCTGCCACAGCGACATCAAGGAGGTGCCGCATCCGGAGAAGCTGGCTCCCGTCAATTGCGGCCAGTGTCATAGCGAAGAACAGAGCCAGTATGCCGCCAGCGTCCACGGGAAGAAGGCGGCCCAGAACGACCCGTATGCCCCCAACTGCAAGCTCTGCCACGGCACGCATGACATCCTGCCCCCATCCGATATGAAGTCGCCGGTGGCGACCATCAACGTTCCGCGCCTCTGCGGCAGTTGTCACAGCGAAGGCACCGAGGTGAGCAAGACGCGTGCCATCTCGCAGACCAACATATCCGAGAATTACAAGGACAGTATTCACGGCATCGGCCTTTTCAAGCAGGGTCTGACCGTTACCGCGGTCTGCACCAGTTGCCATACGGCGCATAACCAGCGCCCTCACACTGATCCGCGCTCCTCGATCGCCAAGCAGAACATTGCCAAGACCTGCATGAAGTGCCACGCCAAGATCGAGGACGTGCACCGCCAGGTGATCCGTGGCGAGCTTTGGGAGAAGCAGCCGCACATGATCCCGGCCTGCGTCGACTGCCACGAGCCCCACAAAATCCGCAAGGTTTACTACACGGAGGGAATGTCCAACGGCGATTGCCTGAGCTGCCATTCCAACCCCAACCTGAAGGGGACGGGCTCCGGACAATCCAAGTCGCTATACGTCAGTGCCGATGAGTTGGCCCGCTCGCGTCATTTGCGCATCGCCTGCGTGCAGTGCCATACCGGCGGGACCCCGTCCGACGTGAGAGCCTGCGACACCATCAAGGATAAGGTGGATTGCTCCATCTGCCATGACAAGGAGGTGGGCCAATACCGCGAGAGCACGCACGGCACGCTGGCTGCGCAAGGTAGTCCCGACGCGCCCCTCTGCGAGGACTGCCACAGCCCGCATGGCACGCTGGGCAAGCTCAATTCCGCCGATCCTACTTATTCGCGCAACGTCCCCGCCTTGTGCGCTAAGTGCCACCAGGAGGGGCACAAGGCCGCCGTTCGCTACACCGGCAAGCAGAGCCACATCGTGGACCATTACCGCGAGAGCATCCACGGCAAGGGGCTCCTGCAGGCCGGCCTGACCGTCACCGCCAATTGCGCCGACTGCCACACCCCGCACCACGAGCTGCCCAGCCGCGACCCACGCTCCAGCGTGAACCGCGCCAACATCGCCGAAACCTGCGCGCAATGCCATCGCGGCATCTACGAGTTATTCACGGCCAGCGTCCACAGTCCCAATGTCACTCACTCCGGAAAACCGCTGCCGGTCTGCGCCGATTGCCACTCCGCGCACAGCATCCAGCGCACGGACCTCTCCGAGTTCCGCTTGAACATCATGGACCAATGCGGCCGTTGTCACCAGCAGATCACCGAGGCGTACTTCGAGACGTTCCACGGGAAGGTCTCCAAGTTGGGATACCTGAAGACCGCCAAGTGTTACGACTGTCATGGAGCGCACGACATTCTGCCGGTCAACGATCCGCGCTCGCATCTTAGCCGAAACAATATCGTCGCCACGTGCGGCAAATGCCATACCGGCTCCCACCGCCAGTTCGCCGGCTATCTGACGCACGCCACCCACCACGATCCGAAGAAGTATCCTTTCCTCTTCGTCACCTTCTGGGGCATGACCACCCTGCTGATCGGCACGCTGGTGGTCTCCGGCGTGCACACCGCGCTCTGGCTGCCGCGATCGTTCGAATACCGCAAGCGGAACAAGAACGGACCAGCGGAAGCCGGAACCTATGTGCGCCGTTTCCGGCGCTTCCATCGCAACCTTCACCTGATGGTTGTCTCCAGTTTCCTCGGTCTCGCGCTGACCGGCATGATTCTGAAGTTCTCCTATGCGGGCTGGGCCAAGCTTCTGGCCCACCTTCTGGGCGGTTTTGAAGCAGCGGGCCTGATCCATCGGTTCTGCGCCGTCCTGACCTTCACCTACTTCGGGCTTCACGTGTACGATCTGGTGAAGCAGCGGCGCGCCAGCGGCAAGAGTTGGCGCCAGTTCATCGCCGGCGAAGAGAGCATGCTCTTCAACCGGCGCGACTGGCACGAACTGGCCGGTTCGCTCAAATGGTTCTTCAAGCGCGGCCCTCGTCCCGAATACGGCCGCTGGACCTACTGGGAGAAATTCGACTATTTCGCTGTGTTCTGGGGCGTAGCCGTGATCGGTGGCACGGGCCTACTGCTGTGGTTTCCGGAGATCTTCACGCGCGTGTTCCCCGGCTGGGCCGTCAATGTCGCCACCACCATCCACAGCGACGAAGCCCTGCTCGCGGTGAGTTTCATTTTCGTGGTGCACTTTTTCAATACCCACTTCCGCCCGGAGAAATTCCCCATGGACACCGTGATTTTCACGGAGGGCATGCCGCTCGAGGAGTTTCAGCGCGACCGTCCCAGGGAGTACCGTCAACTGGTGGAGAGCGGCGAGTTGGCTGAAATGATGATGCCCGCGCCCGCACCCCGCGACGTGAGATTCTGGCGCCGCCTCGGTTTCACAGCTCTGAGCATCGGCCTGGTTTTAATCGCTTTGATCGTCTACGCCATGCTGTTCGCCTATCGCTAAGGGAACGCTGGCAGTCTCTGCCGCCGTTGTCCGAACCACCGAAAACGGAACGGCAAGCTTATCGTCGATATGTCCCGAACTCCGACCGCAGGTCGTGCGGCTCTCCGCCAGGCATCACGCCTTCGCCGTTCTTTCCAAATGTTGCCGGGTGGACGGGCCGATGGCTGTAATGTTGTCCATCGTTATCTTTGATCGTATGACCAAAGCACTGGGGGAAACAGGGATATTTATCGGGTTTTTCGTGTCACACTTAGGCAGACGAATCGACTTGCATTTAATAATCCGCTGGATCTTCGAGGAAAACCAATGGCAGCCATTCGGTTCCGCTCCCATCCTTTGAAACTGCGCCTGGTCCTGCAAGCGTTGACCATCTGCAGTCTTGTCATTCCGTTGCCCACCATGGCTAGCGACAGCACGGCCGGCGCGACGACAAATGGGTCCGCCAGCAAACCTGAGTCCAGCGCCCCGGACATCGCGGGTGGAAGTTCCAGCGGGCCGGCCTGCTCCGGCATGTCACTTGGTAACGGTGCGAATCTGAACGGGTTTGTTCCGTTTCCATCCACTAATGCCTGGAACACCAACATTGCGTCGGCTGCAGTTGACCCGAATTCGGCGGCGATCACCGCCGCGAGCGGGTTTGCCGGTCTGCACCTGCATCCCGATTTTGGGAGCGAAAGTTACTATGGCATCCCCTACGTCGTTGTAGACTCCACAACGACCGCCTCGGTGCCGATCAATGTGATTGACTACGCGAGTGAGAGCGACGTGGCGGTTGCGCCGTATCCAGTTTCCGCTCCCATCGAAGGCGTTCCCGCCGACTGCTCGGGTTGGCCGGATACTTACAACGGCGACGCTCATGTGCTTGTGCTGGACCGCGCGAAGTGCGAACTCTATGAGACGTTTAATACGAATCGCTGCAACGGGTTTTGGAATTCTTCGAGCGAAACGATTTGGGACATGAACAACTATGAGTCGCGCCCTTATGGCTGGACTTCGGCCGATGCCGCCGGATTGCCGATATTCCCCGGCTTGGTGCGTTACGACGAAGTAGCATCCGGGGCCATTCATCACGCAATCCGCTTTACCATGGAACATACCAAGGACGATGCTAACGATGGGTATTTTGTGTCTCCAGCTACTCACGCGGCGGGCAACATCTGGGGTGTGTCTAACATCATGGGGATGCGGATTCGATTGAATGCGAGCTATGACATCTCCGGCTTCTCCGCGGTCAATCAGGTCATTTTAACTGCGATGAAGCAGTATGGGATGATTCTAGCGGACAACGGCGGGTACTTTTATTTTCAAGGTGCCTCCGACCCGCGCTGGAACGATAGTGATTTGGCCAACCTGGAGTCGGTCGGGTCGGAGAATTTCGACGTAGTGCAAATGACGCCTGAATTCCCCGGTGAGGACTCTGCGTCAGCGCCAACCGGGCCCTCGCCGACGATCAATAGCTTCACAGCGTCGGCACTGAGCGTAAGCTCCGGGTCTCCGGTGACCTTCAGCTACAGCGTCAGCGGCGACTCCTACGATTACATTGACATGATTGGTCCGGTTGAGGCAGGCAGCGGGGAGGTGACGGTTAATCCTACGGCAACCCAGACCTATACATTGAACTCCACGAACGCTTATGGCAGGACCACGAGTGCGCCGATTACGATTACGGTGCCTGGGTCGGTGGTGGCTCCGCCGAACTTCACTCCGCCGGCCGGGACGTATAGCTCGGCGCAAGCAGTGACTATCGGCACGACGACTTCTCCGTCGGCGACGATCTACTACACCACTAACGGAACCACGCCGACGACCCAGTCGGCGGTTTTTTCTATTTCCGATCCGATCACTGTCTCTGCCTCGAAGAGGCTGCAGGCCATCGCCGTGGCTGCGGGCTATGCGGCACCGAGTGCGGTAAGTTCGGCCACCTACAGCATTGTTTCAGCGCCGTTGAACCAGGCCATCGCGTTCGGCTCGGTGCCGAATTTGCCGGTGGGAACCGCTCCATTCACGATCAGCGCATCCGCGTCTTCGGGCCTCACGGTCAGCTTCGCTTCGACCACTTCGGCCGTCTGCACGGTTTCGGGGACGACTGTGACGTTGGTCGCCGCCGGCACCTGCACCATCCAGGCGACCCAGGCAGGTAATACTACCTACGCCGCCGCGACATCGGTCAACCAGAGCTTTCAGGTGACACCGGAACCACCGGCCCCACCAACTGGTCTCACCGCGACAGCCGGTAACATCTCTGTGGCGCTGAGTTGGACCGCTTCCAGCGGCGCCACTTCCTACAGCGTCTACCGCGGCACGACGGCCGGCGGTGAGAGCGCCGCGGCGATCGCGAGCGGCATCACGAGCCCATCCTATTTCGACACCGGACTGACCAATGGGACGACTTACTACTACAAAGTGGCGGCGCTCAACGCCGGGGGAAGCAGCGCGCTTTCCAGTGAGGTGTCGGCCACACCGCAGACAGGTGCGCAGAGCCGGTTACCGACCGTGCACATCGA
>CAWJLI010000116.1:0-42828 GCA_963843095.1 Bryobacterales bacterium
CGCCGGCGGGCAGGTTCGACACTCACACCCCCTTGGACAGCGCCGCATCGAGGCGGCGCATGCCATCGGAGAGGCAGTGTTGCGCCTCGCACCAGTTATGATACGCCGCCGTGTATCCGCCGAGCACTTCGGCCAAGGCTTTGGCGGCAATGGAGCCTGACGCTATGCGTCCGGCCGAAGTGAAATCAGGGCCCAGGATTTGTTCGAGAACCAGGTAGAAACTCTCTCGAACTTCGTTCGAAAGGCAGCTCTGCGGGGACGCCGTGCGACGCGCGGCAGCCAATATGGATCCCAGCAGGCTCGGCGCAGCATCGTAGGTTCTGAAGAATTCGGTCCAATTCCCGGGTTCCGAAAGAATGGCGCGGACTTCGCCGCAAAGAAGTCCGACCTGGCGGAGAAACTGCTTGTCGCTTCGAGCGCCGATTTCGAGCGGCGGCTGGCGAAGGATTCGGGGTATGATCCGGCCCGCGACATAACTGCGGCGCAGATGGTAGACGGCGGGCCGGGTGTGAGAATGCATGACGCACGCCGACGGCTCGTACACCAGCCGCCGGCCGGCGGCAATCGCCCGCGCGCCCCATTCGAGATCTTCGGCAAACGGCATGGCGCGGAAAGGGTACTGCTCCCAGAAAGCCCGGCGCAGAACCGAAAAGACGTTATCGAAGGCTGTCAGGCGACGCCGCTCGTCACAATCAAGAGTTTCAAACCGCTCCCAATTCTCCAACTCCTGAACCCGCGTCGCCTGACCCAGAAAGCGGTCCCGGTAATCGCACTGCCACCGGGCAAAGAGATCGCTATCGGGGCGCGCCACCTGCCGCCCGGTGACACCGACGACCCGCTCGTCGGCAAACGCAGAGAGCATTTCCTCCAGCCAGGAATCACCCAGAGGCACGGCGTCCTGCACCAGCATGACGCAGAACTGCCCCTGGGTCTGCCGGATTCCGAAGTTCCGGGTCTCGCCGTGGTTGAACGATTCGGGAGCGACCGAAACCACGTGCGCACCGTGTTCGCGCGCCAAATCCAGCGTCCCGTCCGACGAGCCGGAATCCACGACCACGATTTCCAGCGGGCGCGGCTGTCCGCGGAGGGCAGCCAGCGTGTCGCCGAATTCCGCCCCCGCATTCTTCGTGGGAATGACGACGGAGATCGATCCATCCGCCCCAGATGTCATGATGGCGCACCCGGCGCGGTCCGGGGCCGTGCTGAGTCGCCAGCGGGACTCCAGACGTATTCAGCGGGTAAACAGCCGCGACCCTCGGCGCGCCCCCATTTGAGATAGTGAACCAGCGGATTGACGCCTGTTGCCGCTACATCGGGATACGTCCCGAGATAATAATCGGTATCAAACACAGGAGAGGGGTTGCAGCCAATTCGAAAGCCCATGAGAAGGTAGTGCCATGCCAGTGAGACTCCGGCGGCCTTTACGTCCGGGTAGTGGAGAGCATAATGGGCGGCATCGAAGAGCTCATCGAACTCATGAGATGTGGTGCGCTCGCGCCGGAGCATTGTGTATAGCCAGACAGTCCTTAAGGTGCCGGGCGAGTTCGACCAGGATAGGGCGTTTCGGAGGATGCGGAACCAGGCCCGCAGAGGGCCGCCTGGCAGCGGCTGATACTGGCGGCTGGCGGGCAGCATCGCCGTGGCGATGGCGGCCTCTTCCTCGGCGGACCTCGCGGGCCAGGGATGCGCCTCCCTCAGGCTGTGAAACAGGCTGGCATACCGGTCCGCGGCACCCGCCAGCGAGTATTGCCCTTCCGCCCAACGCCGGCCGGCAGCGGCCAATCGCCGATAGTCTGGCCCGTCGGACGCCAGGCGTTCGATCGCGTCGCAGAATTCCTCCACGTCATCCGGCTCGCAAAGCCTGGTTCCATGGCCTTCGGGCGCCATCTCCGGTATGCCGCCGACGCGGCTCGCCACAATCGGCACGCCCATCGCCAGACTCTCCAGAATGATGTTAGGACGACCGTCAAACCGCGAGCAAGTGATCGTAAGATGGCAGCAAGGGAGGTACTCGCTGGTTTTGACGAAACCCAGAAAATGGACGGTATCTTCCAGTCCATATTCCTGGCACAAAGAGCGGAGCGAGGTTTCCATGGGTCCTGTCCCACAAATCAAGAACTGAAAAGCAGGGCGGCCCTTGAAGCGAGCGGCGATGCGCACAAACGTATCGGGAGCTTTCTCTTCGGCCAGCCGTCCGAAAAAGCCGACCACGAAGGTCCCTCCCCGCCGCGCCTCTCCAGTCAGCCAGTCCTTCGGCGGCTGCGGAGCGAAGCGGTCGACATCGACGGCGTTTGGAATCACGGAAATCCTGGACCTTCGCTCCCCATGTTCCACCAGCCACGCCGCCATGCCTTCATGCTCCACGACGATATGGTCTATGAGCTTCCGGCTCCTCCAATAGCTATCCACATGCCCCACGGGATTGAACAACAGGTCTACCACCGCGAGTTCGCGAAACAGCTCTTTCAAGCGCGGCAGCCAGTCGTACACGGTTACGGATCCCACCTGCAGCAACACTTGGATCGAGTGGCGTTGAATCAAATACGAAAAGAAAGCCGGCCGCAACTTGGCGGCGAGGAATCGTGGCAGGTGATAGAGGCCGGCGACATTGCCGTGAAACCAGTGGCTGGTGTCGCCCCAGCCTTGCGGAGCGGTTGCGGTCGTAACCAGAAAAACGCGATACCCGCGGCGGGAGAGTTCGCGGAAGACTCCCGCCATGGCTCTCTCCGCCCCACCCATGGCGAGAAACGGCATGGCGACGACAATGCCGGGGGGATCCGCTTGGCGCGCGCCCTCCAACAGGCCAGCGTAGCTCTTCAGGGGCGGCTTCATGGTTCGAACGGCGTCGAGCCGCTGTACCAGACTGGCATCGCTCAGAAGATGGCTGTACTTGTGGCTCACGAATCCGGCGTTGTGCGGCTCATCGCCGGGCTCCTCCGAATTGCGGACAAGCGGTTCGCGGAACAGGTGGCCCCGCGCCCCGTGCTCGGCCATCCGGATCCAGAGGTCCCAGACCAGAAGAGGCGTTGCGATGGTCTGGTCGAAGCCGCCAGCCCGAATCAGTGTTTCTCTTCGGATCACAGCTGATCCGCTGACATTCCGGGCCAGCAGAGCGCGCAAGGAAAATGGCCCGGTTCTGTGCAGCCCGGCGCCTCGCAGTTGCCAGCTCCCGCAAACATCGAGGGAGGCCACTTCGAGATAGAAAAGGCATTTCTCCAAGTAGGTTTCCTCGATTTTGTCGCCAGGCTGGAGAAAGCAGATGTAGCGTGCAGAAGACCGCGCGGCGGCGGCGTTCCAGGCGCAGGCAACGCCTGTGCCGCCGCTGACCGCCTCGATCCGCTCATCACCCCCCTGGCCAGTCAGCGTGGCGAAAAAGGCCTCCGGACATCCGGTGTTGACGGCCAGGATCTCAAACGACTGAATGGTCTGCGCGCGGATCGAGCGAAGCGACAGTTCAGCCGCTTCGGTGTCGGGCCCGCACGGAAGGACGATGGTCACCAGGGGGGCATGCCCGCCGCTCTCGTCGGCGCTCGTCAAGGCGCACTCCCAGCCGCAGATCCCGCAGGGAAGCCATTCTTGAATCGGAACACCAGAACACCGTTTCGACTCGTAAAAGGAACCTGGCTGAAACGATCGTCGCTTCGCAGGTCGCGCAAAACCGGCAACGAAACGATATTCAGGAAGCCGGGCAAGCCGGCCTGAAACGGCTCGGCAATCGTGATGACGTAGCGCGGGCGAAACTCCTCGATGCGCCGTATGGCTGCCCCAAAGTCGGATTCGGCATAGCCAAGCGAGGTGTAGTAGCTCCGCACGCCCGTCCGCAGACGATTCTTAGCGGCAAAAAAGGCGGCTGCGTTGGCGTTCATCCACGGACTTTCCACCGCGACGATGTCGTACCGGTCGGACGCATTCGAAGTCAGGCTCACAACCCGGGTGAGGTCGTCATAGTGGGAGTGATCGAACTCCGGCGTGACCAGCCACTGGGATTGATGGCTGAGGCGGCCCATGATCGCCAGCGACTCCGCGTTGATGGCCACCCACTGAGCGCCACAGGCCACCGCCACCGCGGCCAGAAACCTTGCCGGCAGAAAGGCGCAGAGTTGCATAAACACGATGGCGATACTTGGCAGAATAGCGTAAAGGAATCTGGGTTCCAGAGTGATGGTTGTGGACAGCACCGAGAGCAGCAGCAGGATTTGCAGCATACTTGATATGGCAACCGGTTCAATGTGCGCTTTCTCGCGGCGCTCGCGTAGGCGCAGCATTCCAAACAAGCCCGCTCCAGCCAGCACGGCGAGGAACACCCACCCCAGATAGGGCGAGAGAAAAGAGTCGTTTAGCGAGCCCCACCACTGGACGAGTTTATGCAGCCAGGAATCGCGACTGCCATAGTTGAGAGCGACTGCATCCGAGGATGAATCGCGGACGTGCTGCCACACCGCTCTCATATTCCTGTAATACCAGAGAGCGGTGGCGAGAGTCAGCAATCCGAGAAGAACGGCCTGGACCCGAAAGGCGCGGGACTTCCAGCAGGCAGAGAACTCCGCCCGCGACATTTTCTTACGGCAGATCAGACCTGCCGTGTAAAGGCAAGGCAGCACGCAGTACAGCGGTGTATCGGCTTTCGCCAGAATACCAACCACCATCGCCAACGCAAGCTGCACCGCAATGCGCAGGCTGCTCCAACCCGGGGCCTCGATCGCCACATAATAGACCCACGCCACCGCGGCAGCTTGTAGTGGTTCCACGAAGAATTGATGGGAAAGTCCGGCAAACAGCGACGTGCCGGCCGCCAGCGTGACGCCGGCAACGGCGGCCAAGCTGGAACCCGAACACAGCCGACGGCCGATGCGGAACAGAATCGCCAGTAGAACGAACTGTGTCGCCAGAATCGAGACCAGCAGCGAGAGTTCCACCGATCCGAGGATGTGTCGCAACGGGACGAAGAACTGCCCCAGCCACACTACACCTGGAGGCTTCATGGAGAGCCCATCCGCCAACTCCCCAACCCATCGCCGCAGGGAATGCCCCATCCAGAACCAGAGATCCGCCGAGACCTCCCCATACCACGCTTGATCCCACGGCCACACGGTGCGATCTTCGGCGATCCAGATCACGCTCGGGGCTAACAATCCGATGGACAACAAGGCCCACAGCACTGCCGGCAGTTGACGGGCGGAGCGGACGAGATTCACTGGATCGGTTCCTCCGAGCGATCAGTAGGCTGCGCAGATCCGTTATTGTATCGCGGAGTCCTCGAGCGCCATAAACAAACAAGTTTGATCGACAAGTCTGATCAAGACGGGCCAGCGCTGGCCAGGTTGTTTCAAGTCCCAATTCTCGAAAACTCGAAAGGTGCGCGTCCGCGGTTGAATGTGGCTTCGCTAGCCCTTGGTTATTCAAGCTGCGCCAGCGCCGCTCCGTCCGCTGCCGGCACATCTGCACATAATTGGCGGGATACGTTGTCAGTCGAAATGTCGTGGCGGGTGGGAGAGGCGATCGGTTAAGCGGAGTGGGTGAGCGCCGGTCGGCTAGGTTCCAATCTGTCAGTTATTGCCCTTCACGATGTGGTTTTCGGTCCACGCCTGGCGGAGGCCGAAGGGCAGTGGCAGCGGCTTACTGGTGTCGTAATGCTCCGGCTGGCGGGCGGCCACGATCTGGATCACTTTCCCCACGAATAGCGCTGGCAGCCAAATCTTGTCGTAGTACGCCTTTTCCACGGAGAACGTGATCCTCGAGTTGGCGGCTGCGAAGCGGTAGTCTACCCAGATCGACTGTTTGCCTTGCAGTATGGGTCGCAGCAGGGTCGGGATTGTGCCCGGCTTCCAGCGCTCGATGGCGTCGAAATCGACGACCGTGAACGTCGAAACGTAGTTCTGCGGGAAGATCTTTATCGTGACCGAATCCACACCTGGCCGGGGCGTAGTACGCAAAGCGTAACGCATATAGTCGTTGATCTCGCCGTCGGATAACGCAAACGCGACATAACGGGGGGTGGAGGCCCGCTGCGCTCTGGCTTCACGAAGCTCCTGGAACATCGCCAGGAACTTTTGCGCAACCGGAGGTACCGAAGGATCCGCCGCCGGCAGCCGACAACCTGACAGCAAGGCCAAAACCAAGCCGATTTTCTTCACGAAGGTTCATTTCAACATATTTGAGGGTTGGGCTGGAGCGTGAGAGCTGATCGCCAAGGGGCTGAAAACCGTGCAGTCAACACGCACAAGACGGGCACAAACTTGGCTAACACAAGAATCTTTCACGCGTTCGAGACGCGCCGGACATTGGCGATCCGCCTGCGTCGTGGCTCCGTCGCGCCGCCACCGCCGGAGAACCGAGGCGGATTCCCACTGCCTGGCGCCAGGCACGCCCAACCAATCTCGCGCTTTACTTATGCACGGTGATCGTTGCCGAGCCCGTGTCGGGAGGGCTGGCCGAATCCGTGGCCGTAACCATGATGGTGTGAGACCCGGACGCCAGCGTTGCCGTGTTCAACGAATAGGTGTACCCCACATTAGGGCAACCGGGCCGGTCGGGATAAGCTGCGCACACGTCCGGCCGGCTCGCGCCGTATGTCGCCGTGCCCACTACTGTTCCGTCCACCAACAGATGGACGCTGCCGATCGCCGTTCCCACCGCCGAATCGTTGTCGATCGCCCAGCCGGAGACCGTCACCGCGCCCGAAACTGTCGCGCCTGCGGCCGGCGAATCGATGTGCACGGTCGGTATCATGGCGGCGCCGCTGCCGACGATGATCGTCACTTTGGCCGAACCCGAGTCGGGAGGGCTGGCCGAATCCTTGGCTGTAATCGCAATGCTGTGCAACCCGGCCGTCAGCGCTGCGGTGTTCAGCGAATATGTGAACCCCACGTTGGGGCAACCGGGCCGGCCCGGAAACGCTGCGCACACATCCGGCCGGCTGACTCCGTAGGTGGCCGTGCCTACGGCCGTTCCATCCACCAGCACCTGCACGCTGCCGATCGCGGTTCCCACCACCGAGGCGTTATCGATCGTCCAGCCTTCGACCGTCACGGTGCCCGAAACTGTCGCACCCGGAGCCGGCGAACTGATGTGCACGGTCGGTATCACGGCAGCGCTACTGCCGACGATGACCGTCACGCTGGCAAAACCGGTATCGGGCGGGCTGGCGGAATCCGTGGCCGTAACCATGACGGTGTGCGATCCGGCCGCCAGCGTTGCCGTGTTCAGCGAGTATGTGTACCCCACATTGGGACAACTGGGCCGGCCAGGATAAGCCGCGCACACATCGGGCCGGCTCGCGCCGTAAGTCGCCGTGCCTACCGCCGTTCCGTCCACCAACACCTTTACGCTGCCGATGGGGGTTCCCGCCATCGTATCGTTGTTGATGGCCCAGCCGGAGACTGTCACCGTGCCCGAAATCGTCGCACCCTGGGCTGGCGAATCGATGTGGACGGATGGTACCACGGCGAGGGTGCTGACGACATTGACCGTCAGGCTCGCCGAACCGGTGTTGGGAGAGGCGTTGGAATCTTTGGCCGTGACCGTGACCGTGTGGGGCCCGGACGCCAGTGTTGCTGTGTTCAGGGAATAGGTGAAGCCTACATTAGGGCAACCGGGCCGGCCCGGATAAGCTGCGCATACATCCGGCCGGCTGACTCCGTACGTCGCCGTGCCCACCGCCGTTCCGTCTACCAGTACCTGTGTGATGCCGATCGCGGTTCCCAGCGTCGAGGTGTTGTCGATCGCCCAGCCGGAGACTGTAACGGTGCCCGATATGGTCGCACCCGGAGATGGCGAATCGATGTGCACCGCCGGTATCACAGCGACGGCGCCGACGATGTTGACCGTCACGTTGGCCGAACCGGTGTCGGGAGTGGCGCTAGTATCCTTGGCCGTGACCGTGATGGTGTGAGACCCGGACGTCAGCGTTGCCGTGTTCAGGGAGTATGTGAACCCCACATTAGGGCAACCGGGCCGGCCCGGATATGCCGCACACACGTCCGGCCGGCTGACTCCATAGGTCGCCGTGCCGACCACCGTTCCGTCCAGCAGCACCTGCACGGTGCCGATCGCGGTTCCCGTCTTCGAGGCACTGTCGATCGCCCAGCCGGAGACCGTAACGGTGCCCGATATCGTCGCACCCGGAGCCGGAGAGTCGATGTCGACGAGCGGTGCCACACCCTGCGCTGGGGCGCAAGTCAACGACAGGGGCGCACCGATCTCCGTGCTGGTCTGTGAGATTTTCACCGAAATCGACTGGGCCGCTCCGTCGTCGAGCGAACTCGGCGTAGGGTATTTGAAAGCGTGATAACCGTTGCCGATACCGGCGTTTGCAAGGCCGGCTCCCAGCAGATTCGCAGGCACGGTCGCGATCCGTGTGGTGCCGTCAAAGATGTCCACACTGACTGACTTGTTCGGATTGTTCGAGTCCCAGGCCCAGCCAGCGATGTTAGTGCAATCCGCTTCGTCGAAGGAGCCTGCATACTGCGGCGGTAAGGTAAACACGGCGAGGAACGCATTCTGGGCCCCTGCCAGGGCCGGCTGTGTCGCGTCCTCAAGGGGTAGGTTGAACGACTGCGTCTGTCCGGCCACGTAGACTGCGTTGGCGGCATCGTATGCCACTGCATTGGCGGCGTCGCTACCACTTCCGCCGAAATACGTGCTTTCGAGCAAGGCCGTTCCCGCGGAGTTCAGCCTGGTGACAAATGCGTCATACGAGCCTGCCAGGTATGGCTGTGTCGGGTTAGCCATCGGAAAGTCGGTCGAAGCGCTAAAACCAGCGACTACGGCGTTGCCGCCGGAATCGACGGCAATGGCAGCAGCCTCGTCGATGCTGCCGCCGCCCAGGTATGTGCTGTACACGAGCCCGTTGCCGGTAGGATTCAGTTCGGTCATAAAGGCGTGAATGCCGACTCCCGCTGAAGTGGAGAACAAAGCGTTTGCCAAAGGGAAATTCGGAGAACTAGTGGTCCCGGTGACGTATGCATCGCCCGCGCTGTCGACCGCGATTGCGGACCCTGCCTCGGGGAAGCCAACCGTGCCCCCGCTCCCACCGAGGTAGGTGCTGTAGACCAGCGAACTTCCCGTGTTGGCGATCTTCGTGACAAATGCGTCCTGATTGCCACCGGATGTGGATTGGAAAGCGGAGACGGTCGGGAAGTTCATCGACGTTGTGCTTCCGGTGACGTACGCCGCCCCCGTGCTGTCCAAGGCAACGCCTGCGCCGTGGTCATTGCCGCTGCCGCCCAAGTAGGTGCTATACACGAGCGCGTTTCCGGCCGGGTTCAGGCGAGTGACGAAAACGTTGGCTTGACCGTGAAGGCTGCTCTGAACCGGATGCGACAGAGGAAAATTGGCTGACGTAGTATCACCGACCACCGTCACGCTCCCCGTGCTGTCAACAGCTATGGCGTTGCCGGTGTCGGATCCGGAGCCGCCCAGATAGCTGCTGTAGACTAACGCGCCCGCCGGATTGAGCTTGGCCACAAAGGCGTTCTTGCCCCCCGCCAACGCCGTTTGCAACGCTCCACTGACCGGAAAGTTCACCGACATGGTCCAACCGGTGATATAGACATAACCAGAGCCGTCCACGGCAATTGCGAAAGCACGGTCATCGCCGCTGCCGCCCAGGAAGGTGCAGTAATCGACCAGATGCGTGGCGCCATCCCATTTGGCGACAAATGCATCCACACCACCAGCGTTGGCCCGCATCGGATTGCATCCCGGCAGAGTCGTGGAGACCGTCCATCCCGCTACATATATGTTGCCGGACCCATCCACGGCGACGGCTGTGGCGCTGGTCATGTCGCTTCCGCCAAAGTACGTGCTGAAACTCAGGGTCCAAGCCGCGGCCGATGCAGGCCAAGCCGTGCCGGCAACGAAGGCGAACAGCGCTGCGGTGACACAAAGTTTCATTTGCGCTCCTGCCACATCATTCGGCAGATGCCCGATCTGACTTTAGCGGCGCTTTCCAAAAACACGCACCGCGCCGCGGTCGAAGCGTATAATTGCTGTTTTCAGGACATCTCTAGAGAACGCCGTGGACCTGGTTTCCATCGTCATCCCGTGCTACAACCCTGGTGAATGGCTTCTCGACGCCGTCGCTTCGGCGCGGGCGCAGACCTATCCCCGAATCGAAATCGTCCTGGTTGACGATGGAACCGACCAAGCGGAGGGCCTCGATTACATTCGCGCGGCGGCCACGCGGGTGAACCTGTCCCTCGGGCAGGCGAACCTCGGGTTGCCGGCGGCGCGCAATGCGGGAATGCGCGCGGCGAGCGGCCGATTCGTGGTTCCACTCGATGCCGACGACCTTCTCGAGCCGCGTTACGTTGCCGAATGCGTTGCGGCGATGTCCACTCCGGATCTGGCTTTCGTCTACAGCGACTGCCGTGTGTTCGGCGAGCGGCGGTATATCGACAAGCTGCCTGAATACAACTTGTACAACCTGCTCGACCGCAATTCGCTCACCTATGCAGCCCTGATTTCGAGGGACGACTGGGAGTCGGCGGGCGGCTATGACGAATCGATGCGGCTCGGTTACGAAGATTGGGAGTTCTGGTTGCGGCTGGGCGCCGCGAACCGTTTTGGACGCCGCCTTCCGCAGCCTCTGTTTCGTTACCGGAAGCGGCAAGGCTCGCTCTACGATGTTGCGCTGGCCCACCATGCGGAGATTGTCGCGTACATCGAGAACAAGCATCCCGAGTTATACGACGACCACCACCGGGCCAGAATCAAAGCTCTTTGGGCCCCAGCGGTATGCTTCGCCTGCACTCCTCCGGCGGAAGCGCAGACAATTGAGGATGTTTATTTTGCCCCAGCGGCGGAGGCGACGCCGCCTTCGGGAGCAATCGAGGCGCCGGCTTTGCTGGTGCCTGGATCGAGCTCGCTGGACCGGCAGAGTGGCGAGCTGGCGGCGTTGGCCGTCTGGGCCGGGCACCAATGGCTGCGGCTGCCGGACGGCGCGATGGCAATGTC
This sequence comes from Bryobacterales bacterium, assembly GCA_963843095.1. Taxonomy (GTDB): domain Bacteria; phylum Acidobacteriota; class Terriglobia; order Bryobacterales; family Bryobacteraceae; genus Bog-375. The sequence continues at coordinate 10,957 of CAWJLI010000116.1, forward strand.
GCGGAAATATGCCGCGAAACACAAACAGCGCCTCGATCGGAGCTTGCGGTTGGGCGAAGGCCCGGCCCCGCAGCTCGCTCCTGGCGGAGCGTGGTATTGGAGCACCATCCATCGCCACCTCGCCAATGCGGAAATTCTCTCCGCAAAAGCTTGGGCCCTCCACCCGCTGCGGAGCGCGCTGCGGCTGATTCCCCTGCGCCTCAAGGAACGGATCAATCGGGGGTTGGGGCGCCCCTTGTTCGATCTGACCTTCTACCTGCGATTTCAACCACGGAGCTTATTGCTCGACAATACTCCGATCCAGCCGTTGCGCTATTGCCCGCGAATGTCTCCGGGCCGAATTCGCGTGGCGTTGATTACACCCCATCTGGGACACGGCGGCGCGGAAAGGGTACTCCTGGAACTGGCCGGTGTATTGCCCGGAGACCGATTCGAGGTTCTGCTGCTGGCGACCCAATCGACGGACGATCGCTGGGCCGGGCGCTGGCGCCAGTCGGTGGCTCATGTCTACGACCTGGCTCGAGTCGTCCCGCCGCAGAAGACCGTCGCCACCATTTACTCGATGGTCACGAACTGGAAGTGCGCCACCGTCCTCGTCCAGAACAGCCTGGCGGGTTATGCCGCTCTTCCTCACATCAAGCGCGACCTGCCTCAGGCCAGATTGATGGATCTGGTTCACGCGATCGACAATAATTGGGACCTGGTTTCCGTGACCGCTGGTCTGGCGGCGCAGATCGACATGCGGGTTGCGGTTTCCGATGCCGTGCGATCCCGTCTGCTCGCCTGCGGAACACCCGAGAGCCACATTTCCTTGGTCCGAAATGGCGTGGACCTGAAACGATTCCGTCCATCCTTGGAAACCGCCCCGCGGGAACGCAAGCAGATTCTCTTTGCCGGGAGGCTCGACCCGATCAAGCGCCCTTCCCTGCTGGCCGACATAGCGGGGGAATTGTGGTGTCTCCGAAAGAAGGCGGACTTCGTTTTTGTCGTGGCTGGAGAGGGACCGGAAGCCTCCTTGGTGCGCGCTCTAGTGCGCCGCAAGGGTCTCGAGGGAGTCTTCGAGTTCCTCGGACATGTGGAAGACATGCCGCCATTGATTGCCGCCGCCGATCTCGTGCTGCTCCCCTCGCGATCGGAGGGCGTGCCGCTGATCATCCTCGAGTCCCTGGCGTGCGCGACACCCGTGGTGGCGTCGAAGGTGGGAGCTCTGGCCGAGGTGGTCGATGCGACCTGTGGAGTTCTGATCGATCCGGACGGCGGCGAAGCATCCGCGTTCGCCGCGGCCATCGATCGACTCCTGAATCATCCCGACCTATCTCGAGAAATGGGGGAGGCTGGCAGAAAGAAAGTCGCCGCAGAATTTGACTTGCGCAGCGCCCGGCAGGCTTACGCAAGGCTTTTCGGCTGACGTATGGCATAGGGGATTGCCGCGGCCCGCATGCTAGAATCGAAGTTTCGTACGAGCCGACGCCTCTGTCATGTGGACCGGAGAATACAGCTTTCTCATACCCAATCTAATCCAAAAGGATTTTAAGATCCGTTATCGGAACATGTCCTTGGGCATCTTCTGGTCACTCCTGAATCCTCTGGTGATGATGGGCGTGATGACATTCGTGTTCACCAAGGTATTTGCGAACAACACGCCCCACTTTGCCTTGTTTGTCCTCTGCGGTTTGGTGCCTTACAACTTCTTCACGGTGGCGTGGATTTCGGGAACTACTTCGCTGGTCGATAATGCCGGTCTGATTAAGCGCGTCGCTGTGCCGCGCGAGACCATCCCGATCGCGGCGGTCCTTTCCAACGTGGTTCACCTTTTGATCCAGATCGGGTTGTTGTTTACGGTTGCATTCCTGTCGGGCGTTTTCCCAAACCGGTATTGGTTGCTGCTTCCGTTCATCTGGGGCATGGAGATCGTATTCGTATGCGGTCTTAGTCTGATTACTTCCGCACTGAACGTCTTCGTGCGGGATGTGCGATACGTCGTGGAATCCACGAATGTCGTGCTCTTCTGGCTGGTACCGATCTTCTATCACTTCGAGTCCATTCCTCAGAGATACAAGGAATTGTACGAACTTAACCCGGTGGCTGCGCTGGTGCTGGCTTTGCGAAAGATCCTGTTGGAGGACTCTCCTCCACACACCGTCCTCCTGCTAAAGCTGACCGCCTCATCGGTGGCGGTACTGGCGATCGGCTGGCTGGTATTCCGGCGCGCCAAAAACCGGTTTTACGATTACCTGTGATGAGCAATACGGCGATTGAGTTCGAAGGTGTCTCGAAATCGTTCGGCCGCCACGCCGGGCGGCTGTTGTTGCGCCAACGACTACACCATTGGATGCGGTCCTCGGCCAGAGACCGTTTTTACGCCCTGAAAGACGTGAGCTTTCGCCTGGAGGCCGGCGAGGGGCTAGCGGTCGTCGGCTCTAATGGCGCCGGAAAGAGCACGTTGCTCAGTTTGGCCGCTGGGCTGGCGAAACCCGATACCGGCCGCATTCGGGTCAATGGGCGGATGGCGACGCTGCTCGAATTAGGCAGCGGGTTCCACCCCGATTTGACCGGTGCCGAGAACATTCGCATGAACGCCTCGCTGATCGGTTTGACGCGACGGCGGACGGCTGAGCTGTTCGACGACATTGTCGAGTTCGCCGATGTTGGCGATTTCATCGACGAGCCGGTCCGAACCTACTCGACCGGAATGGCCATGCGTTTGGCGTTTTCCGTCGCTATCAATATGGATCCCGACATTATGCTGGTGGACGAGATCCTGACGGTCGGGGACCAGGCGTTTCAAAGGAAGTGTTTCGAGCGCGTTCAAGCAGCCCGCCGGCAGGGCAGGACGTTTCTTTGTGTCTCGCACGCGGCCGGGATGGTACAGGAACTTTGCGATAACGCGATATGGCTGGATCACGGGGAATTGATCACGAGCGGCCCCGTCGGCGAAGTCATGGATGCGTACGAAGGCTTCGGCGCCTCGGGCGCGTGACCGGCCGCGCCCATCTATCGGGCCTTGCTGGCGCCGCTAAACCAGCTCCGCAGGAACATGCCGCCGACGTCGCGGATGAGCGGTATCGCGCGCTTGCGGTCCAGTTGCCGTGAGAAGATCCAAAGAACGCGCAGGGCATCGCCAAACAGCCGCAGATGGATCAGCTCCTGTATAGTGCCTTGCGCCACCTGCTCGAGAAACCGCACTTTTCCCAGGCTCTCCAGTTCGGCGGCAGCCTCCTCGCGGACCTGATCGAGGTTCCGTTCCGGATCACGGCTGGAGATCACCGCCATCTTCGTGTAGAGCAGTTGCTGCCATTTCCGGCCTAACGTGAGGCCGCTGACCGAGAAGCGGTAGCGCAGCAGCGGCTCGGGAATATTCGCCAGCCGGTACATCTTTGCCACCCGCAACCATAAATCGTAGTCCTCGGAGTTACGGAACTCCGCCCGGTAGCCGCCGAGACCCAGAATCTGCTCTCGCCGCATGATCACCGTGGGATGGTAAATGCAGTTCTCCCGGGGTAAGGTGCGGACGATCTCTTCATGTTCGACCGGTAACCGCACCAGGCGGTCGTCGGCGGCCCGGCGGCCCATGTGGTATGCGAAGGTGCCGGCTACCGCGATATCGGGCCGGCGCTGCATGAACTCGACCTGGGTGCCGATTCGCTTCGCCAGCGCCACGTCATCCTGATCCATCCGCGCTACCAGGTCGCTGCGCGCTTCTCGGAGACCTTCGTTCAAAGTGGCGGCCAAGCCTGCATTCTCGCGATGAAATATTGGCCGAATGCGCCCATCGGACGCGGCGTAATGGCGGATGATCTGCGCGGACCGGTCGGCGGAACAATCGTCGATGAGAAGCAATTCGAAGTCGGGGTCGTCTTGCTTCAGTATCGATTCGATGGCCAAAGGTAAAAACGCGCCGCCGTTATATACCGGGAGGACTACGGAACATCTCATCGAAAGGACGTAACCGGATCGGCCGGAACCTGGCTGTGCCAGGCCGACATCATCGCGCCGATACCGGAGGTGAGGTCGACAGCCGGCTGCCAGCCCCACTCCCGCCTGGCTTTGGCGATGTCGAGCACCACCCAGTCCGTCAGCCACTTCCCCTGGCTCTGGTTGATTTCCAACTCGATGGTGCCGCCATGGCAATCCTGAATCACCTGCAAAATCTCGGCCACCGAATAGCCGAGGCCGGAGCCGACATTGAAGACGTCGAACTTTCGGCGCGGCACTGAGACGCGATCCGCCATGGCGCAGATGTCATCGAGATGGACATAGTCCCGCACGTTGCCCAGGTCGCCGAACACGCGGACCGGGATCCCATTCAAGACGTTGTTCAGTGCCACACCAATCAGGCCCTGCATCCGGTGCCGCGGCAGCAGCGTGCCATAGGCGTTGCCAACCCTCAGGATAGTGGCCGTCAGATAGCCTCTATCCGCGGCCAGCCGCAAATATTGTTCTGCTGCCAGCTTGAGAATTCCGTAAGAGGAAAATGGGCTGCAGGGATCGGTTTCCCGATAGGGAATTCTGTCCTGCTTTCCCGCATACACAGCGCCGCCACTGCTGAAATACACGATTTGCGGCCTGGTGCCGGCCCGCTCGACCGCGTGCAGCAGGTTCAAGAGCGGCTCCAGATTGACGCGCACATCGTTCGCCTGATCCAAATCCGAATTCACCGGTGTGTTTTCGTGGGCGAGGTAGTAGATTACCCCAAGGCCTTCGACGAACCGCTCGCAGTCCGCCCGCGACTGAAGATCGCCTTGGCAGATCTCCGCACCCTCAGGCCCCGCGTTGACGGTGTTTCTCACCAGGAGACGCAGCGAAGCGCCGCCGGATGCGATCAACCATCGCGTCAGGTAAGATCCGATAAATCCGCTCGATCCAGTGATCCCTGTCAACATCCTCAACCGCAATTCCTCACTCGTGGCCTGGAAAACTGCCGGCAGTGTCCCGATGGTAACCTATGCCCGGCGGTTCTCGCAAGACAGGATGCCGTGGCGGGAGGGATTACGGGAATCAAACACGCCAGTATGATCCGCATCTCCCATTCCTTCCTGCGCCAGTCATCGAGACTGCACTTGGTACTGTTTCATGCCCGGAGCCACCTCAAAGGTATCGCCCACTACCAGGCGGTTTCCCAGTTTGTAGTGACTTGCTTGGTGCGCCTTGTGGATCACGATCATGGAATTCCGAAACTCAATGCTCTCCATCCATCCTTCCGTGAGAAACGCGGGGATAGCACTTTTCGCAAAGAACGTGGTCAGAAACGCCTGCAACGACAAATCATCCTGCCAATGCTCGTAATTGAGGACGTCGGTCAACAATTTGAATAACTGCTGGGCCGAGTTAGCGCGGAGAATTCCGCCGCCCCAGTTTTCCCAATAGAGGCAATGCGTGTCTTCGATGAGGTATACGCCGCCTGGTGTAACCAACGGAAAGTACTTTACGAAGGTATCCACGATGTCCGCGGCGAAGTGCGACCCGTCGTCAATAAACACGTCGATCGATTTGGTCTGGCTGCCCACGCGGAGGAGCACTTCGGGTGAGTTGATATCGCCCGTGATGACCGAAATGCGCGGATCTTCGAACTTCAGGTTTCCGCACTGCGGGTCTATGTCGCAGCCGATGATCTGAGTGGCCGCAGCGAAGTATTTCGCGAGCACTTCGAGCGACCCTCCATTCTGCACACCAACCTCTAGAACGGCGATGGGCTCCCCGCGAAAGCTTCTGAACAGCCTTTCGTATACCGGCAGGTAGCTCTCCCATTTGTCGCTGGACTTGCCCTGTTGCGCGTTGTGGATCTGTGCGTACGTTTCCATCGGTACGATTCCTTCATCACTACTTCAAACCGACGATTTCTGGCGAATGCCGAAACAGGAGCTGCGTTACCGGAATCAGCCGGCGCGGACAGCGCCGTCAGGCTGAAGGTCTCCGCGCTTCAGCCGGCCAGGCGAACCCATAGGATATCCCTTGAACGCCCGGGAAGCCACCGCACCGCAAAGTGCGACGTGCCGTCAGAATCCTGCCGCCGGCTCCCTAGCGCCGGCAGGTTCCGGCGGCCACGCGCGCAAAGAAATCCAAGGACCGTGCGGCAGCCGCGGGCCAGGAGAATCTCCGCGCCTGTGTCCGGCCGCTCTCACTCAACTCAGCAAGCCGCGACGGCGATGTCAGCAGGCTCGCGATCGCATCGCGCAGTTCGAGCCGGCTGCGCGGGTCGATCAACACGGCCGCGCCGCCGGTGATTTCCGGCAGCGAAGACACGCCCGATGTGATCACCGGTACGCCGGCCGCCATGGCCTGCGCAACCGGGAATCCGAATCCTTCGTAAAGCGATGGATAAACAAAAGCCGTGGCGCCCGCGAAAAGCGCCGGCAGGTCGCTTTCCGGCACGTAGCCCAGGTAGCGCACGTTGGGCGGCGAGCTTTTCAGCCGGCCCATGGTCGCCTGGCTCGCCCAACCGTGCGAACCCGCAATCGCCAGATCGAACTCGCCCGCGATCGAACCGGCAGGTCGCCATACGCATCCAGCAGCAAGTCGACATTTTTTCGCGGCTCGACGGTTCCCACGTACAGCAGATAAGGGCGCATCAAGTCCGCAGCTCGGCACGCACCCGCTGCACACCTGCGTGGTCAATCGAGAAGTACGCTTCGGGAACCCCCGGATAGATGACCTGTATCTTCTCCGGCGGAATGCGCAAGAGCCGTCACCGCGTCGTTTCGGGAGCTCTCCGAGACTGCAATCAAGCCGTCGGCGCGCTTCCAGATCATTTCCGCGTAGCGTTTCTCGAAAGCCACGTTAGCCGGCAGATGAGCGTCCGGGAGAATCCAGCAGGTCAGATCGTGAATGGTGGCCGTCAGCTTGGCCCGCCGGGGTGGGTGGAGTATCCTCGTCGAATGGAAAACGTCCGTGGCGGGGAACCAGGGCTGGGAAAAACCCGCCGGCAATCGATTCATCAGGAAGAAGAGGCCCAGGCGGAAAAACGTTGGGATGGGTCCCGCCAGCGCCCTGCGATGATCCAGACCGGAGGCCTCTCCCAGAAAAGGAAACAGGCGCACATCCGCCGCCGGCTCCCGCTGCAAATGCCGGATCCAGTAGTACAGGTAGTTCTTCACTCCGGCACTTCTGAAGAGCAGCGGCAGCGCGTCTATCGTGATCCGCATCGGCAGCAAGGCCCATTCGCCATTCGATGGTTACCGGTGTAGCTCCAGTATAGTCGGGCACATCCTTGGCAGACCGTAGCGCCATGGGCAGTCCCGGCTCGGCAACTGGCTATAATTCAGTATGTCGTTCCAGGGCATGCGGGTGGTGGCGTTTGAGAGCCGGCGCGCGGCGGAAATCGCGGAACTGGTGCGCAAGCAGGGTGGGCAGCCGTTTGTCGCGCCTGCAATGCGCGAGGCGCCGGTGGGAGATGACGCCGCCGCCTTCGCCTTTGCCGAGCGCCTCTTCGCGGGCGAGTTCGATACGGTGATTCTGCTGACGGGCGGGGGCACTCGCCGGCTCAACCGGCTGCTGGCGGCACGCTATCCGGAAGGCGCCTTCGCCGATGGGCTCCGCCGCGTAACTGTGGTGGCACGCGGCCCCAAGCCGGTGGCGGCGCTGCGTGAGATGGGCGTGACGCCGGCGATTGTGGCGCCGGGGCCGAACACGTGGCGCGAGGTGCTCGCCGCCACGGCCAGCCACGCCGGAAGCCGCATCGCGGTGCAGGAGTACGGTCGATCGAATCCGGAGCTACTGGCCGCGCTGACAGCACGCGGAGCCGAGGTCACCACGGTCCGGGTGTACCAATACGATCTGCCCGAAGATGTCGGGCCGCTGCGGGAGGCCGCGCGCCGCCTCGCCGCGGGTGAGTTTCAGGCAGCGCTGTTCACAACCGCGGTTCAGATCGAGCACCTGGTGCGGGTCGCAGCGGAGCACGGGATTGAAACTGCCATGCTCGAGGGCCTGCGGAAGTGCCTGACCGGCTCCATCGGTCCCACCACTACCGAAGCGCTGGAACAATTCGGCATTCACCCTGACCTGGAACCCTCTCGTCCCAAAATGGGCCTGCTGGTGATGGAGACCGCCGCGCGCGCCGGCGCCGCAATCTGATCGCCCCTGCACCGCGAGGAGGGGAGATACGCTGGGGACACCGGTGGTGAGACTCGCGGAACACGGGTTCCCGCGCTCGGGCAACCGGTGGTCGAGGGGCCGGCGTCAGGGTGTAACGTTTCTTGTGCAGGGAAGCCCGGCCGCAGCAGTCCACAACATTTTGTGGTGTTTATGTTTTTTGACTACGAAATGTAGTCCCAATGCGCTTCGCGCCCGCGCCACGAAACGCGCGGGGAGGGGCTAGCCTTCCTTGTACATGTACTTGAGGGCGGGCTTATAGATCAGCACGTTGGGTTGGCCGTCCCGATTCACCTTGAGGCAACACTTGTCGTACCACTCGATAATGCCATGCAACGTTTCACCGTCGCGAAGAACAAAGACCATCGGAGTTCTGGCCTGCATCTGCTTCACGTAGTAGAAATTCTCGGCATTGGTCTGGTCGGGCGGGACCGGTTTTTTCTGTGACTGGAGGGCCGGGCGGCGGGGTGGACTAATCTGCTCCTTGATCTCGTTCAGCGACGGACGAATGAGCTTGCGATTGACGGTCTCCACTGAATGCCATCCTTATGAAGAGAATCTGATTGACCGCCGCAACCCGGCACAGCAAGAGCGGCTTTTTCGTTGGGTTCGGTTTTTCGGCTTGACTCATAAATAGCATAATGAGACCCGCGAAGCAACGAGAGTTCGGGGAGAATCCCGAGCGGCAGCGAGACGGGGTCGATCACCCCAAAAACGACCAGAGGGGAGCGCCCCGGAGTGCGACCTGAATTACGCAGAGACAGAGCAGGTTGGGCTCAGGAGGGCGGGCTCACAATCACGGTGTAGATGCGGTCCAGGTCCTCCGGAGAGTAATAGTCAATTTCTATACGGCCCTTCTGCTTGGCCTTCTCGACGATGCGGACCTTGGTGCCGAGGACGCGCTCCAGTTCCTGAATGGCGGCCTTAACGTTAGGATCGGTCTGGAGTTCGTCGAGGTGCTTGGGCTTACGCCCCTCGAGCATGCGCTGGGTGGTGCGCTCGGTTTGGCGCACGCTCCAACCCTGCGCGACGGCCTTTTCCGCTACTTCCCGCTGCAGATCTACGTTGGGAAGCGAACAGAGGCAGCGGGCATGGCCCGCGGACAAGCGGCGCTCAGCGACCAGTTGCTGGATGTCGGCGGGAAGTTGGAGGAGGCGGAGAAAGTTGACAATAGTGGTGCGGTCCTTACCGGTGCGCTGTCCGATCTGATCGGGGTTGAGGAGGAGTTCGTGACCCAGCCGGTCAAAGGCAACGGCGGTTTCAATGGGGTTCAGATCCTCGCGCTGGATATTCTCGATCAAGGTGATCTCGAGCAAGCGCTCGTCGGGGATTTCCCGGATAACCGCGGGCACAGACTGATGGCCAGCCAGTTTGGCGGCCCGCCAGCGGCGCTCACCGGCCACCAACTGGTAGCGGTTACCAGACCTGCGGACCACCAGCGGTTGGATGATGCCGTTGGCGCGGATCGATTGGGCCAACTCGGACAGGCGCTCACTCTGAAACACGCGCCGCGGCTGGAGCGGGTTGGGATCGATGCTGTCGATCGGAATGCTGAGCGCCGCTTCCTCGCTGGGCGCGGGCGGAGGCGCAGGTTGGTTTGTCGGGCGGGTAGGCAGCAGGGCGCCGAGGCCCTTACCGAGCGCCTTGCGAGGATTCTCTGTTTTGTTCATGGTCGAGGATCTCTTTGGCCAGCCTGATGTAGCTTTCGGCACCCTTGGAGCGGGGGTCGTAAGCGAGAATCGGTTTGCCGAAACTGGGTGCCTCGGCCAAGCGAACGCTGCGTGGAACAATGGTGGCGAAGACCTCGTCTTTGAAGAACTCCCTGAGATCTGCCGCGACCTGGCGGGTCAGGTTCGTCCGATCGTCATACATTGTAAGGAGGATACCCTCCACCTGCAGCGGATGCTGGAAGGCATCGCGAATTCGATCAATGGTATCCATGAGCTCTGAGATGCCTTCCAGAGCGAAGAATTCGCACTGGATGGGAACAAGGACGGAATCCGCTGCAATAAGAGCATTGAGAGTGAGGAGATCGAGGGCTGGTGGGCAATCGATGAGGATGAAGTTGTATTCGTCGCGGATGCTTTGAATGCGTTCCCGCAGGCGAAATTCTCGGTTGGGGATTTCAACCAACTCCAGATTGGCGCCGACTAGGTTCTTGTCGGCGGAAATGACATAAAGGCCATCAAAGGCGGTGGCGACAATGGCGTCCCGAGGAGAGGCGTCACCCAGAATGACGTGGTAAAGGCTCGGGCGATTGGGATCCTTGGCTATGCCGAGACCACTGGTGGCATTGCCTTGGGGGTCGGAGTCAATGACCAGGATCTTGAGGTCGTTCGCTGCCAGCGCAGCAGCGAGGTTAATGGCGGTTGTCGTCTTACCGACGCCGCCTTTTTGGTTTGCAATTGCGAATACCCGGCTCAAGCGGCCATACTAACACGAAGCTTGACGCCACCAAAGCCCAGTTTCACGTGAAACACCAGATGTCGAGTTTCACGTGAAACAGCCACTTCGAAGTACTGCACCAGCTCGAAGTACCCTATCAGATAACAAGGAAGAGCCCCCAATTAACCCCGTAGGCCCCATATGTCGTCCCTGCCTACGCTACCTGCCGCTGCGACTGTGTCAGCGCTGCGGATTCTGAAGCGAGGGAGCGCTGTAGGCTGATCAACGACTGCTGCATCGAAACCAAGCCCCGTTCCGTGCCGCTCAAATCTCCAATCTTGGAGATGACGACGTGATGCAGGCGCGTGAACAGACGGAAAACACGGGGATCACGCCAGCCACTCTTGGTTTCCTGCCGCATGATGCCGATCGCATCCGCGGGCGTGTAGGCACGTTTGTACGGGCGCTCATCGGTGAGCGCATCAAAAATGTCGGCGATCTGCAATACGCGCGCCAAAAGGGGAATCTGCTCGCCCCGAAGTCCGTCAGGGTACCCCGAGCCATCCCACCGCTCATGATGGTGCCGAATGATCGGTAGCACCGTGCACAGAGACTTCAGATGCCGGCAAATCTCTTCTCCGCGGACAGTGTGACTGCGCATGGTCACCCATTCCTCCGGTGTCAGCTTGCCTGGCTTGAAAAGGATGGAATCCGGAATCCCGACTTTACCTACATCGTGCAGATACCCGCCGCGATACAGTGCCAGGAGACTTGCCCGATCCAGCCCCAAGGCGATTCCGAGCGACACGCTGATGAACGACAGTCGCTCGCAGTGGCCCCCAGTATTGGCGTCGCGCTGCTCAACCGCTCGCGCCAAAGCGAACACAATCTCCTCGGTCTCATCCAAGCCGGCCAGCCCACGTTGCTCCGCACGCATCTCCTCGGTCCGCTGTGCGCAGGTCTTTAGCAGATCCGTCCATTCTTCCCCCGCGCCAGCATCCAAGTTCCAGCCAATCCGCGAGTTCTGGTCGACTTGTCTGCGCTCCATGGCTACAGGAGTTATCGGCAGACTTGGCGGAATCCTTAGCGGGCGCAGGCCCAAAACAAATCTTGCGGCGTCCACCCTTGCCGCGACGACATCGAATCCTCGAAGCCGTCTACGGAGGTGTATTGACTTGCCCCCCATTCGTCTCGTCTCATGGTTCAACGACCGCTAGATTACGTACTTATAAGTAGTTCAGTAACCACACGTACAAACTTGCTATATTAGGCTAAACACAGAGAATCATGCACGCATTATACGAACTATATCATACGGTATTATCGCGAGCCAGCCCAGCCATCGGCGATACACACCAACGTCCTAGTCACGCCCCACTTGATCGCTGCTACAGTTGCATGTAAGGTGCAGGTAAAATCGCTCAAAGCCGTAATCGTAGATGACGAGGCGTTGGCGCGCGGATACTTGCGCGAGATGCTGCGGCCGCATCTGGAAATCGAAATTACCGCCGAGTGCGCAAACGGTTTCGAAGCCGTGAAGGCGATCGCCGAAACCACGCCCGATTTGGTTTTCCTGGATATCCAGATGCCAAAGCTCGACGGGTTCGAAGTGCTGGAATTGATCGACCCCGGTCCGGCGGTGGTATTCGTGACGGCTTACGACGAATACGCCATGCGCGCTTTCGATGCACACGCAGTGGACTACCTGCTGAAGCCATTCAGCGCGGAGCGCTTTGAGCGCGCGCTGGAGCGTGCCCGCGCGCGCTTGGGCCAGCACGCGCCACCGGTGACGCGGCCGCCCGAGCAGCGCGTGGACCGTATCGTGGTGCGCGACGGCGCACGCGTGCACGTGATCCCGCTTGACAAGCTCGACTATGTGGAAGCGCAGGACGATTACATCGCCCTGCACAGCGGCGGCAAAAGCTATCTGAAACCGCAGCCGATCGCGGAAATCGAGCGGCAGCTCGATGCCAGGCGCTTCGTGCGCATCCACCGTTCGGTGATCGTGAGTCTGGAGCGGGTGGCGCGCATCGAACCGTACGGAAAGGAAAGCCGCGTGGCCATTCTGACCGATGGCAGCCGCCTGCCGGTAAGCCGCGCCGGTTATGCGCGGCTGTTGGAGGCGATGGAGGGCAAGCAAGGAATCCGCGGGTAGCGCGGATACTGGCACCTTGATTTTCAGGCAGCGACGGCGATCGCAAAGGCAAATACGGCGCTCTCTGCCGGAAGCAACTCGCGCTGCTCGAAGCACCGGTGGGGTAAGCGGGCCAGAACGGACCGACGCATTTCGGAAACGGCCAGACCGGCCGGCGTCGACCGCATCGAAGCATCGTCGATCAGCTTCGCCAGTTCACCCCGCCTCGCAAGGCAACCGCAACACCACGCGGTAAGCGCCGTTGGCGGTGCCTGTATCCAGGCGTGCTTCGGGGCCGTAGCGGACTTCCAGGCGGCGGCGAACCTGGGCGAGGCCGACCCCCAAGCGTTCCGGCGGCGGCGCTTCGGGATCGAAGGGGTTGGTCACGGTGACGACAACTCCGGGGGCGTCGCGGCGGGCTTCGAGACGAATGGTGCCACCCTCGACTAAGCCGGCGATGCCGTGTTTGACGGCGTTCTCGACCAGCGGCTGTAACAGCAGCGCAGGAACGGCGCAGTTTTCGCAGCCGGCTTCGATTTCGATTTCAACGCGCAAGCGGTCGCTGAAACGCACGCGCTCCAGCTCGAGGTAGTTGCGGGCCAGGTCCAGCTCCTCGCCGAGGGGAATGGTGGGGCGGCTGCCGAGGCCCAGGCTGATGCGGAGAAAATCGGAAAGGCGGATGCACATTTCGCGCGCGCGCGCGCCATCCACCGAGGCCAGCGCAGCGATGGAGTGCAGGCTGTTGAACAGAAAGTGGGGATGGATCTGCAGCCGCAGGGCCTGCAATTCGGCCTCGCGCGCGAGTGTGCGGGCTTCGGCGGCGCGAGCCTCCGCGGCGCGGGATTCCTCGGCTGCCAGCCCCGCGTAGTGCAGGCCGGTGGAAAGCAGATAGAGCAACGCGCCGACGCCGAACCAGAGCGGCAGATGGCCGGTTGAATCGATCTTCAACTCCTGGGCCACCACCCAAGCGATGCCGGCTAGCAGCAGTCCGCCCGCTGCGGCGGCAGCACAGAACGTGACGGCCAGCTCAGGCAGGGCCTCCAGACTGAACGGGCGGGTACGGCACAAATACCAGGGCGAGAGGCAGGCGAAGGCGTAGACGAAGCAGGCCGGCGCCACCACGGCCGCGGCTTGCGGCAGGCGGAATCCGCCTCCGGCCCAAGTGAGGTAGGTGAGCAGCGCGCCGGCCGGAAGCCATGCCAGCAGGTAAAAGAGCAGGCGCCGCGACGCCAGGATGGGATGCATCGGCTAATTCTTGATGGTCACGCCGCCGAACACCGCTCCGCCCTTGATGATCAGCCGCTTCGGATTGGGGTTCAGGTGGTGATCGGGGTGCTGCGTCTGGTCCGCGAAGCCGCCGAAGACACCGGCGCCTTTCATCACGACTTCCCAAGCGGCGGGGATCTTGATTTCCGCGCCGCCGAACACCGCATCCACTTTCAGCACGGCGTAATCGCCGAGCATGGTGGCGCCGCGCAGGTCGATCTCGAAGCCGCCGAAGACGCACTCCACTTTGCCGCCCTGGAAGTCGGGATCGGTGACCACCCGCTTGCCGCCCCAGAAAACGGCGGACTCGTGCAGCTTGTTCGTCCGCCAATTAGACTTGTCGGTCCAGTCGGCGTTCCGGTTGAACCTCCCGGCCCATTCGGTGCGCGGGCCGACCAGCCGATCGGTCAGCATCAACACGCCTACCCCGATCAGGATCAGGGGCCACAGATCGCCCCACCCCATATGGAGGAAGCCCAAATTGATCGACAGCAGCACACCGCCAATCCCGATTAGGATTCCGCCCACCACTTTGTCCTTGGGCTCCGGCTGATCGACGACTTTGAAAATGCCCCAGGCGATCAACGCGACCGGCCAGTACTCAAAAATGTCATGGAAGCGGATGATGTTCAAATTATTCAGAAAGAAGAGAGCCCCGACGGCGATCAGGATCAGAGCCGGAATCCACTGGGCAGGGAGCCCTTCCCGAGGTGTTGGTTGGTTGTCTTGTGGTGTCATGGCTCCAGCGTACGGTGAAGTGCCGGCGCGGCGCACTTGCCAATCGGCGAACGGCGGCCCGCCACCGGTGAATGCCCATGCCCCGCGGCGGATGCGGGCAGTGAAACGCGCAGCCCGCCACCTGCACTATCTTCATGAAGTTCCTGCGGCGCGAGCCCTGGCCTGCGTTACCTAAAGTTAAGCCGACGGGTCCGGGCTTCGTACGACCCGCTGTCCGGCCAGGAACGCGAGACCGAGTTTATCAAAAGTGGACTTAGGCAATTGAATTGCTCAGCCAATACGCAGAGTGAGGTGGAGACGATGATGGTGGCGGCCGGACTTGGGGTTTTGGTGGTGATTTGCCTGCTCCTTGCAATGATGGAGACCCCTCCGCACATAGGCAGATAGTACACACCCGGAGTCAACTTGACACACCGGGTGGCCGATAGACTCGGCGCAGGCGCGGGGGACCGTCGGCGACGCGTGATGTCCTGTTCTCCATTTCAGCAATCCTGTCCAAGAGGCACACCGCGGCCCACAGATCATTCCCACACACTTGGTCGCTTGAGAGGAATTACCCGCGCCTCTGCTTTCCAAAACTGACCCACCGAAGCTGAGGGGTTCACTCCATCCCGTGTCTCAGTTTTGGGATTCGGTCCAGCGATTACGCCCCGTCTAGCTTCGGCTGCTTTTTTCAAACTCGCGCTGGCCGATTGGCCTGCGTTTAGACCCTGGAAGCACGCACTATACTGGTTGAGACGAACGCACCCGGGGGAAAAGGAGCGGCTTTCACTCCATGGACAGGGAACGCTGGGAGCAGATCGAGAGACTATTCCACGCGGCATGGCAGGTGCCCGCCGAAAAGCGCGAGAGCTTTCTGGCCGGCCGATGCGGCGGCGACAACGACATGCGGCGGGCGGTCGAGGCACTCCTGAATCAGGCCGGCTCCGGGGCGTTTGACGTCGCGGATCGTGAGGCAGCGCAATGGTCAGCCGGCCAAGACTCCACGGAGACGATGCTTCTGCCAGGTGCGGCCGTGGGACCCTATCGGATCGAGGGGCCGTTGGGAAAGGGCGGAATGGGAGAAGTCTACCGGGCGCGCGACAACCGCCTGGGCCGCCCCGTGGCTTTGAAATTCCTGTCCGGAACCTTGGCTGCGAATCAATCCACACTGGAGCGGTTCCGGCGCGAGGCGCAGGCCATCTCCACATTGAATCATCCCAACGTTTGCACGGTTTACGACATCGGGGAACACGAGGGCCAGCCGTTTCTCGTCATGGAGCTGATGGAAGGGCAGACGTTAAAGGAACTGATCGCCGAGCGGCCGTTGTCCAACGACCAGTTACTGGCCATCATGATTCCCGTTTTGGAGGCGCTCGAAGCGGCCCACGGCGCCGGCATCGTGCATCGCGATGTCAAGCCCGCCAACGTCTTTCTCACTCGGCAGGGCGCGGTGAAGATTCTGGATTTCGGTCTCGCAAAGTCAGCCGGGGCCGAAATGGGCCCGTGCGCAGTGCCGATGGATAGCCTGACGGCTCCCGGAACCACCGTGGGAACGATTTCCTACATGGCCCCCGAACAGGCTCGCGGCCAGACTGTCGATGCGCGATCGGACATTTTCGCTTGCGGAGTGGTCCTCTATGAGATGGCCACCGGAACACTGCCATTCGCCGGCGATGGCCTTGCCGGCAAGATCGAGGCCGTGCTGACCCGCGCTCCCCGCCCCGCTCGGGAATTGAGGCGCGGTTTGTTGCCCGAGATCGAACGGGCGATCGAGCGAGCGATCGAGAAGGACCGGCAGGCGCGCTATCAAAGCGCCGCCGACATGCGTGCAGACCTGCTGCGGGCCGGGCGGGTCCTGAAATCGCTCGACGCACCGGAGGTAAATGGGCCCCCGCGTTCACGGGGCTGGAAGGGACTCGCCGCCGCTGGGGCATCGGCTGCGCTGATGGCGGGAATCGTTGGCTGGTACTTTGGCGTCCACAAGCGGCCGGTCACCTCGCCGGCGGAGTATGTGCAACTCACCGATTTCAGCGACTCCGCGGCGGCGCCGGCGCTCTCCCCCGACGGACGGATCGTGACGTTCTTCCGGTCCGGATCGCCCTTCCTGACCTACGGCCAGATCTACGTGAAGCTGCTTCCGGATGGCCAGTCGACGCAGATCACCAACGATCCGAACCCGAAATACAACCCGATCTTCACTCCTGACGGATCACGCGTCGCCTACACAGCGATCACCGACGGCTCCTGGAACACCTGGACGGTGCCGGTCACTGGCGGCGCGCCCACGCGATTGATGAAGAACGCGGCGGGCCTGACCTGGATCGGCGATGGGCGGGTTCTCTTTTCGGAGGTGATGGCCGGCACGGTATTGCACATGGGCATCGTAACTTCTCAGGAGAGCCGTGCCGCCGAACGCGCAATTTATTTCCCCGACCACGTGCGCGCCATGGCCCACTATTCCTACCTCTCGCCGGACCGGAAGTCCATTCTGGTTGTCGAAATGGATGGCACCGCTGCCTGGCTGCCGTGCCGGTTGCTCCCGGCGGAAGGGGGCTCCAAGGGCCGGCAGGTTGGTCCTGACGGTGCTTGCATTGCGGCCGGCTGGTCGCCAGATGGCAAGTGGATGTACTTCAACGCGGCTGTGAACGGCGCGACTCACCTCTGGCGCGAGCGATCTCCCGATGGCGCCGCGGAGCAGATCACATTCGGACCGGGCGAGGAGGAAGGACTGGCGATTGCGCCAGACGGGAAGTCGTTGATTGCCTCGGTGGGCGTTCGCAAGGATTCTGTGTGGCTTCACGATGGCTCGGGCGAGCGTCCCATCTCTCCGGAGGGATCGGCCTCCGACCCGAAAATCACCGCCGACGGCAAGCGGGCTTACTATTTGTTGCGGAAGAATGGATCGAATGACAGCGAACTGTGGTCCACGGAACTCGATTCCGCGAAGGCGAACCCTTCTCTGGCCGGCGTCTCGATGGTGGATTTCGATATCTCGCCGGACGCACAAGAGGTGGCCTTCACGTCACGGACCAGCAAGGAAAATCTGATCTTCGTGGCTCCCCTGGACGCGAGCGCGCCGCCCCGTCAGGTGGTGCGCGGAGGAGACTCGGTCAGCTTCGGGACGCCGGGCGAACTGTTCTTCCGGCAGGTGGGACCCGAAGCGAATTACCTTGCTCGCATCAGGACGGATGGTGGGGGCATGGCGCGTGTTCTGGACCAACCCCATTGTCGGAAAGGGCGACGTATCGCCAGGCGGCGCCTAGGTAGTGGCGTGGGGCATTCGCGAGCCTAGACGGGGCACCGTCGCGGTGTCGT
Organism: Bryobacterales bacterium; assembly: GCA_963843095.1. Lineage (GTDB taxonomy): Bacteria > Acidobacteriota > Terriglobia > Bryobacterales > Bryobacteraceae > Bog-375. The sequence continues at coordinate 28,865 of CAWJLI010000116.1, forward strand.
CACAGGACCGAACCTGGAAGGTCATTTGCCCTAACCCCTGCCGGCCGATGTGGTCTCGGGACGGTGCATTCCTATACGTGACCGCGAGTATCAACCCGACTTCGGCGGGCACAACTCTGGTCTTACCCATTCCTCGCGGCCAAGGGCTGCCGGCCTTACCGGAAGGGGGGCTTGACGTCAATGCGAGCGACGATATGCCGGGCGTTCGAGTGATCCGGCAAGGCCAGGTTGTTCCCGGACCTGCCCCGGAGACCTACGCATTCGCAAAATCGGATTTCGTGGGCAACCTGTTCCGCATACCGTTGCACTAATGCTTCCTCTCAGAGCCGCGACCGCCATGGAGTGCGGTCAGGCTGGCGTCCACCTAACCCGTTTGGTTTGGAAGAAGCGGCGTTAATCACCGAAGCGCCGGGACAAACGGGACGTAGCTGCGTGGTCGTTCGGGCCCAAAGGAGAATACCTGTTGCCGGCGGCGGGTATTTGGACACTGGCTGGAAAAGCCGAGACGAATCTCGGCTCAGCAGTCCCGACGCCACGAGCTCTACGCGGAACGGGTGCCGATCATCAGTCCGGCCGGGCCTGGCATGCGGACGCGGCGGATGGCGGTGAGGCCGGCGGCGTGCATCCATGCGGTGTATTCGGGCTCGCTGTAGCTGGCGCCGGCGCGGGTGCCGACCAGCATGTTCAGCGAAAACAGGGCCGCCGATTGGGGCGCGCACTTGTCCGGCTCGAGGATAAACTCCTGAATCGCCAACCGCCCGCCCGGCGCCAGGGCGTCGTAACAGCGCGCGATCAGGTGCGCATTTTCCTTTTCGTCCAGCATATGGCAGATGGCGGAGACCAGCACCAGATCATAGCCTTCGCCGAGGTGGTCCATGCGCAAATCGCCGATGCGGGTGTGGACGCGGCTGGGCAGGCCGGCTTGCTCGATGTGGCGCTGGGCGATCGGCACGACCGCGGCCAGGTCGACGATATAAGCCTGCAGCTCCGGATTGGCGGCGGCGAAGGCGATGGAGTAGGCGCCGGAGCCGCCGCCCACATCCAACATGCGATGCACACCCTGTGCGCCCAGCGCGGCCACTAGCGACGCCGCCCGCTCCGTGGCGTTGCGGTGCATGGCGGCGATGAAAGCCTGCGTCCAGTCGCTCGATCGCTCCGCCATCTCCTGGTGGATCACGGAGGTGCCGGCGCGCACGCACTCGGTGAGGGTCGACCAGTTCTTCCAGAGCCCGGCGGTGTGCAGCAGGCCCGGGCGCGCGTTGTGCGGTGAACTGGCAGTGAAATAGCGGGCTGTCGCGGGCGAGTTGTGAAACACGCCGTCGCGTTTGGCGACCAGTTGGAGCGACGCCAGCGCGTGCAGCAGCATTTCGGTGGCGCGGGGATCGGCGTGGATGCGGGCCGCGATATCGGCCGCCACGCCACCCTCGCCGATGGCGGTAAACAGGTCGAGCTCGAGCGCCGTCAAAATGACGCGGCTCTGCTGGAAGGCGCGGATGCGGTCGTTCAGGTCGTCGGGCAAGGCGCCGGCGGCTTCGCGGGCGCGCATGACGGCCAGGCGCTTGTCGCGGTTAGCCGCCATTTCGGCGCGGATCGCCTCAACATCCGGGCGCACGAGGCGCGCCACCGGCCGGCCGTGGCGAAAGTGTTCTTCCACCAGCTCGCGCGCATCCGCCGGAGTCAAGCCACAGTACCAGGTTCCCTCCGGATACACCACCGCGTTAGGGCCGCTTTCGCACAACCCCAGCGATCCGCACGCGGTTACCTGCACCTGGCTTTCCAGGCCCTGCGCGGCAACCTCGCGCCGCAAGGCTTCGAGTACCGCCAGACCGCCGCGAGCGCCACAGCTCGGCGCGCCTTCCGGCTTCTGCTGGTCGCAGACGAATACGTGAAAACGAAAGGGTTGCATGCCATCCCTCCGCCCACGAGCTTAACAGAGCGCAACGTCCGAATCGGAGTGGGCCCGTGGGCGGCATTCCGCACGCTCTGTTACGGTTCCGTTAAGCCTGGCGGAATTTGGTTCCCAATCGGGCTGCTGTCGTTTAGATTGAAGATAAGTGCCCAGATACGCAGCCATCGACATCGGCAGCAACTCGATCCGCATGGAAGCGGCCGAGATTGCCACCGGGCAGCCGACCCGTGTATTGGCCTCCGACCGCGAAGTGACCCGCCTGGGCGAAAGCGTGTTTCGCAACGGCGCGGTCAGCGAGGAGGCGATCAAGGCGACCTGCGCGGTATTGGCGCGGATGGCCGCGCTTCACCGCAAATTGGCGGTGGTAGGAGTGCGAGCGGTGGCCACCAGCGCCATCCGCGACACGCGAAACCAGCGGGAGTTTCTGGAGCGGGCTTCGGAGGCGGCCGGGACGCACGTGGAAATCATTTCCGGCCGCGAGGAGGCCCGGCTGATTCACCTGGGCGTGGAGAACGTCTGGCCGCAGGGCGGGCGGCGGGTGCTGATCTGCGACATCGGCGGTGGCAGCGCTGAAATTGTGGCCAGTGAAGATGGCGGACTGCACATGGGGTTTTCGAAACCCTTGGGAGCCGTGCGACTGCGCGAGATCTTCCTCAAGGACGATCCGCCGTCGCCGCGCCAGTTGAACCAGATGCAGGAGTTCATCGAGGACAAGCTTTCGAGCGTGGTGCGGCGGCTGGGACCGGCGAAGTGGGAGCGCGCGATCGGCACTTCGGCCACGGCCTCGGCAGTGGCCGCGGCGGTGGCGCGGCTGCCCCGGTCGCGGCGCGACGAAATCGACCGCTTGCGCATCTCCACCGCGCAGGTTCGCAAGCTCTATTGGAAGCTGGCCGGGTTGAGCCTGGCCGGCCGCCGCAAGGTGACCGGCATCGGGCCGCGCCGCGCCGAAATCATCGTGCCCGGCATGGCGGTGCTGCTGACCTTTCTAGAGCGGTTCCACTTGCCCGCCATCTACTACTCGCGCGCGGGCGTGCGCGATGGCGTAATTGCGGACCTGGCGGCGCGCAACGTGGGCGCGGAGCTTTCCCGCCTCACCCGCGAACAGCGCCGCGAGGTAGAGGACATGGGCCGCCGCTACGGAGTCTCGGTGGAGCACGCGCGCAGCGTGGCCCACATCGCCGGCCTGCTGTTCACCGCGCTGCATCCGCTGCATCGCCTGCCGCCGGCCGCCGGCAAGCTGCTTGAGGCGGCCGCTCACCTGCTCGACGTGGGCCACTACATCTCCAGTTCCAGCCACCACAAGCACTCGTATTATGTGGTGGCGAACTCGGATATGCCGGGTTTCACCGAGCGCGAGCGCGTGCTGGTGGCCGCACTCTGCCGCTATCACCGCAAAGCGCTGCCCAACCCCGTTCACACCGCCTTTCAGTCCCTGGCGCCGGAGGACAAGCGCGCGCTGACGGTCTTGATTCCGCTGCTGCGGCTGGCCGACAACATGGTGCGCGGGCCGGAGCGGCGCATCGAGAGCCTGACCTGCCGGGTGCAGAACGGCGAGGTGACGCTGCTGGTTCACTCGAACGGCGATATCGACCTGGAACAGTGGGGCGCCGAGCGCGCCGCCGGCGTGTTTCAGCAGGTTTTCAACCGTACCCTGTCGCTGGTCCGCGCGCGATGATTTTGGGGGGTCGTTTCACAATGTGGACAGCCGGGGCGCGGCATGCCACGCCCTGCGCGGGCTGCGAGCCTGCGCCATAGGGGGACTATTTCTTCGGCATCGACAGCGACGTTTGCAGGAAGCGCGCCACGGCGTCGGTCAGTGCGCGGCGGTGCGGCGAGCGCGCCATAGCGAGAGCCTGCACGCGGACCAGCCGGTGGCCCTTCACGCGCAGCGCGTGGAAATAGTGGGGGTGCCCATGCAACGCGTATTCCGGCAGGATGGAATATCCGAATCCCGTCTCGACCAGCTTCTTGAGCGCTTCGGTATCGTCGGCTTCCATTACCACCCGCGGCGTCACGCAAATCTCCTTGAAGAAGGCGTCAATCATGGAGCGCATATTGCTTCGCTTGGGGTAGAGGACGAAGGCCGCCTTGGCCAGCTCGGCGGGCTCGGCTGGAGCCACATGCCAGCCGCTGATCCGGTCGAGGGAAGGCTTCAACACCAGCAGCTCTTCCTCGAACAGCGGGACGGTTTCCACGTTGTCGGCGGGATAGGGCAGCGAGATCAGCGCCAGGTCGAATCGCCGGTCGAGCAGGCCCGCGACCATCTCCTCGGTGGGGCAAACCATAATGTCGATGCCGAGGTGCGGAAACTGCTTGCGCAACTTGCGCAGCGGCCTGCCCAGGTGGTGGATCAGAGCGGTGGCGCCGGTGGCGAAGTGAAACGGATGCCTGTCGTCCATGGCGTCGCCTTCGAAATCCTGCTCGATCAGGCGAAGCTGGCTGATGACCTCGCGGGCGCGTTCCGCCAGACGCCACGCCGCCGCGGTGGGCGCCAGCCGCTTGCCCGAACGCACGAACAGCTCGGTGTTCAGCTCCGCCGCCAGGCTGTGGAGTTGCAGGCTGACCGCCCCCGGAGTGAGGTTGACCCGTTCCGCCGCCCGCGTGACGCTGGCGCAATCGAGCACCGCTAGAAACAGTTGTAGTTGCCGAACCTCCATCGCGCCTCTCAAATAAGCATCGCACAGAGGAGGGGGCCACAGATGCCTCAGGGAAGCACCTCGGCTGCAGCACGCTGTTGGGCGACGGCCCGTGCCGCCCGCCGCCATCGATAACCATACGCCAGGTTCAGCGGCAATGTCCACCACAATTGAACCGGTGACCGTGATAGCCGTTTCACCGTACTGGGAAGAGAATAAAAACGATCATTCGCATAGCGGAAGCCCGCTAACAGTTCTGCCGCGCTCATCCGCTTGGGCCGATAAACCACATCGTCGCGGCTGTTGTATTTGCGCCAGTCCCGCGTCATTATGCGCCCTTCCTCCTCCATCCTCCGAAACAGCGGGGTACCTGGAAATGGCGTCAGCACGTTGAAAGTCGCATTCTGAACCCCGGCCTTTTCCAAGAAATCGATGGTGTCCTCAAATATTTCCGGCGTATCATGATCGAATCCAAACACAATCCCGGTCTGCACCGCAATTCCATGGGAGTGGATGCGGTCAATAACCCGTAAATACTCGTCCACCCGATTGAACGCCTTATTCACTTCGGCGATGCTCTTCTGGGAGATTGACTCTAACCCCAAGAACAACTGTTTACACCCGCTCTGCGCCGCCACCTCCAGGAATTCGTCGTCACGGCCCGCATGAATGCTGGCCTGACTACTCCACCACTTACGATAGGGAGCGATGGCGCGACATAGTCTCTTTGCATATTCGATATCCCCGGCAATGTTGTCATCCCAGAAGATAATTACTTTCCCTTTAAACGAGGCGTATTCCGCGGCGACCTCGCCTACCGGGCGCTTGCGCAGCTTATGACCGTACATCACGGTAACTGAGCAGAAATCACATTGGCAGGGACATCCGCGGGTGGCAAAGAGAACCCCGTTGGCGTGATCGTGCCTGTGAAACAGTTCCTTGCGAGCTTCGGGAGTCTTTTCCATAGACGGCGCACGGGTCTGTTGATACACACTGAGATAAGATCCCGCTGCAAAGCCCTTCAGGAAGTCTTCCCACAAACCTTCCGCCTCACCAATGAATATTACATCAGCGTGTTGCGCGGCCTCTTCGGGCAAGAGGGTCACATGCGGACCACCCATCACCACACAGATGCCTCGCGCCCTGAAACGCGCAGCTATGTCATAAGCATGAAGAGCGCTCGGCGTATGAAAGGTGATTCCAATAACATCAGCGTGAATGCTCCAGTTAATATCTTCACCTTCCTCGTCAATGTGGACAACGTACCAACTCAGAGGGACCCTGGCGGCGAGATAGGGCATGGTAATCTGCTGGAAGTTGAGCACCCGCGCCCTCCTCACTCTTCGAATTTCCGGCGAAGAGGCCGTTATCAAGACAAGCGTCGGCATAACCGCTTCTCAAGGCCGAAGTGAGTTTGTTCCGCGGTCAGCCGACACGAGGCTCCGGGCACCTGGCCCACTTTGGAAGTGACGGTACCACAAATCAGAATGGTGCGTCGGCGCCGTCGAGTTTTTCGCTCAGCGCCTCATGGAACCTGCTATATTTCTGAATGGTGGAATCTAATGGAGGAGTGCGAGGAGTCACTGGTATAAGCCATGAGCGACGCTGAAGTTCATACACTGATTGAGGACCTTTTTTCGCTGGATGGGAAGACCGCGGTGGTCGTCGGCGGGGGAGGAGTGCTGGCGGGCGAGATGGCCATGGGATTGGCCGGAGCGGGCGCGAACGTCGTGATTGCCGATCTGAACCAGGAGAGTGCGGAACGCCAGGCCCAGTCGATCCGCGACTTGGGGCGCAAGGCGCTGGCGTGTCAGGCCGATGTTACCCGGAAGGCGGACATTCAGCGCGTCCTCGAAGCCACCTTGGCCAATTTCGGCGGCGTCGACATTCTGTTGAACGCAGCGGGGATTAATTCGGGCACGCCGTTTTTCGAAATCGAGGAAGCCGAGTGGCAGCGCATCCTCGACGTCGATCTGCGCAGCGTCTTTCTGGCTTGCCAGGTGTTCGGCAAGGCGATGGTTGACTCGGGTAAAGGCGGATCTATCATCAACATTTCTTCGGCGTCTTCGGACCCTCCGCTATCCAAGGTGTTCACTTATTCGGTGGCGAAGGGCGGCGTCAATCAGATCACCAAATTCCTGGCGCGCGAATTTGCCGAGTCTCGGGTGCGCGTGAATGCCATTCAGCCCGGATTCTTTCCGGCGGAGCAGAACCGCAAGCTGCTCACCGAAGAGCGCGTGGCATCCATCATGAACCACACACCCATGCGCCGTTACGGGGCGCCTTCGGAGCTGGTCGGCGCGGCCGTGTATCTGGCTTCCGATAAGGCATCCTCGTTTGTCACCGGCAGCATCGTGCGGGTTGACGGCGGCTTCGGCGCGATGACGATCTAAGCAGTGGGGCAGGTCCCCGACCTGCCAGCTTTGAAAAGGCAGGTCGGGGACCTGCCCCACTCGCGCCTAGCGTTGAATTCTGGCGGATCCGCCCTTGGCGAAGGCGCGGACCTGGTCGACGGTCGCCATGGTGGTGTCGCCGGGGAAGGTGGTCAGCAGCGCGCCATGGGCCCAGCCCAATTTGACGGCTTCGGCCGGCTCCTCGCCGCTGAGCAGGCCATAGAAGAATCCGGCAGCGAAGCCATCGCCGCCGCCCACGCGGTCGTAGACATCCAGCTCCGCCACGGGCGCATTGTAAACCTCGCCATTGACCCAAGCCACCGCACTCCAACTGTGCCGGTTGGTGGAGTGAACCTCACGCAGGGTGGTCGCCACCACCTGAATCTGGGGATGCTTGGCCACTGCCTGCTCGATCATACCAACGAACGCCGAAGGATCCAGCTTGGATTTCGCCGCCACTTCCGGCCCGGCGATGCCGAGCCCTTTCTGTAAATCCTCCTCGTTGCCGACCAGCACGTCGACGTTCTTGACGATGCGGCCCAATACCTCGGCGGCGCGCGCTTCGCCGCCCGAGATATTCCAGAGCTTCTGACGATAGTTGAGGTCGAAGCTGACAATGGCGCCGGCAGCCTTGGCCGCCTGCATACCCTCGATCACAACCTCCGCGGTGGTGGGGGAAAGAGCGGCGAAGATGCCGCCCGAATGAAACCAGCGCAGGCCGCCCGAGAAAATCTCGCTCCACTTGAAATCGCCCGGCTTCAGACGGCCCGCCGCTTCGTTCGAGCGGTTATAGAAAACCACCGGGGCACGCGCCCCACAGCCGCGGTCGCTAAAAACAGTGGCCATGTTCGGACCGGTGACGCCGTCGTGCGCGAAGTGTTTGTAGAAAGGCTTGACGCCCATGGCGCGCACGCGCTCCGCGATCAGGTCGCCGATCGGATAATCGGCCATGGCGCTGACGATGGCTGTGTTGAGCCGAAAACAATCGGCCAGGTTGGCCGCCACGTTGAATTCGCCGCCGCTGACGTGAATGCGGCACTCCACGGCCTTACGAAACGGAATGACACCCGGATCGAGGCGGTGCACCAAAGCGCCGAGCGAAACCAGGTCCAGCGCTCCCTCCTGCGGAATCTTCAGGGATTGACCCATGTTTTCTTGTGAACCTCGCTTGTGACGATTGTCAAAAAGACGGCAGTTTTTCAAGTTATGATCCGGCGCCGCCGGCTGTCAAGGGCCGACGATCTGAATCCTGGATTTAGCCGGGCTGAACGGTAGTCGGCGGCGGCGCACCGATCGCCTCGCGTCGCCTTGGTAAACTGAGGTTGAGTTGGAGGGACACGAAGATGAAATTCTTTCTCGATACGGCGAACCTGGATGAGTTGCGGAAGGGCGCGGCCTGGGGAATCGTCGATGGCGTCACCACCAATCCTTCGCTGATCGCCAAAGAGGGAAAACCGCTCGAGGAGCACATCCGGGAGATCTGCGGGATTATCGACGGTGATATCAGCGCGGAGGTGGTCGCGACCACCTCGCCGGAGATGATCCGCGAAGGCAAGGAGCTGGTCAAGATTCACCGCAACGTAGTCGTCAAATGCCCGCTGACGCGGGACGGCATCGTGGCCACCAAGGCGCTGGCCTCCGAAGGCATCCGTGTCAATGTGACGCTCTGCTTCTCCGCCAACCAGGCCTTGATCGCGGCCAAGGCGGGAGCGTACATCATCAGCCCGTTCGTGGGGCGGATCGACGACATCAGTTGGACCGGCATGGACCTGGTTCGCGACATCTTGCAGATCTACCGGAACTACGGCTACAAGACGCAGGTTCTGGCGGCTTCGCTGCGGTCGCCCACGCACGTTTCCCAGGCCGCGCTGGCGGGTTCGCACATCGCCACCATGCCATTCAAGGTCCTGGATATGCTCTTCAACCATCCTCTGACCGATAAGGGACTGGAGCAGTTCCTGAAGGATTGGAACAAGGCGTTTCAGCCGGCTCCGGTGGGCGGATAAGCGCGACCGATGCCTGGGGCCCTGGTATTCTTGTTTCCGGCTGCGGCTGTCACGCTGGTCCTGGCCGGAGTTCTCGTGGCGCTGGGGGCGCTGGCGGGATACCGAGCGTGGAAGAGTTCGCGCATCACACCGGAAGAGCGCGAACGGTTGCGCCGCACGGCGCTGGCGGCGCGCGGCAAACTGGGCGACGCCTCGCTGGTGGATGTACGCGGCGAGATGGTGGTTTACTCGTACGCGATCCGCGGCGTGGAGTACACGGCGTCGCAGGATGTGTCGACGATCCGCGAGTACCTGCCGGCCGAGGAGTCGTTGAGTGGCCCAGTGTGGGTCCGGTACGATCCCAAGAACCCGGCTAATTCGATCGTGCTGGCGGAGAGCTGGACCGGCCTGAGGACCAGATCGCAGGGTGTACCACAGCCGCGGCGGTGAGAGGTTGACTGTGCGATTTCAGTCTCGGCATCCGTGACGCTACGACGCGTACGGCTGGGCCAGTAACTGATCTTTGCCAATCCCATTTTTAGCCGCCAGTTTTTCAAAGCCCTTGCCGCCCATCCACATATAGAGCCGGCGCCAGAGAGCGAAGGGAATGCGGGTCTTCGCGATCATGCTCATCGCCTCGGCCGGCACCGGCAGTCCCTCAGCCAGAGCCGCTGCGGTCATGTCCAGGGCTGCGATCACATGTTGGACGGGCGCTCTCGAGCGTTTCGCCCCCGTGAGCGGCTGGCCCCCGATCATCCCTCCTCCGCCTAGGGCCAGACCACCGGCCCACGTGAAGCCGCTTTGCGCGGCGAACTCGCGGCATATGGCCAGCGCCACCGAATTCTGGTGCGTCTCGGGAAAGCCGCTGTTCACAATCCCCACCAGGCGCTGCGCGGACGGCTCGCGCCCGGCCCGCCGATGGGCTGCAATCACCGCCAGGGCCTTGGTCACGAGATAGGGCAAGCGAATCGACGTAAAGGGGAAAGACCAGGAGGATCAGCCCGGCGCGCTCCACCGACGAAAGCAGTTCGCGCTCGCCCTCCGGGCGATTCAGGCTGGCTCGAAGCGTCAGCGATTCGGTCTCCCAACCGCGCTCCTTGAGGCGATCCAAAAGGTAGCCTCCCAGGACGCCCGACGTGCTGGGCTCTTTGGTCTTGGGGCTGCCCACAATCAGCAAAGCCCGTCGCGCGCCGGCCGGTTCGACGGCCGTGCCGGGCATAACCGGCGCGGGCATCAGCGAAGCGGCCGCATCGCCGAAAGGCAACGCGTCGGACCTGGTCAGGAGCGATTCGAAGCGCCCCCGAAGCGCATCGGCGTCATCCGTGGCAAGAACCACCTCGGCCGCGTAGCTGGGGGGATGCAAATTGATCGCGTTGCGTCCGGCGAGGGTCTTGAAGATATGAGCCTCAAACGGGTTGGGATGGCGCTGGACTCCCACCACCATGAGCCGCGGCCGATGCGCATAGCGCGGCGGGTGGTGAACCTCCCCGTGATCCATCTCGAAAAAGGGGGAAACGAGCTGAACGAACCGGTCCATCATCTTCTTCAACTCCGGCGAGTAACCGCCGAAAGTCACGGGGGTGAAGAGAACCGTTACATCACTCCGGATAATCGCTTTGGCGATCTCGCGGCCGGCATCCGCTTCCACACACATGCCGGGCGTCTTGATCCAGCAATCGAAGCAACCGAGACAATGGGCCAGTTTCATTTCGCGCAGGGGAAAGGTCTCGACTTGAGCACCGTCTGCCTGGAGCACCTGAGACAACACGTCAAGAATCGGCGACAGGTCCTGATCGCCAGATCCGGCGCCATCCAGGATTACGACTTTCTTTTCCGGCATGCGAGTTTCCTCTGGCGCGCGAACTCTTCACTCTGGGGTTAGTTTTCGGTCGGGGCCTTTTCGATGTGATCGATCACCAGTACGTCGAGCGGCGCCTTGCGCGATTCCAGCTTGAGGCCCACCGCTTGCAATGCGCTGAACATCGAATCGCCCGACGCGCGCTCCATGGCCTGAATGGCTTCCGGTGGCAGTGCGTAGCCGGACGAGATGGCCGCCCGGATCATCATGGCGTGGTAGTCCTCCTCGGTAAAGGTGAGGGTGAAATCGTACTTGCCCTTCAGTTCGGTAAAGTCCACCACCGGCCGGTCCTCGAACCGCGCCAGCATATCGGCCACATAGTTCATCTGCATTTTTTTAGCGTCGATGCGGCTGTCCCCCAGCGTGAAGTACGACCCGTGGCCGTAATCGGCCACCACGCCACCGCGGCCCCCGCTGACCGAGACGTTGACGGCGCCGCTATCGGTCTTCTTCTCGCCGCCGTCGCTCGCATCGCTCTCGGGGTCAGGCGGCGCTTCTTTCATCTTGAGCCCTCCCTTGGCGACTACCACGGCGTAAACGGAAAAGTCCTTGGTCTCATGGTGCGTCTTCATCTGAAACCGGTCGAGGAGCAAGGCCTGCAACATCTCCCGCACCTGGTTGCGCGGGGCGCCATCCGGCAGTTTGGCGACAATGTCAAACTTCTCGGTTGCCAGCCAATCCGGCCCGGAGACCTGATACTGCTTGAGGTTGAATGCGATCGCGATCGAATCCTTCAAGGCAAACTGGCGAATGCTGACCTGCGAGCCGTCGATATGCAAACCCAGGCCGACCTGTCCAAGGCCGGTAGGAGCCGACGGCCGGATCGACGCCACCTCGAACTGCGGCGGCGGCGCGGTCTGGCCAAGAACTGTGAATGTTACAGAAACAACAAGGATTGCGGGGCGAATCATGTGCATACTTTTGAATATACGCGTTCGGCGGCGGGAAAGATCCATTGAGTTAGGCGATTCCGGAGGTGGTGCGGCTTACTCGATTAGCCCTTCCACCGTCGCCGGCAATGGGCCCGTCATGTCGCGGAGTTTCTCGAACAGATTGTCATAGAGGGCGGCGTAGTCTTCGATCGCAGGATCGCCGCCGCGCACCTCCGCGAAAGTGCGGCGCATGTGACGCACCGCAACCAGCAGAAGCTTTAGTTCGTCGTCGCTGAATCCGAGCGCTTTCGCCATCGAATGCTCCCCAACAGAATCCACAGCCCGCCGCCAGCGAGCGCCAGCACGCTGGCCACGCGGGCGAACCGCATTTCCGTTCCGCCGTCGTAGACCAGGTCCACCGCGCACGCGCCATCGCAGTGCGGCTCGATCACGATCTGCCCCAGTTTATCGCCCCAAATGCGGCGCGGCGCGCCGTTCACACTGGCGTGCCAACCTTGATCGAAGGTCACCTGCACGGACAGCAGGTGCTCTGGCCGCAAATTGCCGGTGATGCGCGCCGCACCGGTTCCAGTCCAGCGGAAATCGGCCGGTGGGAGGGTGGGATCTTCGAGCGCGGCGAGATAGGTCCGCTCCGCCGTCAGGTCGTACGCGATCGGCGTCCCGCCCACCAGATCGGCCGCGCGGACGGCGTGCGCCAGCGAGTTGGAACCACGCGGCACGGCGTAGATCACTTCGGTTTCATCGCGCCACAGCACGGGCAGGGCGTGGAGCTTGTCGGGGTGGGCATACGGGTGATAGACCTCACGGCTCTGTGGGTCGCCGCCGACGATGGCATCGACGCCGTAGGCCTTCAACCAGCCGAGGCCGACCTCCAGCGAGTCTCCAAAATACACCTGAAAGATGATGTGCTGCAAGAGGGCATTGCGCATGCCGTTGTCGAAGCCGCCGGTCAGCATCGGCGTATCGGTGAAGGCGTTCATCCAGAAACCGATGGTTCCGGGCGCGAAGACGCGCCGGCCGGGCAGGTGCTCGCCCAGCCAGCGCGAAACGCGGTATTCGGCGGTGGTTTGGATGTCGATGGGCTTCTCCATGCCGCGCGCGCGATGGAGTTGGTAAATCCAAACCGGCACGGCGGCTAGCGCCACGGCGCAAACGAGGACCACCGTCGTGCGCCGCGGCAATCGCCGGTAAGCGGGAGCGGCGACGAGCGCCACCGCCATCCAGAATGCGAGATCCATCTCGAGGTGGTAGCGCTGCGGCTGCGGCAGCAGGGAGAAATGGAACCAGTAACCCGCCAGCGCGATAAAGGCCGTGGCATAGAGAAACAGAATGCCGAATCGCGCCGGGGCGGCCAGCGGCGCACGCCGCATAGCCCAGGCGAGCACGACGAAACCGGCCGCTAAGACAGCGACTAGCGCCACGTGCGCCGGGCCGGATTCGAACCTGCCGCCGACCAGCGGAGCGTTGGCGCGTATGGTGGCGACGATGGAAGGCGCCACGAATGGCAGCGCAATGGCATAGGCGTAACATGCCAGAGCGGCGGCGGTGAGCCACTGGCGAAGAGGGCGCGATTCAAAACCGGCGAAGAGATAAGCGCCCGCGCCAAGCGCCAGCGCGAAGGCGCCGATCCAGTTGCTGAGGACGGTGGCGGCCAGCGCCAGCCCAGCCAACACGTAATAAACCGGCCGGCGTTTGGCCAAGGCCAGGTGCAACAGCGCGATGGCGAGCGGCAGGAACATGAGCGAAGTGAGATGCGGGCCTTCGCCATAGGGCAGCAGAGTCGTCAGCCGGCGCGGCCCGAACCAGCCGCCGCTATCGGGGCGGATCTCTCGCACCAGCCAGCAACTCGGCGAAACCAGCGAATAGCCGAGCGCAGCCAGCCAGGCGGGCACCCGCCCGGCGCCCAATCGCCACGCGGCCCAGAAAACCGTCACCGGGCCCAGCGCGTACACCACGGCGGTAACGATGTGATACGCCAGGGCGGGCGAAATGCGCGCCGCAGCGGCAATGCCGGCCACCGCAAAGTGTAGCAGCGGCGGATAAGTGTCCGGGTAGGGGATGCCTCCGTACCACAGCGGGAACCAGGCGAGATGCGGAAAATGGGCGACGATGTAACGGGCCAGACCGATGTAAGCGGCTTCGATCGACCCCATGTACTGGGTGTAAGGAATGCGAAACAGCCTCCACACCAGGCCGGCATTGATCGAGAAAAGCGCCAGGGCAGCGGCCGCTGTCCTGGAAGCTTCGCGGAATCGGGGCATTGATTTCGATTATAGACGGGCGGGACGCG
>CAWJLI010000117.1:0-11285 GCA_963843095.1 Bryobacterales bacterium
CCGAAAGCGCCTCACCGAGGCAGTCCAGAAACGGCCCGACCACCTGCGCAGGGCTCAGGGCGCGATCGAGCAGCAGGGTGGCCCGCCAGTTCATCCAACCTAGCGTGGCCTCGGCCTCGGCGTATCGCCCGTAGTCGACATCCGCGAGCGGCCGCGCGCCAGACAGACGGCCGTCGGCAAGCACTTCGGCGAGCCACTCCGCCACGCCCTCGCCGGTGGTTCCGCTGAGGCGGAAGGCGACAGCCGACGGCAACTCGGGGAAGTCCACACACGTATCGGCCCTGCTGAAGCAGACCAGATCTGCCTCGGCGAGCTGGTTCGTGAACAGATAAGCAAGCTGGGGATCGGCATCCGGGGCCAGCAGCTCGCGCGCCCGTTGCGGATCGACGAGAACGGTGAACGGCGCCAACCGGTACCGATCGCCATGGTACTCGGCCAAGGGGAGCAACACGGTAGCCGCGATGTCGATGCAACTGCCCACCGGCTCGGCAAGGATGATGTCCGGCTCAAACGCGCGGAGCCGGTCGGCGGCCTCGAGGAAATCGGAAAAGCGGCAACAGAAGCACCCGCCGGCAACCTCTTCAATTTGCGGCGTTGCTGTGCAAGCGAGTCGCGTATCGACCAGCGCGCTGCCTTGATCGTTGGTGATCAGGGCAATGCGGTACCCGGACCTTTCCAGCAGGGCCGCCGCGCGGAGAAGCAGAGTGGTCTTGCCCGCGCCCAGGAAGCCGCCAACCACAACGAGGAGAGGCTTCGCCGGGGTCATGTTAAACCTCCAGATTCAGATCGGCGCCCGGCGCCAACTGCAGCGTTTCCGCAAAGCTAAAGACCGCGCGCCTATCCACGCGTTGCAGTTCGTAGGGCAGCACATTCTCTCCGATACGCGCCGCAGCTTTCGACCCAATCGAGGGTTCGACAACCACCGAATGGCAGGGAAGTTTGCCTTCGATCACCGAAAGCGTGACGCGCGTGCGTCCATTCTGCACCGACTGCGAGAATACACCCCATCCGGTGGCCGTCGACCAAAACGACCGGAATTCCGGACCGGGCACAAGCGGCGCGACGACAATCCTGTCCTCGTCGCCCCGATAGCGGAACCCACTGAGCGCCACAATGCCCGACCACGCCGACATGGCGCGGGCGTAATGATGGCCGCATTCGAACTCATCCCAGGGATTGCGCCGCTCGCCGTCGTACCTCCGCCGGACATTCTCATAGCAGCGCACACCCTCGTCGATCTTGCCGGAAAACAGCAGTTGGGTGGCAAAGAGGTATTCCATCCCGGTCCACGATTCGGCGTAATACGGGAAAGGAATGCTCGGCCGCTTGGCAGGGCCGTAGTCGCAAACCAGTACCGCGGCTTCTTCATTGAGCGCATAGACTCGCTGGACGGAATCGTGCCGCGCCAGGCTGCTTCGATAGTTATAGCGGAGGATAGACTGCCAGCGTGGTACGAATGTGATCCGGCGCGAGCAACGGACCAAGGCCGGCGATATCGGCCAGATATTGTCCGATCAACTGGTCGGCAAGGCAGCCCTCGCCAAGCTGGAAATCGGGATGCTCAGTATCTTCGGCTCCTCCGGTGGAGCGAAGCTGCGGTGCGATCCGCTCGCGCGGAATGCCCTGGATCTTCTGCACGTAGTAATGCCCGTTGAAGAGATTGGCGTCGATCCACCGGCTCCCGTTATCGAACAGCCGGCGGCATTCTTCAGCGAATGGTCCATCACCGACGGCGCGCGCCATTTCCTCACAGGCACGGAGCGCGCCCAGATAGTAGACGCCGCAAAATGGGTTGGGACCATAGAACTCGACGTCGTAAGTGTTGTGCTGCACGCCTTCGAGGACGCCATCGCGGTTCGCGTCCCAGCCTCCCTCGATCCAGGCGAATTCGAGCGCCTTGCGGACCTTCGGCCAGATGCGCAGCAGCCAGTCGCGGTCGCCGCTGAGTTGCCAGTCAACGAAGGTCTTGATGATCTGCCCCATGGTTCCGTCGGCGGCGGTGGTGCCGCGCGTCTGGTGCCCCTCGGGCAGCGCGAGGCGGATGGGCAGCATTCCGTGCAGACGATCCGCCAGGTCGAAGGCGGCCTCGCGCATGGAGCGCGCCAGCGACGGAAACAGAAACGGCGTGGTGGTTTCGTAATTCCAGACGTGGGTGCAATTGCCGGGGCAGCAGCCGCGATCGTCAGTAATCCCCTCGAACCCGCGGAACTTCCCGTCCGCAGTGCGGAAGCAGGTAGGAGTTACCAGCGTGGAGAGATTCGCCATGGCCGCTTCCTTTACCGCGGCGGGCAGTGTGGACTCCCGCATGGCCGCGAGAAAGCGCTTCATCCGCGGCTCCAGGGAGGGCAGGTTTTGGACAGCGAATTCGACGGCGGCCCAGGCATCGGGGAAGCGCTGGCAGTAATAGTTGCCGATGATGGCGTTCGGATCCACACCGGAGGTATCTCCGTTCAGCTCTTCCCAGCCGAAAGCGGTGGTGCGATTCGGAAAGTGCCAGGCGAGAAGAAACGTGAACTCCGCTTTTGCGCCGGGCGCGATGGTGCGCTCGAGGCAGACCGATCCGACGTTGTTCCGTTCGGCGGCCTCGGGCCCGAGTTGGCCGTCGCCGGTGAAATCGTCCCAGAATAACAGCGGGCTGGCCCACCACTTCGCGTGTGGCCACCCGCGCAGGTGCGTCACTCGGCCTTCTCCGGGACCGGCAACGCAGAGTGCGAAGGAGCCGGCCAGGGGAGCATCGTGGGCAGTGCCGGGATTAGTCATCAGAAGCCCGGCAAGGTTGCCGGACTCCCGGTACTCGCCGGCGCGCTTATCTGCGACGCCGCCAGCCCGCTGCTCTCCGCGCACTCCCACGCCAACCGGATTGTCGAGCGAGAACGCAATGGAGACCTCCGCGGCTTGGCTGGCGGGATTGGTCACCACGTAACGCAGGATGGCCACCGGCAGCCCGGAAGCGTCGGCGTCCAGCGGAATGATGGGGGTGAAGGCTTCGAGCGACACCTGCACCGGCAGGTCCCGGTCGTGAAAGGCGATCCTGGCGACGGGATACTCACCGGTGAAAGTGGCACTCTCGAGGCGCGACAGCCCGGAGACCCGGTCCGGACTCAAGCCGCCCCAGGCTTCGAATGGTGGAATGAGTCGCGACTCCAGCACTCGCGCGATGGGCTCGGCGGAACCGACCCGGGCGCGGATGGCTGGGAACGCGTACGCCGGGCTCCTTCCCTTGTCCGGGTGATTGAAGATCTCCCAGTCGCGCAACTGACCGCGCCCGCCGAGGCCTATGCTGCCGGCGGCAACTCCGCCCAGGGGAAACGCCAGCATGGCGAGTTGACGGCCGGAGAATTGTCGAGGGTACGAGAAGCCGGGGACCGACGCTGCCGTGCTTGCGGACTTGAGCGAGGCCTGGCCAGCCTCCGCTTCCATTCCGGAAGCGGGACTCGGATTCGTGCCCGCCGCCAGCGCGGCGGCCTTGAGGAAGTCGCGACGCTTCACCATGAGGTCTGTCCTATTCTTCCTGGCTGCCTTTGGACGCTTCGAGCAGCGGTTCCAGCACCTTGGTCAGGGCCTCGTCGGTCAACTCGGGGAGTTGCACGTGGCGGAAGGCCGTCCAGTGCTCGGTCTGTTCCACTGTCTGCCCGGGCAGCACCCGAGTCAAGGGGCCGAGTGTCTCCATCTCCAGAAACTCGTTGTTGGTGAATGTTTCGAACGCGCATCCGAAGTCCGGATAGTTCTTCGAGGGATCGGCCTGCGCCCGCTTCAGGAAAGCTTCGCCGTTTAGCACGTAGAAGGCCCATGTGTCGGGATTGAACAGGCCTATTTTCTGGGCGTCGTTGTTATCCGGGTCCTGGAGCAGCGTCAGGTACTTACGAGTGAACTTCCAGCGCGGATCGGCCAGGTTGGTATACGCCCACATCACCAGCGGGTTGGTCGCTTCCAGGTTCTGCGGGTGATGCCCGCGCGGCGGAAAGCCGGTGATCGCGCGCCCACCCTGCGCCATCATGGTGAGGACCCAGGGCGAAAACTCCAGCGGGAACAACGCGTGGTTGGTGATGCGATGGATCACGGCGACCGCACTGCCGGAAGAAGCCAGGCGCACTTCGATCTCCTTCTGCAGGCCGGTAAGTGGCTCGACTGGCGCACGGGCAACCAGTCCCGCCGGAGTGACATGAATTTCGACCGGAACATTGTCCGGGGCCCAGGTAGCCACTGGGTCTTCGGGCGCCTTCCAGACACGATCGCCGCCGCGAAGCTGGAATTTCTCCTCGCCACTCTTCCCAAGCTGCTCCGGATATTCCTTGAAGAAGTTCTGCCCGCCCACGAACCCATAGCGAATCACGCGCGGGCCGACGTCACCCGTCACAATGAGTTCGACTTCACCATTGCTCACCCGGTAACAGTTCTGCCATCCCTTGTAACTGGTCTTTTCGACCTGCACGGCCGCATCCGAATTCATCACGATCACTCCCCACAGAACTGTCAGCAACACACTTTGCCGGATCATCACGATGCCTCCTGTTCTTCTTTTGCAGCGTAGCGCATTGCGCCGCATTTCTCACCGCCGCTCGACTCCGGAGCGTTGCGCGGGCGGTCTCGCCCGCAGCAAAAAAGGTGGAGATGACTTGTTTTCCTAGGGTTACGTGCAAAGGATTTCCACGGGAGACCACGCACGATGGCCTTCCCGCGGCTGGTAAGAGGAAGTGCGACCCAAATGCACTACAGTTTTGCTCTTAACGATGCGTTTTGACCAGCGGGACCAAAAGGGAGGTGCTAGGATTGAGGGCGACGCTGGACATTGCCTCCGTCCGGATCGGTCCGGCAACACCGGGTAAGTGCAGAGGCATGTTCATCGCTCAAAGCGGTCCGCGCTCTGCCCACGTTTTTCAGCGAATGTTGCGGCCGCCATCTGCGACGAACTTGCGAAGAGTCATGTTGGTGCGGCTGGACGCGCCATCCGCCTAGGAGAGCAATGCCGTGTCGAGCACCCGAGAACACACCGTAGGGCCCGTCACCGGCGACACTGCCCAGCGCCTGAAGGACGAGGAGAACCGGTTCCGCCGAGCCGTCCAGGGTTCCGGGGCGGGTTATTTCCAAATCGATAGCGGTGGTCACTTCCAGTGGGTGAACGACGCCTGGCTGCGCATGCACGGCTATGCGGAAGTCGCGGAGGTTGCCGGGCGCCATTTCAGCCTGACTCAGGTGGAGGGCGACCTGGATAGAGCCGGCGACGTCGTACGACAAGTGCTGGCGGGCGAGACGGTCGAGTCGGGGGAATTCACGCGCAAGCGGAAAGACGGCAGTGTCAGCTACCACACCTTCTCCGCGCACCCGGTGAAAGAGGGAGACCGGGTGGTTGGCCTGGAAGGGTTCCTGATCGACACCACCGCCATTCATCGGCTGGAAGAGCGGTACCAGATGCTCTTCAACCAGATGCTGGATGGCTTTGCGCTGCACGAGATGATCTTCGATACGGAGGGCAAACCGGCCGACTATCGCTTCCTGGCCGTTAATCCCGCTTTCGAGAAGATGACCGGACTCTCGGCCAGGGACATCATCGGCCGGACCGTCCTCGAAGTGTTGCCGGGCACGGAAGCCCACTGGATCGAGAACTACGGGAAAGTCGCAATGACCGGCGAGCCGCTGCGCTTCGAAAGCAGCCATGCCGGGCTGAACAAGCACTTCGACGTATATGCCTTCCGGCCGCAGGAGGGCCAGTTTGCCTGTGTTTTCCGGGATATCTCGGAGCTTAAGGCGCGCGCGGCCGCGATCGAGGCCATGGCCGAGAAAATGCGGAAGGTGGCCGACGACTACCGGGCCATTTTCGAAGGCGCGCTGGAGGGGATGTTTCGAACGTCGGTGGAGGGCCGCGCTCAAGCAGCCAACCCCGCGGCGGCTAAGATGCTCGGATTCGATTCGGCGCAGGGAGTAGTATCCGCCATCACCGACGCGGCTCATCAAGTATGGCTGGACTCGAACGACCGTTTGCATTTTATGCAACTGCTCGAAACGCTTGAAGTCGTCCGTGGATACGAGTGCCGGTTCAAGCGGCAGGATGGTACCCCACTTTGGGTTTCGCTCAGTGGCCGCAAAGTGCTCGGAGCGGATGGCCAGGTACTCTACATCGAGGGCTTCATCGAGGACATCACGGCGCGCAAGAGGGCGGAAGAGCAACTCAAGATCAGCGAGAACAAATTCAGAATGGCATTCATGACGGGGGCGGATGCTTTTTCAATCTCCACCCTGAAGGAGGGCTTGATCCTGGAGGTCAACAATCGTTACGCGGAGACATTCGGGTATTCCAGAGACGAAGCGTGCGGCAAGACTTCCGCAGAGCTTGGTCTCTTTGCCGATTCCGACCGGGACCGCCTGCTGTCCGGACTTGCGGCCAAGGGCCACGTAGAGGACCTGGAGTTCCAGGCCCGGAGAAAGGATGGCGAACTGCGTTCGGTTTTGCTGTCGGCAAGCTCGCTACAGAGCGATGGCGGAGAACTGCTTCTGACCGTCGTCAGGGACATTACCGAGCAAAAGCGCGCCGAAGCGGAAAAGATCAAACTGGAAGAGCAGTTCCGGCAGGCTCAGAAGCTGGAGAGCGTGGGGCGGCTGGCCGGCGGCATCGCCCATGACTTCAATAACCTGCTGACGGTCATCAACGGCTACGGCGATCTGCTGCTGTCTGAGTACAAGAGCGGCAACCCACTGCGGAAGTGGGCCGAGGAGATTCGCCAGGCGGGCGAACGCGCCACCAACCTCACCCGCCAGTTGCTGGCCTTCAGCCGCAAGCAGATCGTCGAGCCCGGTCCGATATATCTGCACAGCCTGGTCGCCGAGTGCCATTCCATGCTGCGGCGCCTGATTGGGGAAGACATCGAGCTGGTGGTGGAGTCCGATCCCTCCGAGTGGGCTGTCATGGCGGATCGGGGGCAACTGCACCAGGTGTTGATGAACCTGGCGGTGAACGCACGGGATGCCATGCCCGACGGCGGAGCGCTGACGATCCGGACGGCGAATGTGGAAGTCGACGGACCCTGCACGGCGGGACGTCCCGAGATCGCGCCGGGGCCGTATGTGTCGTTGCGGGTCAGCGACACCGGAGTGGGGATCGCGAGGGAAATCCAGGAGCGAATCTTCGATCCGTTTTTTACCACCAAGGCGGAAGGCGAGGGTACCGGCCTGGGTCTCTCGACGGTTTATGGGATTGTCCGGCAACTCGGCGGGTCGATCGCGGTAACCAGCGAGCCGGGCTGCGGAGCGGCATTCGAGATTCATCTGCCGCGGCTCGCTGGGGCGGCTGGGGCCGGAACCCAAGCCGCCAGCCCGCCGGTTTCGGCGCGGGGTTCCGAAACTGTTCTGGTGGTCGAAGATCAGGATCCGGTCCGCAGTTTTGCGGTGACCGTATTGAAGGAACACGGGTACGTGGTGCTGGACGCGGCGCAGGGAGACGATGCCTTGCTGATGGCGGAGCGCCACTCCGGACCGATTCACCTGCTGCTTACCGATGTGGTCATGCCGCACATGACGGGGAAGGGGCTCGCTGAGCGGCTGGAGCATTTACGGCCGGAAATGAAGGTGCTGTACATGTCGGGCTATGCCGCGGACGTCATGGTCCAACGCGAGTTGCTGGAATCCGGGGCTCCCTGTCTCACCAAACCGTTTGCGCCGGATGTGCTGGCGGCGAAGGTGCGCGAGGTGCTGGGACCGCCTCGACTGGCGGCAACCATTCTGGTGGTGGATGACGAAGGAAGCGTGCGCGGCCTTTTTGAGCAGGTCCTGACCGGCGCGGGCTATGAGGTGGTTGTCGCACGCAATGGCGCCGAGGCGCTAAAAAAAGTTCACGAGCGGCGATTCGATTTGCTGCTGACGGACTTGGTGATGCCGGAGAAGGAAGGGCTTGAGCTTATCCGAATTCTGCGCAAGGAGCGGCCGGATCTGAAAATCGTCGCGGTTTCGGGAGCGTTTGGCGGCACATTCCTGAAAGCGGCGCAATTGTTGGGCGCGCACGCCACGCTATTGAAGCCGGTCTCCCCCGATCAGTTGCTCGGCGCGGTCCAGGGCGCGCTGGCGTGAACGGAGCGGGATGAGGAACGGGTCACCCGGCCCGCACCTCTCTTCGACTCTACCCCGCACCGCGCCGGAAACCGCGCCCTCTTTTGCCGCGCCACGCTAGAATGAAAGATCCGGGTGCGCCCGGTCCCTACCGAATGACTGATCACAAGTTGCACGTAATCCCCCTGGGCGGTTTGGGCGAGTTCGGCATGAACATGACCGCCATCCGCTACGGGGAGGACATCATCGTCGTCGACTGCGGCATGATGTTTCCGGAAGCCGAGCTGCTGGGCGTAGACCTGGTCATGCCCGACCTGACTTTCCTCAAGGAGAACGCGGCTCACATCCGCGGCCTCATCCTCACCCACGGCCACGAAGACCACATCGGCGCCGTCCCTTATTTCCTCGGCGATATCGACGTGCCGGTCTATGGCACGGCCTTCACGCTGGCGCTGGTCGACCGGCGGCTGGAAGAATACGAACTGGAGCGGGAGCCCGTCTTCATCAAGGTCGCGCCCAAGCAGATCGTCGAAATCGGCCCGTTCAAGGTCGAGTTCATACACGTCACGCACTCGATCGTCAGCGCGGTCGCGCTGGCCATCACCACCCCGCTCGGCGTCATCATCCACACCGGCGATTTCAAGGTGGATCCCACCCCCACCGACAACGAGCTGTTCGACCTGCACACGCTGGCCGACTACGGCAAGCGCGGCGTGCTGCTGCTGCTTTCCGATTCGACCAACAGCGACCGCACCGGCTACACCGAGAGCGAGCGCGCGGTGCGGCCGCGGATGGAGGAGATCTTCAACCGCAGCGAGCGGCGCATCGTGGTGGCGTGCTTCAGCTCGTCCATTCACCGCATCCAGTTGGTGCTCGACCTGGCGCAGGAATACGGCCGGCGCGTGGCGTTCGCCGGCAGAAGCATGGTTTCGGTGACGGAGATCGCGCACTCGCTCGGCCTGCTCGATATTCCCGACGGCATTCTGCTGCGCCCGCAGGACGTGATGGGCCTGGCGCCGGAGAAAGTCGCGATCCTCATGTCCGGCACGCAGGGCGAGCCGATGTCGGCGCTTTCGCGCGTGGCGGTGGATAATCACAAGCACATCTCGGTGGAGCGCGGCGATACCGTGGTGCTCAGCTCGCGCATCATTCCCGGCAACGAAAAGGCCATTTTCCGCATGATCGACCACATGGAGCGGCGCGGCACCGACGTGATGTATGGCCACATGAATCCGCCGCTGCACGTCTCCGGGCACGGCAGCGTGGAAGAGATGAAGCTGATGCTGAACCTGGTCCGGCCGCGCTTCTTCATGCCGATCCACGGCGAATACCGCCAGCTTGCCAAGCACGCCCGGCTGGCCGAGCACCTGCGCTTCGCGGGCCTGGAAGATTCCTTCATCATGGAATCCGGCGAAATCCTCGAAATCGACAAGCACGGCGCGCGCCGCGCCGGCCGCGTGCCGGTGGGCCGCGTGTGCATCGATTCCGGCTCGGTGGACGACGCCGTGCCGGAGATGGTGATCCGCGACCGCCGGCTGCTTTCCGAGGACGGCATCGTGCTCCCCATCATCGCCATCAACCGCCACACCGGGCGCGTGGAGAATTCGCCGGAGATCGTCAGCCGCGGCTTCGCGCTGGCCGAGGACGGAAGCGAGTTCATGGCGCGCGCGCGCGCGGTGGTGGCCAAGACCCTCGAGGGTTCCAACCAGGAGGAGAAGACCGATTGGGGAGTCATGAAGGAGAAGATCCGCGCCGACCTGAAACGCTACATCGTGAAGGAGACTTCGCGGCGTCCGCTGATCATGCCGGTGATCCTCGAGATCTGATCGAGGCTGGCGGCGCCGGGACGGTTCCCGAGCGGTATCTGGAAGACGCCTCCGGCTACCGCGGCCACGCGGAACGCGTCTTCGCGCCGGCGGATGAAGCCGGCGTCGCGGCCGTCCTGCACGAGGCTTCCGCCCGCTCGACGC
This sequence comes from Bryobacterales bacterium, assembly GCA_963843095.1. Classification (GTDB taxonomy): domain Bacteria; phylum Acidobacteriota; class Terriglobia; order Bryobacterales; family Bryobacteraceae; genus Bog-375. Next base: position 10,008 of record CAWJLI010000117.1, read on the forward strand.
CGGTCACCATTGCCGGAGCCGGTACCGGCATCACCGGCGCGCGCGTGCCCTTCGGCGGCTGGGTGCTCTCGATCGAAAAGTTGAACCGCGTGAAGATTCTACAGGGTCTGGCGATTATCGGCGCCGGCGCTCCGTTGAGCGAACTGCACGCGGCGGCGCAGCGCACGGGTCAGTTCTACCCGCCCGCTCCGAGCAGTTCTGGCAGTTGAGTTAGTTCGGCCGAGTAGACGGGGAGTTCTTCCGAGTCAGTTTCAGGAATAAGCCAGCACTTGCCTGTGCTTTCCGGAAGGACGTCTACTAGCTTGTGCTTTGTCGAGTCAAACTGTTCGAACTTACATGCTAGAGACATCCACCAGGCGCTAGGGTTACCGGAAACGAATTGGGCTCTCGCTTTGAGTATGATCGCTGCGGCAACCGCTTTCGGCAAACGTTCGATTGAAAAGCCAGCGTTGATCGCGGCGTCTTCAATCCAAAGTTCGATTTCGTTTTTCATGGGCCTAGATGTGAGCGGCGTGCGTCCGCAACCCACGTTACTTTTTGCGACCGATTCCTAAAATAGCGCCGGAATCATCCCGCAGTAAACATGTTCCCATATACTGTGCGCGCGATCGCGCCGCGGCGAGGTCGTGATAGACGAACGATCCCTTGACGAAGAAGTGGCACACCACGGAGCGTCGTGAAACTTGCAGATCCTTACGAGCCGACCCGCCGTGCAATAAATTCGCGTGCCAAATCAGCACATCGCCCCTCTGTGCGTGGAAATAATGCGGCTCAAGATTGTGCTCGGCGATTAAATCCTGAATATATGGCTCATATTTCTGATGATATGGGCCGTAGCCTTCGCGCTTGAGATCGAATTCGCCCAGCCCGACATCCTTGCTGAACAGGTAGGGCAGTTTGTGGCTGCCGGGATAATAGACCAGCGGTCCGCAATCGGGCGAGATGTCCTCAAACGCGATCCACGCCGCCGACAAATAGCCGAGCGGGTACGTAGTCATGTGGATGGAATCGGAGTGCGTGCCCTGCTGCGAGCCTTTGTGCGATGCGATGGTCTGGAGCACCTTCGGTTCGCGCTCCATCAGCAGGCGGATCCAGCGGAGCAACTCCGCGTGTTTCAAGATGCGGCAAAAACTGGCGGACTTTTTGTGCGGGTTGAGGAAGCGGCCGGGATAGGGATCGCCGTCACCGGCAGGCTCGGGTTCCAGATGAATGCGTCCGCTCGCGACGGCCTTCTCGTAGGCGCCCCAGACGGTGTCCAAGGTGCGATCGTCGAACAGG
>CAWJLI010000118.1:0-22307 GCA_963843095.1 Bryobacterales bacterium
ATTCGGCGGCGGTCGGAAAAAGGGGCTGAGCTGTTATACTCGGACAGGGTCTATGCGGGTAACGGTAATCGGAACCGGATATGTCGGAACGGTGACAGGCGCGTGTCTGGCGTACCTGGGGCATCGTGTGACGTGCGTCGATACAGACGAGAGCAAGATTGCGAAGCTGCAACGCGGCGAATCTCCCATTTACGAGCCGCTGCTGCAGGAGATTCTGGAGTTGGCGTCGCAGCGCGGCGGCATCGATTTCCGCACGTCACTCCAGGGAGCCGCGGCGGAAAGCGACGTTATCTTCATCGCCGTGGGCACGCCGCCGCTGCCGACCGGCGAGGCCAACCTGGAATACCTGGAAGCCGCCGCGCGCAGCGTGGGCGGGGCTCTGGACAGCTCGCGCTTTCACGTGGTGGTGAACAAGTCGACCGTTCCGGTGGGCAGCGCAAACCTGGTGGAAACGCTGGTGCGGGAAGGCATGGCGGAGGCTCCCGCCGACGAGCGCCGCGAGATTCGATTCGGCGTGGCCAGCAACCCGGAGTTTCTGCGCGAGGGCTCGGCGATTGCGGACTCGCTCTATCCGGACCGCATCGTGGTCGGGGTCGGGCGACGAGCGGGTGCTGGAGATCATGCGCGAACTGTATGCGCCGCTGGTGGCGCAGACGTTCGAACCTCCGCCGGGGCTGCCGCGGCCGGCCTCGGTGACGGGAGTCAGGCTGCTGGTCACCTCGCTGACTGGCGCGGAGATGATCAAGTACGCGGCCAATGCGTTTCTCGCCATGAAGATCGGTTACGCCAACGAAATCGCCAACATTTGCGAGCGGGTGGGCGCGGAGGCGACGGAAGTGATGGCGGGGATCGGTCTGGATTCCCGCATCGGCGCCAGGTTCTTGAACCCGGGCGTGGGCTGGGGCGGCAGTTGCTTTGGCAAGGACGTCAACGCGCTGATGCACACGGCGCGCGAGTACGGCTACCAGGCGCGCCTGCTGGAGGCATCCCTCGAGGTCAACGCCGCGCAGCGGAATACGGTGATTCAGAAACTGCAGGAAAAACTATTCATCCTGAAGGGGCGGACCATCGGCCTGTTGGGCTTGGCCTTCAAGCCGGATACGGACGACCTGCGCGACGCGCCCGCGCTGCACATCGCCGAGCGCCTGTTGCAGATGGGCGCGCGGGTGAAGGCCTATGACCCGGTGGCGGCGCCGGCATGCCGCGCGCTACACCCGGAACTGCGGATTCGCTACTGCGAATCAGCCGCGGAACTGGCCGACGATGCGGATGCGCTGGTGGTGGTGACGGAGTGGAGCGAATTCCGCGAACTGGATCTGGCGGAACTGGCGCGACGCATGGATACGCCCATCCTGGTGGACGGCCGCAACCTGTACCGGGCGGACGCCGCCACGGCTGCGGGCTTCGACTATATAGGAGTCGGCCGCGGCGCCGCGGCGCGCGCAGCAGGGCATCATCGGCCACGCCACGCAGAACCGCAACTGACGGAGGAGTAGCGCCATAAGCGCTAACTTACACCTATCGACCGGGAAGACTTCGCCCCGGTTCGTTTTCTAAGCCCGGAGGGCGAAAGACAGTAGGCCACGGCGCAAGCCGTGGGTCCGAGGCATCGCGAGCACAGCCCCGGAACGGGGCTTAAGAATCCCGCCGGCGAGAAAGCCTTCCGCCCCGTTCCGGGGCTGTCCCGCGTTTCGTGCCATTCCCAAGGCTCACGCCTTGGGCTACTGTCTTGCGCCCTCCGGGCTTGCCGAGTCAGCGCTAAGTCAGCGCTTATGAGGAGTAGCCGACAGGCTCGCATTCCCGCCTACAGCACCACTTTCTGGCCGGTGCGGCAGGAACGATAAACGGCATCGACCACTTCGAGCGCCTGGTAGCCTTCTTCGCCGGCGACGCGCGGTTTACGGCCGTGGCGGATGGCGTCTCCGAAATCCAGGAACTGGCGCTCGAAGGGTTCGAGCGAAATCGCCATCGGGTCGGAGGCGCCGGAGGCACTCTGCGCGGCAACTGGCGCGGGATCGCCGGAGTCGTCCTCCACGTCCCAGGTGGTGAGCTGGTCGCCAGTGATCACGGCGGTGCCGCGGCTGCCGTGGATCTCGATGCGCTCGGGGTAGCCGGGCCGGAAAGCGGTCGCCGCCTGAATCACGCCGGTGGCGCCGCTGGCGTACTCGACGACCGCGTTCACGACATCTTCGGATTCGATTCTGTGCACCGCGCCGAGTTGCCAGACCGCGAACAACTGCTTGACCGGCCCGGCCAGCCAGCGCAGGATATCGACCTGGTGGATGGCCTGGTTGATCAGCGCGCCGCCGCCTTCGGTCCGCCAGCTCCCTTTAATCGGGCGCGCATAATATTCGGCCGAGCGGTACCACTTGGTGTAGCCATCCAATTCGAGCAGCTTGCCCAAGCGGCCGGCGGCGAGGGCTTGGGACACGAACAGGCTGGCGTCATCGAAGCGGTGCTGGCTGACGACGCCCAACAGGATGCCGGCGGCGCGCGCGGTTTCGATCATGCGCCGCGCGGTCGCGAGATTGGTCGAAATCGGCTTCTGCACCTGCACGTGCTTGCCGGCGCGGGCGCAGGCCTCGAGAGGCTCGAGACGGAAGTCTGGAAAAGTGCAGACATCCACGTAATCCACTCGCGGGTGGTGGCACACCTCTTCGTAACCGGGCACGAATTCGGCGCCGTGTTCCTGCGCGAAGCGGCGCCCGGAGGCTTCGTCGATATCGGTGCAGACCGTCAGCTCATAGCCGATGTTCCGGTATACCCTCGCGTGCATGCGCGAAATCGCGCCCGTGCCGATCATTCCCACTCGCATAGAACGACCATTCTAATCGCAGACGGACGGCCGGCGTTAACGGTACAGGAGCGATGACGGATGCAGATGCCGCGCGACGGACTGATCGAGGAGGTTGTTTGTGAGGAGGGTGCGGGAACTCGACCGGGAGGTTCAGGCTTCGGATTGCAGACTCGCCCGCTCATCGAGGCGGCCCGCCAGGACACCCACCACGTCCGCCATTTCGGCAAGCGCGCGGCGGGCACGCCGTGGCGAGGCGCTTCTGGTGATGCGGAAATACCAACGCATGACGCGATAATCGAGCGCCAGAAGCCGGTCTTCGACCGAGTTGAAGTCCACCCCAGCGGAGTGTTCAATCAGGTAGGTCGCCAGGCGGTAATCGCGCTCCAACGCTCGCTCCAGCGGGTCCAGTTGCGCATCGCCGCGCAACAGCTCTTTAACCTGCCGGCAACTGAATTGGGAATCCACCGCCATGGTCGAGGTCTCCAGGCTGGAATTCCGCAGCATGAGGATGCAGCTATAGCGAAACCAGTAGAGGAGCAGCGCGCTCGAAAACACCGCGATGATGATGCTAACGATCATTCAAATCTCAAAGTCGTTGACGTTATGCAGGTACTAGTCCATCCATAACCAGAATACTTAACTGCGGATTCATTTGCAATAGTTTTTTTTGATTTCGGCGGCCGGCCAAAAGCTATTGCAAGGAAAGGACTTGCTGGCAAGAAAAAGCATATTACGACGTCCTTGTCTTATTATTTCTTGGACCATTATACGTTCCGAATGGCACAACAGGGCTGGGACGGGCTACACGCCGCGTTGCAGAAAACTCGGGATGCAGGCGGCGGGAACGGGCTGGCAAGCGAAGGAACATGCGGCGGTTTCGTAGCGTATCGTAGTTGTAGGTGCTGGTTGCACAGCCGGACGGGCGCGTCTCACCTGGCCGGTGCGAGGAGACGCCGTGATCGCGAAGAGCATGCTGCTCGTCTGGGCGGTACTATGCCTGGCGGGCTGTATCATTAACACTAGTCCTGCAGGTCCACTCCAGTACGATTCCTTTCATTTGGACAGGGACCGCAGCGAGGTGGTGAAAGTCAACCTCAACATGGGCGCCGGCAAACTGCAAGTGGGCAGCGGCACGGAGAAACTGCTGCAGGCCTACTTTACTTACAATGCGCCGCCCTGGAGGAAGCCGACTGTGAAGTACGAGGCGGGAACGCTGACCATCGACCAGGGCAAGAACGATCACGTTAACTTCAACCCAGGCCAAGCAAAGTACGAGTGGGACCTACGGTTCAACCGGGAGACGGCGCTCGACTTCGGAGTGAATTGCGGCGCCGGCGAAGCGCAACTCGACCTTGGCTCTCTGAACCTGCGGTCGGTGAATGTCCAGATGGGCGTAGGCAGTCTCAACCTGGACCTGCGCGGACGGCCGCAACACGACTACAACGTGCACATACAGGGCGGCATCGGCGAGGCGACAGTGCGGCTGCCCGCCGGCGCCGGTGTTTACGCCAGCGCCAACGGCGGCATCGGCGAGATCAAAGCCCGCGGACTCACCAAGCAAGGCGGCCACTGGGAGAACGACGCGTACGCCACGGCGAAAGTCAAAGTGCGCGTCGATGTGCAGGGCGGCATCGGTTCGATCACCCTCATCGGCGATACGGATTAGCGCGCGTTTCGCGGTTGCGTCGGCCGGGGCGGGCAGTGCTGCGCGCCGTGTCGCGATTCGTCGCGACATTTCAGTTGCCGCTCGTGCTATGATCTGGATATATTGCTGGACATAAACAAGAGGATTCGAGGATGAGCATCACGCCGCAGAAGCGGGCCCTGAAGAACTACCGGAAGCGCCTCACGCGGCGTGGGATGGCCCGGTTCGAAGTTCTCGGGCTCGACGCCGATCGCGAGCTGATCCGATCGCTCGCCAGGCAGCTCGCCGGCTGCGGAGCCGATTCGGCGCAGATTCGTGCCGCGGTACGCCGCACCATCTCAGGGGGAGAGCCGAAGAAGGGGGGCATCCTCAGTGCGTTGCGCCGGTCGCCCCTGGTTGGCGCCGATTTGGATTTGCGCCGCCCGGCGGCTGCCCGCACGGTCGATTTGTGAGCCGGTATCTCCTGGATACCAATATCATCAGTAACGTCACCAAGCCCGTGCCATCGGACGCCCTCATTACCTGGATGGCCGGGCAAGCCGACGAGGACCTGTTCATCGCCGCTCTGACTGTCGCCGAGATATGGCGCGGGATCCTGGAGAAAGCTGCCGGAAAGAAGCGCAAGGAATTGGAGCGTTGGTTCGCAGGCCGCGAGGGTCCGCCAGCGCTGTTCGCCGGCCGGGTTCTCCCGTTCGACGAGAAGGCCGCTCTGGTCTGGGCGCGGCTGATGGCCGGCGGGACGGCGAGCGGACGGCCACGGAACCCGCTCGACATGATCATTGCGGCGGTCGCCGAAGCGAATGATTGCGTGGTTGTCACCGATAACGAGAGAGACTTCGCTGGCCTGAAGATAGTCAATCCCTTGCGGGCTGGTGGGTGAGGCGGGCTGGGGGCGCCGACTAGTTTTCCCCCATCGGCGATGCGGATTAGCGCGCGCTTTTCGCGGTTTTGTCGGACGGGGCCGGCAGTCCTGCGCGCCGTGTCGCGATTCGTCGCGACGCTCTAGTCCACCGTGAGCGTGAACTGCGAGGATGCGGTTCCTACTTCCCGCAGCACATAGATGATCTTGCCCGAAAGAGCGCTGGCGTCGATGATGGTCAGGAACTTGAACCCCGGACCGCCCGAGTCCGACAGCCGTATCCCTGGCTGCCCTGCGCTGAAGTCCGCGTCCGACCCGGCACACAGAGCCAGGTTAGTGCCCGCGGTGTTGTTCTCGAAAGCCAGCTTCAGCGGGGTGTTAGATTGCGTATCCACCGGCATTCCCGTCACGAGGTACTTGCCAGCGGCCGCCACAGTTCCAGTTATGGTAAACATCTCCGATTATTCCTCCATCATGATGGTGGAGCAGTCAGCGCAAGCGTTACAGATTTACGGGTTGGATTGTCTTTTGCGCGCGTGGTGAGGGAGCGGCGGATGGATCATGCGGATCAGGCTGTCCCGGTTTCGCCGTTATTCCTGTCCGCCTCTTCATGCGAAAATGGACTTTGCTCGGAACCAGACCCGAGCGTCTGATTAGAGCGCTGCTGAACATTACGCGAGGGTTGAGGATGGGCCGCCCTGCGGCTTGCGACGAGGATACGGACAATTCAGGACGGAGGTTACGGGGGGATGGCATTCAGCGAATTCCGAATCAAGTCTCTTGTATTTAGCGGCGGTGACGCAACTCAGCTTTCGGATGTCAGTCTGCTCTTACTTGTTGGCCCAAACAACAGCGGCAAGAGTGCTGCACTTCGGGAGATCGAATCGTGGCTTGCGCCCCACCATGAGCAGATGCAGGCTTTGGTCCTGAGTTCCGCCCAGTTCCAGGATGCGCCCTCGGCGGAGTTGCTCAATGCAATGGGAAGCATCTTCACGATCACCGATGTGTCGAACGGACAGATAGCAATCTCGCTTGGGAATTCGGAGAGATGGCGAGGTCCCCGCAATGCTTCGCCGCAGGACTTTTATCGGGTGTTCTGGCAGCACCTCATCCAGAGGCTAGATACCGAGAGACGACTTACATATGCAAATCCGGCTCGTCGTCTGGATGTACTCGGTGGTGATCTGCCGACTGCCGGTATTCACTGGCTTCAGAAGGACGAGTCCATCTACCAACGAGTGAGCAGTATCTTGAGGGCCGCCTTTGGCGCCGATCTAATAATTAACTGGGGTGGCGGATCCGAGGTAGGTTTTCACGTTGGTGATGCGCCTACTGTCACCGGCGACGAAGACCGGGTATCCCCTGCCTACCTCCGGCGTCTAAACCAGTTGCCTCGTCTCGAAAAACTCGGCGATGGCATTCGGAGCTTCGTCACGACCGTGATCGCGGCGCACGTAGGGTTACACCCCGTCATTCTGATTGATGAGCCTGAGGCATTCTTGCACCCGCCACAGGCCGAGCGTCTTGGTGAGGTTCTCGGAAGGCTCATCACCGAGCAGCAACGGCAGGCGATAGTCGCAACCCACAGCGCGGATTTCATAAGGGGAGCCCTCACTGCATCACAGAGAATTGCGATCTGCCGCATCGAACGACGGGGGTCATTGAATCATGCGTCCCTACTTAGCTCAGAAGACCTTCAGCAATTCTGGTCAAGCCCCTAGCTACGGTCTTCGCAGGCCATCGCGGGCTTGTTTTACGAAGGCATCGTGATCTGTGAGGCGGACGCGGACGCGAGGTTCTACGAGTCTGTCCTGGCGAACGTTGCCTCTAGTTTCACTAGACCCATCAACCTATACTTTGTCCACGGTGGCGGAAAGGGAGCACTGGCAAAACTCGCGAGTGCGTATCAGCGACTGCAGATCCCGACAGCCGTGATCGCCGACCTGGATCTGCTCAGGAACTATGCCGAGTTTTCGGCAGTCTATAGAGCACTCGCAGGCGACCGGCCTTTTGACAAATCGCTTTACAATGCGGTGGTATCGCAGTTGGGCGATCAGGGTGCGGTACTCTCGATCCCTGATTTCGCAGACGAATTCAGACTGCTTATTACCAACGTCGAGGCGGAGAAACGGCTGTCCTCGGAGTCGAAGCGCAAAGGATCCGACCTTTTGGAAAACGCTGCTGATTGGAGTGAGGCAAAGAAATACGGCATCGATAGGCTCAAAGGTGGTGCTCGCGAGGACTCGAAAAGGCTCATTGAGGAGTGCGCCAGCGTCGGTCTTTTCCTGGTGCCGCGCGGCGAACTTGAGGGCTGGTGGCGCGATGGTCCGGCGGACAAGCAGGAGTGGATTGCCGCGGCAATCGACAAGCTCAATTCCGACAGCGGCGTCTTTGCCGAAGTCCAGAGCTTTATGCAGAAGATCTGCGGCCACTTCGGCTACCGCCAAGGGCCTGTCGACGCCAAAAGCTAGCGGCAGAGGAAAAGCGGGGAAAAGCCGCGGCTGCTTACACCCCCGACGGCTTTCGCTTATGCCAATCCGTCCGCGTCTGAAACTCCTTGCCGAGGGCTAGGAGGGTGTTCTCGGACCAGGGGGGACCTACTAACTGGATGGCGACGGGCATGTTATCGGCGAAGCCACAGGGTAAGACGAGGGCAGGGCAGGCCGGCTAAGTTGCCGGCGGGGACGATGGCGCCGAAGCCGGCGGGTGCGGCGGTGCGGCGTCGCGTCGCGGTTCGTGGAAGCCGGGCGCGCCGGGCGGCGGGGAAAGCGGCTGATCGACCTTGGGCGCAATGCCTGTGCGGGCGGGAGCGATGACGGCATCCAGGTCGCCCCACATCAACTGAATCGCGCTCTGCAACAGGCGGCGGATGCGCATCGCTTTCAGATAGTCCTTGGCCGAGGATTTCCAGGCTGGCCTTCAAACCGGCAATCTGCGACGGGTCGGCCAGCTCGTCGACCTGGCCGCTCGAGATCAGCGGCTCGAAGATGGAAGCCTGCTCGGCGCCCAGAATGGCTGAGAGCACCGCGCCATAGGGATACGCCGGCAGCGTGGCTTCCACCAGTTTGACGCCGCACGCCTTCAGAGTCTCGAGGGCGGCGGCGAAGGCGGGGCGCGCCGCGGCGTCGGGGCGGTCGGCGAAATCCGCGGCGGCAAAGCCGATGCGCAATTCGGCGAGCGGGCGCGCGTACTGCGGCGTGTAATAGAAGCTCTTGCCCGCCGAGCCAGGGTCCTGGCCGTCCTTGCCGGCGATCACTTGCAGGATCAGTCCGCAGTCCTCCGCCGAGCGGGCGAACGGCCCCAGCTTGTCGAGCGTCCAGGAAAGCGCCATGGCGCCATGCCGGCTGACCAGCCCGTAAGTGGGCCGCAGCGCGGTCACGCCGCAGAACGCGGCCGGCGTGACGATGGAGCCGGAAGTTTCCGAGCCGATGGCGAAGGGCACCAGGCCGGCCGCCACCGCCGCCGCCGGGCCGCTCGAAGAACCGCCCGACCAGCGCGTGCGGTCCCACGGATTGAGTCCCGGCCCGAAGAGCGAAGCCGCCGCGGAACGGTATCCGCCGCCGCCGGCGAGTTCCACCATGGAGAGCTTGCCGGTGATCACGGCGCCCACCGCTATTCAGCTTTTCAATCACGGTGGCGTTGTAATCGAACACCTGGGCGGCATAGGGCTTGGCGCCCCAGGTGGTGGGCAGGCCGGCGTAGCTCAGCAGGTCCTTGACCGCATAGGGGACGCCTTGCAGCGGGCCGCGCAGGCGGCCGTTCTTGAAGTCCTTATCCACCGCGTGGGCCTGGCGCAGGGCCTGCTCTTTGAGCGACAGCGCCAGCGCGTTGTAGCGCGGGCCGAGCTGCTCGAGGCGTTCGGCGAAAGCGCGGGCCAGTTCCTCGGCGGAAAACTCCTTCTTGACGAGGCGGGCGTTCAGCTCGGTTATGGTGGCGAAGAAAACGTCGTTGCCGGGGGCGGCCATGGCTCACACCTTGAACTGAAAGGCGGGCTCGGTTGCCATGGGCACCGGCTGGCCAGCCAGAGTTTCGCCGTTGGTTTTGACGCGATTGCGCGCCGCGCGCAGTTCCTCGTCCGGTGGCGCCGCGGCCGGCTGGGCCGCGGTTTCGGCCAGGGCCACTGCCGGCGCCAGCACGGTTGCCAGTTGCCGCCTGGTGAGTCTCATTTTCCCGGTGCTCCGCTGGATTGGTGGTCCAACGCCTCCATGGCCGCTTTTTGCATGACGGAACGCGGCGCGGTCTCTCCGGTCCAGATCTCAAATTGGCCCACGGCTTGTTCGATGAACATGTCGAGGCCGGGAATGGCGGTCTTGCCCTGTTCTCTGGCGCGGCGGAGGAGGGCGGTTTCGAGCGGATTGTAGACCATGTCGAAGACGACGTCGGCCGGAATGGAGCCATCGAAAAAACAGTCGTCCACGTGCGGGAACATGCCGAGCGGCGTGGCATGCACCACGGCGTCGAAATGGCGCCCTTCGAGTTGCTCCTTGGCCAGCGCCTCGGCGCCGCAGATCTTGGCCAGCGCGCGCACGCGGTCCGGGTTGCGGCCGGTGAGGGTGATTTTGGCGCCGGCATCGGAGAGCGCGAAGGCGGCTCCGCGGGCCGCGCCGCCGTTGCCCACAATCAGCACCGAGGATTTCTGCAGCCGCAGGAGACGCGCCAGGGGGGTGGTGACGCCGGTTACGTCGGTATTGGCGCCGCGCCAGCGGCCGGCCTTGCGCCAGACGGTGTTGACGGCGCCGATCCGCTTGGCCAGCGGATCGACGGCATCCAGGTAGCGAATCACTTTCTGCTTGTGCGGAATGGTGACGCTGAAGCCGGCCAGGGGCAGACGTTCCGCCATGGTAAAGAAATCGCGCAGGTGGGCGGGCGTGACGAGGAAGGGAAGGTACACGGCGTCGGTGCGGCGCGACTGAAACGCGCGGTTGAGCACCGAGGGCGAGATGGAATGGCGCACGGGATCGGCGATGACGCCGTAAACTTTGGTCGCCTTGGCCAGTCTTTCGACGTGGTAAAGATGGCGCAGATGATGGCCGCTGACCTGGCCCGCCGCGGTGCCTTCGGCCACCAGCGGCGCGGCATAGGTGAAGGCGCCGCCAAAAATCGGCGACAGGACGCGGGTGGGAAAGCCTAGTTCGCCCATGGCCAGCACGACCAGCCTGAGCTTGGGAAGCGCACGCGCGGCGGCAAGCACGCGCATGTTGTCGGAGGGCTTGCGCGCGGTGGTGACGATCTTGTACCCATCGGCCGGCACGCGCATCATGCGCGCCACCACGAGATCGAGCGCCGGAGTGGCTTCGAAGTTGTGGTACGACACGATGACCTGGGCGCGGCCGCGGAACTGGTGCAGGCGCTCCTGGGCGGCCTCGGCGCTTTCGATCTCGACATCCACCGCCTGCGCCCCGCAACGGACGGCCTCATCGAGCACGGCCATCTGATCCTCGATGCTGCCGTTGAACTTTCCGTGGTTCTGGTGCCGCCGGCAGGTGGCCAGGACGAGGGTATCGGGGAACTTGTCGAGGAAGCCGCGGATGGCGGAGGCGCCCTGCATCGGCCGATCGAGGAAATCGAGGCGAAACTCGAGGAACGTCTCGCCCGACTCAGCCTCACGACGCGCGTGGGCGAGCAAGCTCGGAACGTCCGGCAGGCCCAGCGCGATGCATATACGGGGGAGAGACCTGGTCTGCACCATCGTAAGGAATTCCCAGGTTACCACAGGGGGTCCGGCGCGCCGGAGATGAACGCGCCCGCAAGCGGGCGTTGGCAAGCTAAAGCATGCCCTACCGGTTCACGCCGCCGCGAAGGCAAAAAAAGCCAGCGTGCGGAGGAACTCGCCGCGCGTGCGCTTGAGCTCCTCTTCGAAGCGGCTCTTGGCGCGGTGCAGCAGAACCCGCAGATACTCGGCGCTCACGCCCAGGCGCCGGGAAACTTCCTGGCGATCGGCTTCCTCGAGGAACACCATGCGCAGGACCTCGCGGTCCTTGGCGGGGAGCGAATCCAGGACCCGCGCCACCAGGCGCTTGCGCTGTTCGGTAATCAGCGAGGCGTCCAGATCGACCCGCTCATCGGCCGGTTCGGGCGCGTTCTCGGGAATCGCCGGGTGCTTCGACTCCTTGGTGAGCGTTTCCAGCAGCACGTTATTGCACACCGCGCTGACGAAGGCGCCAAAAGCTTCGGGTTGCGTGACGCCTTGCCCCTGGCGCAGGGTTCGCAACACGCGCAGAAACGTCTCCTGGCGCACATCCTCGGCCATTTGCGGCGCGATTCTGCGCACCCTCAGCTTGGAGGTGAGCAACCGCCCGAAGTAGCTGCTGAAATGCAGTTCGGTATCCGGGTCGCCTTGCGTCAACCGGTCCACGTAAGCTGCGTCAAAAATATGAAAATCCAACCTGTCCGCCTTGTGTCCTGTTCAGTATAGTAGACAATTGCGCCGAACCCCAACCGGCGGGACAGCCGTGCCTCTTGAAACGATCCGCGGCCGGTTCTCACTATCCACCATGAGGTTAGGCGGCAAAAGAGAGCGGCCCGTGATCGGCGGCCAGAGTGTCCGGCCGCGGATGGCCCCGAACATTTCGGTGGGCAGGTGGTATCCCATCAAGCTGGTGTTTCGATACCGGGCGTATGCGGACGACCGCCTGGTGCAGACGGGCGCCGGAGAAACCATCGAGATCAGCAGTCGGGCTTTGCGGCTGCGGATCTCCGAGGAACTCCCCTCCCAGGTCGCCGAGTTGGATCTGGCGATCGCGTGGCCGGTTCCGCTCGACGGTGTCACGCCCTTGCAGTGGACAATTAAAGCGAAACCGGCGTGGCGCGCGCCCGGCTGGATCTTCGTCTGCATCGCCAGCCACGAGTTCCGCACCGCCGGTGCCCGCGGCCGCCAGCTTATGGTTGCCTGCGGCTGATGCCGGCGGGACAACAGGCACCGGCGGCAAGACCGCCAGCGCTACCGGCTCAACTCGACAGGGGTGCACGACACAGAAGTGGATCTTCTTTCGAGCGTCAGGCACGCCGTTAAGCTCCGTAGAAGCGAAAGAAGATAGCCCACGGCGCGAGCCGTCGGGATAGGTCGGCAGTGTGGACAAGCCCCGGAACGGGGCGGAAGAGGCTCTCGCCGACAGTCTTCCGCCCCGTTCCGGGGCTGGCGGGGAGCAATTAGGTTCCACACGGCTTGCGCCGTGGGCTACTGTCTTTCGCCCTTCGGGCTGGCGCCAACGCCTTGCGTACCTATACGCTCAGATACAAGCGGATTTCCTCGGAATACAACAGGCCACCATTTTTGCGTTGCGCACCCGCTCGACAGCCTGACGCCACCAAAGGAAGAGTATTGATCTAGGATGAAGGTGCAAGACTGCGCGCCATGCCTGGATGGAACCAACCTCTGCTGATCAACATTCTGGGTCACGCGGCCGGTGCGCTGATCTTCGCGATTTTTCTGGTTCTGCTGTATAGCGGCCGCGGCTGGTCGGGTTCGCGTGGGCGGTACCTGCCGGGCCTGGCGGCGGCGCTATCGCTGCTGTGGAACCTGGGATCGCTGGTGGTGCTAACCTGGCCGGGTCTGCCCGCCGCGGTGCAAGGTGTCCTGGTGGCGTGCAGCTTTTCCACGCTTACCTTGCTCCCGGCGGTCTTACTGCACATCTCGCTGGGCGGCCGGAACCGCGGCCTGGTGATCGCCGGCTACGTGCTTGGGGCGATCGCTTCGGCCATGCATTTCGTCGAGATACGCGGCAACGCCGCAGCCTGGCATCAGGCCGCGCTGCTGGTTACCACCATCGGTTTCCTGTTGCTGACCGGCCTGGCCGCCGCCAGCGCGGCCTACAGCCGGCGCCCGGGCGGAATCCGCATCCTGGCGGCCATGTGCCTGGCCTTGTTTGCCATGTCTTTCGTCCACTTCGGGGTGGGCCACGGCAGCCAGGCCTGGGCCAGCGAACTGGTGGTGCACCACGCCGGTATTCCGCTGGCACTGTTTATCCTGCTACAGGATTATCGCTTCGTGCTGCTCGACGCCTTCATCCGGTTCCTCGCCAACGCGCTGCTGGCTGGCATTCTGACGCTGCTGGTGATCGCCGCCGCCTTCCGCCTGCTGCTGGTAGAGCGCATTGCCGATCCGCTGCACGAAGCGGCATTACTGATCAGCGTCTGCCTGATTCTGGTGTTCTTTGCCTGGCTGCGCAACCTGGTGCAGGCGTGGCTGACGGGGGTGGTTTTCCGGCAGAGCGGCATGGCCGGCCTGGCCGGCCGCATCAAGGATTGCCCTCCTTTCACCGAGGAAGATCCGCTCCTCGAGTGGTCCGCTTCCGCCATGGCCGACGCCGTGCGAACGCCCCAACACGCAATCGCGGGCGGGGCGGAGATCGCGGGCGCGGAAAACCTGCACGCCCCGGCACCGGCAAGCGCCATCGCCGACACGGCATGGCTGCGCCGGTGGGACTGGGCGGAAACGGTCGTACCGGTGCGGCTCGGCGCGGGCAGTGGCAGGCTCATTCTGCTTGGCCGTCGCGAGGGCGGACGGCGCTATCTGAGCGAAGATTTCGACATGCTGGCGCGGGCCGCCGTGGAGATCTCCGAAAAGGTGGAATCGCTGCATCGACGGGAAATGGAGCGGCTGGTCTCGCAGGGCGAACTGCGCGCCCTGCAATCGCAGATCAATCCGCATTTTCTGTTCAATGCGCTCAACGCCGTGTACGGCACCATACCGCGCGAAGCCGCTCACGCCCGCCGCATGGTGCTCAACCTGGCGGAGATCTTTCGCTACTTCCTGCAATCGGAGAAGACCTTCGTGCCGCTGGCGCAGGAAATGCAGATTGTGCGCGCTTATCTGGAGGTGGAGCAATCGCGCCTGGGCAACCGGCTGAAGGTGGAGATCGACGTGGACGAGGCGCTGCTCGAAATACCCATTCCAGCGCTATCGGTCGAGCCACTGGTGGAGAACGCGATCCGGCACGGCGTAGCGCTCAGCGCCGAGCCTGGCTACGTTCGGATTCACGGCGAACTCGAGGGTGGGCAGATGCGCATCCTGGTGGAAAACAGCTCTTCGGGCGACGCCGCCGGCAGTCCGGGCACGGGAGTTGGTCTCGACAATTTGCGGCGCAGGCTGGAAATCTGTTATGGCTCCGCCGCCGGGCTGCGCCTCACGTTCAAGCCGGGCATAGCCGCCGCCGAGCTTTCCATCCCGGCGACAACTCATGTGAGAATTGTTTCTTAAGGCCTCTGATGCAATGACCGGTTGGACCGGCGTTGACCGCTCCCTTTGGTCGCGGCTCCGAATGTGGTCGCGGCTCCGATGCGTTTCCTTCATGCCACTGGGCATGGCCGCCGCCGAACTTTCCATCCCGGCGACAACTCATGTGAGAATTGTTTCGTAAGGTCTGTGATGCAATGACCGGTTGGATCGGCGTTGACCGCTCCCTTTGGTCGCGGCTCCGAATGTGGTCGCGGCTCCGAACGCACATGCAACTGAGAACACTAATCGTCGATGACGAGCCCATCGCCCGCCAGGTGCTGCGCGAGGAACTGGAATTGATCGATGGCGTGGAGGTGATTGGAGAAGCCGACAACGGCGCCCAAGCGCTCGACCAGATTGCCAGGCACAAGCCCGATTTGGTGTTGCTCGACCTGCAAATGCCGGGCATGAGCGGGTTCGAAGTGGTGAGCGCGATCCGGCGCGGGTTTCACATGCCGGCGATCGTGATCGTGACGGCCTATGACAGCTACGCGATCCAGGCGTTCGAGGCCGGCGCCATTGACTACCTGCTGAAGCCGGTGGGGCAGGAGCGATTGCGGCAAGCCGTCGAGCGGGCCAGCCGCGTCAGCGGCCGCCAGGCGGTGGAACGGCTGGCGCAGCTTCAGGAAATCGCAGCGCCGGGAGCGGGGCCGCGTCCACGAAAGATCGTCGGCAAGGTCGGCGAGGAATATTTTCTCCTCGATGCGGCTGAGGTTTTTGCGTTTCAGGCGGAAGGCGACCTGGTGTGGATCGTCACAGCGCGGAAGAGATACCTAGCGACGCAGACGCTGAAAGTCATCGAACAGCGGCTGGACGGTTCCAGCTTCCAGCGCATCCACCGCAACGCGCTGATCAACGTGGATCACGTTCGCAAGATGAGCGCGCTGAGCAGCCAGCGCTGGCTGATTACGCTGGACAACGATCAGGAGTTCGTCGCCAGCAAACGGCGGGCGCATGGGTTGAGACAGCTTCTCAGCGAATGACGCGTCCCTCTATTTAGGGGTCGGCAGGCGAAAACGCCTGCCCCACTATTGCGCAGTCCGTTCATCGCCGAGAGTAGCCCGCTTGCCGGTTTGAGCCGCCCGCTGATCGAATTGTCCTAGGGCTCGGCCAATTCGCCCAAGACAATAGACATAGATGATGAGATACGCGAGGGTTACTCTCACTTTGCTTGCCGTGGGATGCTGTTCCGGCTTTCTGTGTTATGGGCAGTCGAGCAGCGGCAGTGCCGGCTCCGTCCGGGGTACGGTTCTGGATCCTTCGGGCGCGGCGGTGAAGGGCGCGGTGGTGGAGATTCAGAACCCGGTTTCGCAACTGGACCGCAGGACGGCAACCGATGGCCAGGGGAACTTCGAGTTCACCAACGTCCCGTTCAACAACTATCATCTGTCAGCCAGCGCATCCGGCTTCCAGGTGGGCGTCCAGGACGTCAACGTCCGGACATCGGTTCCGGTCGAGCTGAAGATCAACCTGCAGCTTGGCGAGTCGAAAGTCACGGTGGATGTGGAAGGTTCGCAGGATCTGCTGGAAACCGTTCCGACCACGCACACAGATGTCGATCGCGCGCTGTTCGACAGACTGCCGCTCGACAGCCAATCCTCATCGCTTAGTTCGCTGGTGACGGCGAGCGTTCCCGGCGTCGCCGCCGATTCCGACGGTCTGTTCCATGGACTCGGCGATCACGCGTCGAACTCGTTTTCGGTGGACGACCAGCCGATCACCGACCAGCAGAGCAAGGTTTTCTCGAATCAGATTCCGCTCGATTCGGTGGCGTCGATGGAAGTGATCGAAGGCGCACCGCCGGCCGAATACGGCGACAAGACCAGTCTCGTAATCGTGGTGACGACGCGCTCCGGGCTGGGCATCGCGCAGCCGCACGGCGAAATCGACGCCACCTACGGCAGCTTCCGCACCGGCGGCGGCAGCTTCAACCTCGCGTACGGCGGCAACTGGTGGGGCAACTTTATCGCCGCCAGCGGACTCCAGAGCGGACGCTTCCTGGACGGGCCGGAACTCAACGTCATGCACGACCGCGGCAACGAAGAGAATTTCTTCGACCGGGTGGACCTCAAGCCTTCCCAGGCGGACAGCATTAATGTGAACTTCGGCTTCACGCGCTCGTGGTTCCAGACACCGAATTCGTTCGACGCCCAGAACGCAACCGCATGGTCCGGGCTGGTGGCGGATAACGGAGGGCTTGGACCGAACGGCGTGCCGGTGGGCTCGACCGACCAGCGCTCCCAGATCCGCACGTTCAACGTTGCGCCGGCCTGGACGCGCTTGCTGAATGCGCACACCGTATTCACACTCGGCGGCTTCGTGCGGCAGGATCAATACAACTATTACCCGAGCGGAAATCCGTTCGCGGACCTGATTCCCGACCTGCAGTCCGAGACCATCGGGCAGAATCGCCGGTTGACTAACCTTGGCGCGCGCAGCAGCGTGTCCTACGTGAGGGGTGTGCACAACATCAAGGCGGGCGTGACCTATCAGGACACCATCATCACGGAGAAGGACGCCCTGGGGCTGATCGATCCCGGCACCAACGCGGTTTGCCTGAATGCCGACGGCAGTCCGAATACACTCGCGTCGCTGACCGATCCATCGCAATGCACGGGTGCGCTGCAGCCGAATCCCGCGTTCAACCCTTTGCTCGGATGCTACGATCTCACACGGACAGGGCCCTTGCCCGCCTCCGACGGTTGCCCGAACTCGACGAGCGGCTTGTATCACTATTACGGCCATGCCGACATTCGTGAAGTGGGCATGTTTATACAGGACAGCATCACGATCAAGAACTGGTCGTTCAACGTGGGGTTCCGCGAGGATGTTTACCGCGGCATCACCAGCGCCAGCCAGCCGGAGCCGCGGCTGGGGATTGCCTACAATATTAAGCCCACTGGAACCGTGCTGCGGATTTCCTATGCCCGCTCGCTCGAAACGCCGTTCAACGAGAACCTGGTTCTCTCCAGTCTGGGCTGTAACGATCCGGTGATCAACGCCATCATGTCGGCTACGGGACCTTGCGAGACTGCCCCGCTGGGTCCAGGCTGGCGCAACGAATTCCACGCCGGCTTGCAGCAGGCATTTGGAAAATACCTGGTGATAGACGGCGAATACATCTGGAAGTACACGCACAAAGCTTACGACTTCAGCGTGCTGGGGGCCTCGCCGATCACTTTTCCCATCGAATGGGACCGCTCCAAGATTCCCGGTTATGCAGTTCGCGCCAGCATGCCGAACTACCACGGGCTGACCGCGTACGTGGTCTTCTCTCACGTGGCGGCGCGCTTCTTTACGCCGCAGATCAGCGGCATCGGCGCCACGCCGGGCGGCGCGACGGTATTCCGCATCGACCACGACGAGAACTTCAACCAGACGACGCACGTGCAATACCAGCCCTGGAAGAAGGGCCCGTGGATGGGCTTCAACTGGCGGTACGACAGCGGACTGGTCGCGGGGCCAGTGCCGTGCGCTGGCGGCGAATGCGCGAATGGACCGGACGGGACGGACTCGGTGGTGGACGTTTCCAACTTGACGCCGGACCAGCAGTTCCAGGCGGGGCTCTATTGCGGCGGCGTGCACGCCACCGCGACCACACCAATCAGCCCCACCGGCCTTTGCCTCGCGTCACAGTATGGGTCCACGCTACTCAAGATACCGGCGGCCGGCACGGAGAATGACGACCTGAACCCGCCGCGCGTCGCGCCGCGCAATCTTTTCGACGTTGCACTGGGCCACGACAACCTTTTCGGCGGCGACAAACACAAGTGGAGCGCCCGTTTGACGGTGGTGAATCTAACTAACAAGGAAGCCTTGTACAACTTCCTGTCAACTTTCAGCGGCACTCACTACGTCACGCCGCGCGCCATCACGGTGACGCTAGGATTCCATTTTTGAGGCGAGTGGAACAGGCTGATGAGGCCTGTCACGTTCGAACCTGTCGGACTACGGGACGGGATTGTGGCCTTCTCATCGTCGAAGTGGCTCAGCCATTGGCCGGGCGATGGTACCTATTTGGCGACTACTGCGCAGCTGCCATGTATAGGTGTGGTTACTGACGCCAGCAGCGGCGGGCTCGGATGGCGTCTTTGATTTACTCGGCGATTAGGGCCAGCCCGCTGATCGGCGAGCTTCGGTCGCTCATCGCCCATCATAGCCCGGCTGTCGGAAATTACTCGGCTGAAGCGCTTCGATCGGGTAATCTTTATTCCGTGCGCGTTGGAATCGGCAGGAAGAAGCACGTTGCCATTTCACGGGCCCATGAAGTTCGAACACTCGCCTTGATAGTTGCCCTTGCGATGATTCCAGGGGGAGGGACCGTCGCCATAATCGCGTTCACGACTCAGCCGGACCTTAACGAACTTACTCCAGTCGCGAGTCACACCGCAGGTTTTTCTCTTTTGGGCTGGGAGAGCCTACTCCGAGATCAGACTCACGCGCTGGATGCTGGATCAGTAATAGCCTCTGGCGCCGCGGTTGAGGTCCTTGGTTACATGATGGATGGCAATCGGGCTCTGGAGAACGGAGAGTGGGTGCAGGAGTTCACATTACTTCCCGAAGCAGGGAATCCAATCCATTCGGCGCACCGCTTTGGAGACCAGATGATAACGGTTCATCTGCGGTCTGGCACGCGAGCTCGGTTTTCCCTTCGTGCCCTGTTGTGGGTCTCGGGAAGCCTGCAGGCATTGGCGGGCGACCCTGTCGGAGATAGACCGCTCTATACCATCGAACAGGCACGCGCGGAACTGGCCGGTCGGGAAGAAATCAGAAAGCACTTCAGATAGAGGTCATGGGCAGCGTCCTCTCCCGGCCGATTCTGAACTCGACCCGTTTGCTCCGGTTATCACGGCAGCCACATTTGGATTGGCGTCTTGCACCAATGGCACAGTGGTAGCCGATGCCGTCCGCTGGCATTCTAAGTCCTGTTACCGCATCTCCTCATCCGCTCATGGGAAAACCGTAGGATTGATCGCCTCGGAGTCATAAAATGACCTGAGCCGCAGCGCTGCGCCATGCCCTTAAGAACGCTAATCGTCGACGACGAGCCCATCGCACGGCAGGTGCTGCGCGAAGAACTGGAAATGATCGAAGGCGTGGAAGTGGTGGGCGAGGCTGACAACGGCGCAAAGGCGCTCGAGCAAATCGCCAAGCACGGGCCCGATCTCGTGCTCCTCGACCTTCAGATGCCGGCTATGGGCGTGTTTGAAGTTGTGAGCGGTATCCGGCGCGGGTCACACATGCCCGTGATCGTGATCGTCACCGCCTATGACAGTTATGCAGTGCAGGCGTTCGAGGCCGGCGCGATCGACTACCTGCTCAAGCCCGTCGCGCAGGAGCGATTGCGGCAAGCTGTCGAGCGGGCCAGGCGCGTCAGCGAGCGCCAGGCGGTGGACCGGCTGGCGCAACTTCAGGAGATCGCAGCGCCCGCTCCGGGACCGCGTCCGCGGAAAATCATCGGCAAGGCCGGCGAAGAGTACTTTCTCCTCGACGCGGGTGAGATTTTCGCATTTCAGGCTGAGGGCGAGTTAGTGTGGATCATCACCGCCCAGAGAAAGTACCGGGCCACTGAGTCGCTTAGAGATCATCGAGCAGCGGCTATACCTATACCGCTCCAACTTCGAGCGCATCCACCGGAACGCTCTGATCAACGTCGATCACGTGCGAAAGATGAGTGCCCTCAGTAGTCAGCGCTGGCTCATCACGCTGAGTAACAATCAGGAGTTCATCGCCAGCAAACGCCGTGCCCGCGGCGTGCGCCAGTTCTTGAGCAGATAGTCCCTCGCAGCGTTTTCGCCCCGCGCTTTCACTGAGACATTCCGGTCATTCGCAAGAGCAGTTCATTGGGCGGCCTTTATCGCCCGCCCGTCAAATTGTGCTAGGTGCCGGCCGATTGCCCGTGCGAAAATATAGAGAACTGGAGGGGGACAATAGACGTGACGAGATATGGATGCGGTGCTGTGGTTTTCCTTGTGTTGGGATGTGGTACCGGCGCCTTGAGTTATGCGCAGTCGAGCAGTGGCAATTCGGGAACCATCCGCGGTTCGGTCCTGGATCCTTCCGGCGCGGCGGTCAAAGGCGCGGCGGTGGAGATCCAGAACCCGGTTTCCCATTACAGCCGGAGCACGGCCACCGACAGCCAGGGCAACTTTGCATTTGGCAACGTCCCATTCAACAACTATTACCTGACCGCCAGCGCTCCCGGCTTTCAATTGACGGTCGCGGACGCCGATGTTCGGACCATGGTGCCGACTGAGCTGAAGATCAACCTGCAGCTTGGCGAGTCGAAAACCACCGTGGAGGTCGAAAGTTCGCAGGATCTGCTGGAAACCGTTTCGACCACCCATACCGATGTCGATCGCGGCCTGTTCGCCACGCTGCCGCTGGAGAGCCAATCCTCGTCGGTTAGTTCCCTGGTGACGCTCAGTGTCCCTGGCATCGCCGCCGATTCGAATGGTCTGTTTCATGGGCTCGGCGATCACGCAGAGAACTCCTTCGCGGTCGACGACCAGCCGATCACCGACCAGCAGAGCAAGGTCTTCTCGAATCAGATTCCGCTCGATTCCGTGCAGTCCATGGAAGTGATCCAAGGCGCGCCGCCGGCCGAGTTCGGCGATAAGACCAGTGTGGTGATCGTAGTGACCACGCGTTCCGGCATGGGCGTCACGCAGCCGCACGGCGAAATCGATGCCTCCTATGGCAGCTTCGGCACCGGCGGCGGCGGCTTCAATCTCGCTTACGGTGGCAACTCGTGGGGCAACTTTATCGCGGCTAACGGCCTTCAGAGCGGCCGTTTTTTGGATGGGCCGGAGAGCACCGTGATGCACGACCACGGCAATGAAGAGAACTTCTTCGACCGGGTCGATCTCAAGCCTTCCCAGGGGGACAGCATCAATCTAAACCTGGGCTTCACCCGCTCGTGGTTTCAGACGCCGAATTCGTTCGACGCCCAAAACGCAACCGCATGGTCCGGACTAGTGGTAGACAATGACGGCCTGGGCCCTAACGGCCAGGTGGTTGGTTCCCAGGACCAGCGTTCCCAGATCCGCACCTACAACGTCGCTCCCGCCTGGACGCGGCTGCTCAATCCGCACACCGTATTTACGCTCGGTGCCTTCGTGCGGCAGGATCAATATAACTACTATCCGAGCCGCGACCCGTTTGCCGACCTCGCTCCCGATCTCCAGCTCCAGACCGTGGGCCAGAATCGGACACTGACCAACCTGGGGATGCGCGCGAACGTACCGTTCGGATCATCGGTCAGGTCGCTAAGGGACTCGCAAAGGCCCACGCCATCGGCATCGTGCACCGCGATCTCAAACCAGAGAACATCCACCTCGTGAGCCACCGAAGACTCCGAGGAGATCAGCCAAAATTCTCGATTTTTCGGCCTCGCCAAGTAATCATATTCGCCGGTCGACACCGACAAGAAAACTCCGCGATTGACGCGTGAGGGCGCTGTCTTCGGAACCCCGGCCTACATGTCGCCGGAACAGGTGAAGGGGCAGGGAAGTGTCGATCATCGCGCAGATCTCTGGGCTCTCGGCTGCATGGCGTTTCAATGCCTGACCGGGCGGCCGGTCTGGAACACCGACCAGGGCGTTGCGATGACCTTCCCGCGGGCATCGTCACGCGCCCCTCCCCGACGCCGAGCCGATTCCGCCCCGATCTGCCGCCTTCGTTCGACGCGTGGTTCCGAAAGGCTCTCGAGCGGGACCCGAACCGTCGCTTTCAGACGGCCAAGGAGCTCGCCGACGAGCTGGCTCGCGCGCTCGACACGCCGCCCATC
>CAWJLI010000119.1:0-5173 GCA_963843095.1 Bryobacterales bacterium
GGCTTCCAGTGGCCCGGCGTCTCAGAAAGCATGTTTCCAGCGCCGCCGGAAGATCGCCCAGTCGCCCACTTAAGGTTTGATGCCCGGCGAGAGCTCCAGGCTGCCGGATGAGGGCAGGCTTTCCACTCGCAAATCGCGGAACAAGGTGCGGCCGGAACCGTAGTGCGCCAAACCCACATAGCCCTCCGTGAAGCTCGGATCATCGGCCTCGGTCACTTGCTCGCCATTCAGCAGAATCGTAATCCGGTTGCGGTTGCACTCCACGGTAATCCGGTTTTGCGTCCGGATTGGGGGGAGTGCCGCCAGGGCCGGCCCGGTGATGTGCGTCCACGGAATCAGCGTGATTTCCCGATAGCTCGGGAAACTTTTTCTCACAAGTTTATATGAGATGTCCGCGCCTTTCTCAGTGCCCGAAAGCAGCAACACATAGCAGCCTTCGTCATTGAGACGAAAAACCATGCCCCAGGCCGCGGAGCCGGAGCCTTCCATCGATACCGATGCGCGGAAGTTCCGCCACCACGGGCCGTAGGCTGCGAGGATACCCTCGTCCAAACCGCTCAGGCCATTTTGGGGGACAGTCTGGATGGTCGTGGCCGACAGCCAGGCCCCGCTATGCGGCCCTACCTCATCGGCGTACGCGGACTTGCCGGCCCTGGAGAGTGCATACGCTCCTGGCACGTAAAGGGAGCCGGCATGGTTGGGCCACCCGCTGCGCGAATCGGAAAAATCATCCTGGTAGATCTGCGTGTGGTTGGGGCTCTCGGTCACATGCGGCTCCCAGGGATAGGGATGCTCCACGGGCGACACGTCGCACGAGGTCGCCGAAAAGTGAACGGGCGCCTCACCTGTCTCGTTGGAGCCGACCGAGCGGCGCGTTGCCACGTTGACTCCGCCGCGGTTTACTTTCACCTGAATCCGGCGGTACTTCCCGGGGTTCCGCGGATAGTAGGCGACGGTATACTGCGCTTGCAGGATGCCGAGAATATGTCCGATCACCTTCCGCAGATCCTGCTCGGACGCAGGGAAGAACGACTCGGCTCCGGTTTCCTTGGCGATGCGGTCGAAGACGTGGAGCGGGTTATCGATTTCGTGTCCGCTGACCAGGGTCACCGTATTCCCGCTCGTGCGGTAGTATTCGTACTCCGATTTGTCGAAGAACCCGATCATGAAGATCTGTGGTTTCGAAGATTTCGCCAGTTGAATCAACTGCTCCAAGCGCAAACGGCTGTGCTGATCGCTCCCGTCGGTGATCACAACCACGGCCCGCCTGAGATTTCTCGCCGCCCGCAAGTTGCATAGCCCGGTGGCGAGGGCGTCATAGAGGGCGGTGCCCCCTCCCGGCGACGGGAGAGCGGCTGCCGGAGTACTCAGGCGCTGGTCTGCGGAGAGGTGCTGGAAGGCCCCCACGCGGTTCGTGAACGGAGCCAGAAGGAACTCATCCTCCGCCCGATTACCGCGAAGGAGCGGGCCCAGCAGAGTGAGCACGCCGGCGAGTTTCCTGCTGGACTCCATGCTGCTGCTGGAATCCAGCAGGACCACCAGGCTGATGGGTTGATCCTCCGCGCCGAAGAACGATATTTTCTGCGGGTGACCATCCTCCAATACGGTGAAATCCGCCGCGGAGAGTCCGCGAACGTCGCGACCCTCCTTGTCGGTGACTTGAACGGCAAGCGATTGCAGGTCGACGTCGGCCCTGAAGAGCGGCGCCTGGGATTGAGCCAGCGCCAACGACGCGCACAGCAGAAAAAGGGCCAAAGGGATCCAGGCAGGGCAGAGCATATATGCGCTGATGTTACGCGTTGCGGACGCCAATAACGGAATTCGTCTCATGCGACCTTCTCGTATTAGACGCCGGCCGATGCCTTCACGCCTTCAGTCTGACTGATGGCTCCTCTCCGCGCCAGCCTCTTTTGAGGCATCCCCTTGGCCAGCGAGGATACATGGGGACGAGCCCGCCAGGACGACAGAGAATAGCCCAGTGCGCGAGCACTGGGCTATTTTCTTTCGCCCCTGCCGGGGCTCGCTCCACTCCGTTTCTAGAGGGTCAGGTCTCGCTGCCAACGATGTTACGACTCTGATGTCCCGTGCCTGTTTCGGATCCCGGATCGCCGGAGCTTCCTGTCTGTGGTACGCTGAATTTCTCATTCGATTCCCATGCGAAACGTTGTCATTATCGGCTCGGGGTGCGCGGGCAATACCGCGGCTATTTACGCGGCGCGCGCTAATTTGAAACCAATCGTGGTGAGTGGCCACGAAGCCGGCGGGCAGCTCTCGATGACCACGCTGGTGGAGAATTTTCCCGGCTTCCCGGAGGGCATCAACGGTCCGGAGCTGGTCGAAAACATGAAGCGGCAGGCGGAGAACTTCGGCGCCGAGTATGTCCACGGCGCCGTCCTCGATACGGATTTCTCGGTGCGGCCATTCCGCCTCAACATCGAAGGCGAGTGGATCGAAACCCGGACCGTGATTATCGCCTCGGGAGCTTCGGCGCGCTGGCTGGGCCTGGAATCGGAGCACAAGCTGATTGGCCACGGCGTGAGCTCCTGCGCCACCTGCGACGGCTTTTTTTACCGCGGCAAGAAAATCATGGTGGTGGGCGGCGGCGATTCCGCCATGGAGGAGGCGAACTTCCTCACCCGCTTCGGCAGCGAAGTCGCGCTAGTCCACCGGCGCGAGGAGTTCCGCGCGTCCAAGATCATGCTGGACCGCGCGCAGCACAATCCCAAGATCAAATTCCTCCCCAATACGGTGGTGGAGGAAGTGCACGACGCGTCGAAACACCTGGTCACCGGCGTGCGGCTGCGCAACGTCAAGACCGGCGAGGTGTGGGAGCAGGACGTGGATGGCTTCTTCGTCGCCATCGGGCACATCCCCAACACCAAAATCTTCAAGGGGCAGATCGATACCGACGCCGAGGGGTACATCCTTTCGCACGGCGGGGCGCGGACGAATATTCCGGGTGTCTTCCACGCCGGCGACGTGCAGGATCGGGTTTACCGCCAGGCCATCACGGCTTCCGGCGCCGGTTGCATGGCGGCGATCGAAGTCGAACGGTTTCTGGAAGCGGAGGGACTCTGAACATGATCGAGCGCATCCACCCTCAGGGCGCACCCGCGCCGCGCGGCCCTTATTCGCCCGCGGTGCGAGCCGGCGATACCATCTACGTTTCCGGGCAGATTCCCATCGACCCGATCACCGGCCAGATCGTCACCGGCGATGTGCAGGCGGAGACGCGGCAGGTGCTCACCAACATCCGCAATATCCTGGCCGGCTGCGGGGCGTCGCTGGCAGACGTGGTGCGCTGCGCGGTTTATCTCACCGACGCCGCCGATTTCAAGGCCATGAACGAGGTATACGCGGAATTCTTCGGCGAGGCGAAGCCGGCCCGCACCACCATCGTCGCCGCCGCTCTGCCGCTGCCCGGCGCCAAGGTGGAGATTGACGCCATCGCCTATCAGCCGAGCGCGGCGCGGCGGGGCTGAAGCGCGCGGACGATGGTTGCGTTCGCTCACGAGGCGTGCAACAAAATGCGCCCGCAAGCGGGCCTTGGCAAGCTGAAGCATGCCCCACCGGTGATAGACTCACTCAAGAGGTAACCCATGCTGACTCGAAGAGCATTGCTGGAACTGGCGACGGTGGGCGCCGCTGCCGCCGCGGTTCCTTCTGCTGATCCGCCGTTCACTCTGCCGAAGCTGCCGTATGCGTACGACGCGCTGGAACCGTACATCGACGCGCAGACTATGCAGATCCACCACGACAAGCATCACCAGACCTATGTCGACAACCTGAATAAAGTCGTTGCCGCAGAGCCGGCTTTGGCCGGCATGACCGTGGACGAGCTTTTGCAGCGGCTGGACACGCTGCCGGCCGCGGTTCGCACGGCGGTGCGCAACCAGGGCGGTGGACACGCCAACCACTCCCTGCTATGGGAAACGCTGGCGCCGGCCGGCAAGGGCGGCAAGCCGGGTGGGCGCCTGGCGGCCGCGCTCGAGCAGACCTTCGGCGGGGTCGATGGCTTCGTGACCAAGCTGCAAGCCACGGCGCTGGGCGTGTTCGGCAGCGGCTGGGCCTGGCTGTCGCTGGATGCGGCCAATAAACTCTCGCTCGATCCGGCTGCCAACCAGGACAGCCCGCTGCTGGCTGCGCGGCGTCCGCTGCTGTGCGTGGATGTCTGGGAACACGCTTACTACCTCAAATACCAGAACCGCCGCGCAGAGTATCTCAAGGCGTTCCCCAACGTGATCAACTGGGATTACGTCACGGCGCGGTACGAGAAGCTGGCGGGGTAAGGCGGCCGCGCAGGCTGGCAACTGCGCGAGGGAGCCCGCAGGACGCGCGACGAGCCCTACGCATAGTTCGATTAATGGTTGCAGTACAATAAAGGTGTTGCTCGCCTAGCGATTGCGTTGCTATCCACAGGCTCGGCGAAGAGAGGCAATGTGTCCCCACAAGAAAGAGCGCTCATTCTTCGCGAGGCTCAGCCAAATTCGTGGATTGCGCTTTCCGAAGACGAATCTCGAGTTGTTGGGCGTGGATCTACTTACGCCGAAGCTGTGAAGGCCGCAGAATGTGAAGGCGTCGAAGATCCGGTCCTGGTCAAAACACCCGACGAGTGGCTGCCACTCGTCCTTTAATTGCATTTTCCTTACAAGGTTTTCCCAATTAGTAAACCGCAACCAGGATTCCGCAATGAGAGGGAGTCCTGGATTCCAGTACTGAATGTGTCGCTTATAATCGGCCACTCGCCCACGCGGAAATTTGAAGCGATTGTGGATTCAGGCTCTCCCTCATGCCTGTTTCACGCGGACATTGGAAAGGCGCATGGGCTAAAGGTCGAGGAGGGGGACGAAGGGCCGCTCGGCGGAGTAATTGGCGGAGCAAAGGGTCTTGTCTACTACCATCGCGTCAAGCTGAATGTTGCCTCCCAGATCATTCCGATATCTGCCGGGTTCTCCGCCCAGCTATCGGTCGCAGCAATCCTCGGAAGACATGGTTTTTTCGAGCACTTCAAGGTCGTATTCGATCCGTCCAGCATTCCTCCAGGGCTGACAATCGAGCGAATCTATCGCGCCTGAATGCTTCCCTCGATCCCAACCATCCCCGCCCGATGACCTGTTGCAAGCGCGCCCGCTAGAATAGCAAGACAACTGACCCTAACCAGTGGTTACAAAAA
>CAWJLI010000120.1:0-17651 GCA_963843095.1 Bryobacterales bacterium
GGTTCCCTCCAGTTTTGGCCGGGAGGTGATCCGGTGAGGGGCACTCGTACTAAACTTGGAGAAACCGCGACGTCCGCATCGAAAGGGTTATGAGAATCCTCGCGCTCACAGCCGGCGCTGCCCGAATGTATTGCGGCAGTTGTCTCCGCGACAATTCGCTCGCGGCGGAACTCAAGAGGCAGGGTCACAACATCACCCTGCTCCCGCTCTATACACCCACGCGCACGGACGAGCCGAACGTCAGCGAACCGAAGGTGTTCCTGAACGGGATCAGCGTCTGCCTCGACCAGGAGGCGGCATTCTTCCGCAAGGCTCACAAACTGCTGGACCGCTTGTGGAATGCGCCCTGGATGCTAAAGCTGGCGTCGCGAACCTCGATTCAGGTCGACCCACATAGGCTGGGCGCGATGACGGTTTCCATGCTGCGCGGGGAGGATGGCTATCAGCTTAAGGAAATTCGTCAGTTGACCGCCTGGCTTCGGAGTGAAGAACGGCCCGATATCGTGACCCTGCCCAATTCCCTGTTGATCGGCTTGGCGCGGCCGATTCGCGAAGCGTTGCAGCGGCCGGTTTGCTGCACGTTGCAGGGCGAAGATCTCTTCCTCAGCCAGTTATGCGAACCGTATCGAACGGAGGCGCTGCAACTCGTCCGCGCCAAGATCCGGGATGTGGACGGCTTTGTAGCGGTCAGCGAATTCTGCGCGGACTACTGGCGGCGTCAACTGGGAATTGCCGACCGCATGATGCGGGTGGTTCCGCTCGGAATCGATGCGGAGGCGTACGGTCCGCCGGCGCGTGTTCCCAGCGCGCCTTTCCGGGTCGGTTTCCTGGCGCGGATCGCGCCGGAGAAGGGACTCCATCTGCTGGCCGAGAGCTATGTGCGACTGCGGCGCGAGAGCGATTTCGGCGGCTCGGCGCTGGAAGTGGCCGGTTATCTGGCGCCGGAGCATCGAACCTACCTGCGCGGCATCGAACGGCGGATGAAGGCGGCGGGTTTGGCGGACGAATTTCACTTTTCGGGCGAGCTCGACCGGGCGCAGAAGATCGAGTTTTTGCGGAGCCTCAATGTCCTGAGCGTCCCCAGCACCTACGGCGAGCCGAAGGGGATCTCTCTCCTGGAGGCAATGGCCAGCGGCGTTGCGGTGGTGCAGCCCCGGCTCGGAGCGTTTCCCGAGATCCTGGAAAGAACGGGCGGCGGAGTTCTGGTGGAACCCGACAGTGCGGCGAGCCTGGCGGATGGCATCTACGGTTTATGGAAGGACCCCGCGTTGGCCGCGGAATTGGGACGCCGGGGCGCGCAGGGAGTTCGCGCCCATTACAGCGCATCGCAAATGGCTGCGCGGGCGCTTGAAGCCTACCAGTCCATCGCCACGGCACGGACCCATGCTTGAAATCTCGAACATCAGCAAACAATATCCGACGCCGCGCGGGCCTCTGACCGTGCTCGCCGGGGTGTCGCTCTCCTTGGACCGCGGCGAGGCCGCGGCGATCATGGGTCCATCGGGATCGGGCAAGAGCACGTTGCTGTATATTGCCGGAGGGTTGGAACCGCCCAGCAGCCGGTACGGTGACGCTGGACGGCGTCAATCCTTACGGCGCTCTCGGAAAAGGAGCTGGCGGCATTTCGCAATCAGTCCATCGGCTTTGTTTTCCAGGACCACTGCCTGCTGCCGCAGTGCTCGGTGCTGGAGAACGTCCTGGTGCCGACACTGGTCGCGAACGATCAAACCGATTATCCGGAGCGCGCGCGGGAACTGCTTCGAAAAGTGGGGTTGGAAGACCGGCTGGATCACCGTCCGGCGGAGCTTTCGGGTGGCGAGAAGCAGCGCGTCGCGCTGGCGCGAGCCCTCATCGGGCGCCCCGCCTGTTGCTCTGCGACGAGCCGACCGGCAACCTCGATGAAGCTTCGGCGGAAATGGTGGCGGCCCTTCTGCTGGAACTGCACCGGCGGCAGGAGACCATGCTGATCGTAGTGACCCACAACCCCGCGCTGGCCGCGCGATTTCCGAAGCGATACGAATTGCGTCATGCGAACCTACACCCTGCTGGCGCGTAATCTCGCGTGGTACTGGCGGACGAACGTGGCCGTGCTGCTGGGCGTGGCCACGGCCACGGGCGTGCTCGGCGGCGCGGCCCTGGTGGGCGAATCGGTGCGCGCCTCCTTGCGCGACCTGGTGCTGGAGCGGCTCGGCAACACCGATTCCATCGTCACCCGCAACGGCTTCTTCCGCGAGGAGCTGGCGGCGGCGTTCCAGCCCGCCGCGCCGATCATCGTCATGGACGGAGTTGTGGAGCACGAGGCGAGCGGCAGGCGGGCTGCGGGCGTGCAGGTGTACGGCGTGGACGAGCGCTTCTGCGAATTCCAAAGCGAGCCAAGAGATTTGCTGCGCGGCCGCGAGGCTTCGCTGTCCGCGGCACTGGCGCGAGAACTGCGGGCCAGGCGGGCGACGAGATCCTGCTGCGCATTGCGAAGCCTTCGGCGATTCCACTCGAATCGCTGCATGGCCGTAAGGACGATGCAGGCAGGACCATCCGGTTGACCGTCGCGCGGGCGGGCGGCTCCCTGCGCGAATTCTCGCTGCGGCCGCAACAGGGTGACGTGCGCGCGGTGTACGTGCCGTTGGCGCGCCTGCAGCGGGATCTGAATCAGCCGGGAAAGGTCAATACGATATTGGTGGGGCGAACTTCGGGCGCGGTCGCGCTGCAGCAGCGCCTGAAGCAGCGCTACACCTTGGCCGACGTGGGCCTGCGGTTGCGCACACTCGAAAAACCCGGCTGCCTCTCGCTCGAAAGCGTCAGCGCGCTGATCGGCGACGCGGTGGCCGCGGCGGCATTCTCCGCCGCCCGATCGCTCGGGGTCCGCGCCCAACCGGTTCTGACATATCTGGCTAATGCCATCCGCGTCGGCAAGCGTGAGATTCCCTATTCGGTGGTGACCGCGCTCGACTCCGGCTGGCTCCCGCCGGCGAGGATGGAATCACGCTGAACGATTGGGCCGCCCGCGAACTGGAAGCGAAAGTGGGCGACCTGGGCTACGCTCGAGTATTACGTCTGGCGCTCCGACGCGCGCCTGCACACGGAGACGGCGCAATTCCGCGTGGAGCGCATCGTCCCGCTGGCCGGAGACGCCGCCGACCCGGACTTCGCTCCCGACTATCCCGGCATCACGGAATCCCGCAGCCTCCGCGATTGGGACCCGCCGTTCCCACTCGACATGTCCCGCATCCGGCCCGCCGACGAGCAGTACTGGAATCGATACCGCACCACTCCGAAAGCTTTCGTTCGCCTGGCGCGGGGGCGCGCGCTGTGGGGGACGCGCTTCGGCAGCCTGACTTCCATCCGCATCTTCCCGCCGTCCCCGGCCTATGCCGAAGCGCTCCGCACCGCGCTCGATCCCGCGCAAGCCGGTCTCACGGTCGATCCCCGTGAGAGCCCAGAGCCTGGAGGCGGCGCAGGGCGCAACCGACTTTGGCGAATACTTCGTTTACTTCAGCTTCTTCCTGATGGTTTCGGCCCTGCTGCTCACGGGATTGTTCTTCAGGCTCGGAATCGAACAGCGGACGCGCGAAATCGGCGTGCTGCGCGCGCTCGGGTTTTCGGCAGCGAAGATCCGCGGCCCTGTTCCTGCTCGAAGGCGCCGTGCTCGCAATGGCCGGGGCGGTGGTGGGCGTTGGGGCGGCGCTCGCATACGGCGCGCTCGTTCTGCTGGGCCTGCGCACCTGGTGGTTCGACGCGGTGGGGACCCGACTGCTCTCGCTGCACGCCTCTGTTCCGTCGCTGGCCCTTGGCGCCGCTGCCGGGGTGATCACGGGCCTCGGTTCGGTGGCGTGGACCCTGCGCGGCCTGCAGCCGGTTACGCCGCGGGGGTTGCTTGCGGGAGAACGGCAGGGCGGCCCTCGGCGATGGCGCTGGATGGCCGGGACGGTTGCCGTTGCTCTCGCCGCGGCGCTGGTGGGCGCGGCGCGATACGGCGGGTTAGACCAGGCTGCCGGTTTCTTCGGCGCGGGCACGCTGCTACTGGCCGCGGCTCTGCTGTTCCAGTCGGTGTGGTTCCACGCGCGCGGGTCTCGATCCATTGGCGGGTTGTTCGCGCTGGGCCTGCGCAGCATTCAGTACCGGCCGGGCCGCAGCGTGCTGTCGATTGCCCTGATTGCCTCGGCGACCTTTGTGATCGCTTCGCTCGAGGCCTTTCGGCGCGATGGCTCCGCGGCTGGCACCGGCGGTTTCCCGCTGCTGGCAAACGCCGCGCTGCCGCTGATTCACGATCCGAACACGGAAGCGGGACGCGCGGCGCTGAATATTCCGCCGCTCGAAGGCGTCCGGTTCGTCCCTTTTCGCGTGCGCCCGGGAGATGACGCCAGTTGTCTGAATCTCTATCAACCGCGCAACCCGCGCATCCTGGCGCCGCCGCCGGCCTTTCTGCGCGAGGCTCACTTCGCCTTCCAGGGCGCGGAGGGGCACGCAGCAAATCCGTGGCTGCTGCTGGAAGCGCCGCTGGCGGGCGGCGCCGTGCCGGCCATCGCCGACGCCAATTCGCTTGAATACTCGCTGCATCGGAAGCTGGGTGAGGAGTTCGAACTGGCCGGTGTCCGCTACCGGATCGTGGCGGCGCTTCAGGATAGCGTGTTTCAAGGCGAACTGATCGTTTCGGAAGCAAACTTTCTGCGGCTGTTTCCGGACGCGCAAGGCTACCGGTTCTTCCTGCTGAACGCTCCACCGGGGAAGGCGGACGAGGTCGCACGCACGCTGTCGGCCGCGCTTTTGGATTACGGATTCGACGTTCAGCCCACCGCGGCGCTGCTAACGAGTTTTCACAAAGTGGAGAACACGTACCTTTCGACATTCCGCGCGCTCGGCGGTCTCGGGCTGGTGCTGGGCACGGTGGGACTAGCGGCGCTGCTGATGCGGAACGTGCTGGAGCGGAGAAGAGAGCTGGCGCTCCTGCGCGCGGTCGGGTACCGCAGGCGGCATTCGTTCCTGATCGTGCTCGCGGAGAACGCGTTCCTGCTGCTGATGGGATTGGCGACTGGCGCCGTCTGCGCCGCCATCGCCGCGGCGCCGGCGGTTACCGCACGCGGCGGTCACGTGCCGATCGCCTCTCTGGCCGTTCTGCTAGCCTTGGTGGCGGCCGCTGGAATCGCGTCGTCGGCCATCGCTACCGCGGTGGCGCTCCGCTCCCCGCTGCTGGACGCGCTGAAATCGGAGTAGGATCAGTGCGGGATGGTGTTCTCTCGGGCGGAGGAGATTCGCAGCACAGAGTGGCGATACTGAACCTTCGGCGTCAGGAGTATACGCCCAAAACGCCGCAATGATCCTCCGATTGACGCAGCTTGGACCCCCCCGGGGCTTACCTGACACCGCCTATATGAATTCAGGGAACTTCTCGCCGCGCTATCCGTACTTCTTAGACACAACTCGTTCAATATGGATAGACAATGAAAACATCCGCCGTTGTGTTAGCGTCGCTGTTCTCGGTGCTGGCCTCTGCCGATTCCGGGTCGAATCAGAGCGCGAACCGGGTTTGGATCACCGATGTCATCATCGTCTCCCCAGAGAGCCTCGATCACGTCGGGAAGGGCAGCGTGCTGATCGAAAACGGGCGCATCACAAGAGTCGAGCGAAGTAAGAAGGCGAAGGGGGGCGCCGGAGCAACGGTCGTCTCCGGACACGGACAGTATTTGATTCCAGGGCTGATCGACTCGCACGTCCACCTGGCTTCTATTCCGGGGATGGCATTTGACCAGAGTGAAGGCCACCAGAAGATGGTCCAGGACTACTTCCAGCAACTCCCACGCTCATACCTTTACTTTGGCTATACGACCCTCGTGGATCTGGCTGTGGTTCAACCGCAAGTGCTGGACGACTTCAGACAGGCTCCGCTGCATCCGGATTTGTATGATTGTGGCGAATCGCTTCCTTTCGCCAATGGATACCCGATGTCGTTCGCGCCGCCAGCAGTACGATTCAAACCTTTTCCGAATTTCATCTACGACGCGAAACAGGCGGACCGCATTCCGCCGGAATACAAGCCGGAGGAGCACACGCCTGCCGCTGACGTCGCCCGAGTGAAGAGCTCTGGCGGGGTTTGCGTGAAAACGTACTTCGAGCGAGGCTTTGCCGGCGACAAGAATCTGCCAGTGATGGGTCCGGATGTTTTGGCCGAGATTCGCAAGGCCGCGACCCAGAACGGCCTGGTACTGATGATCCACGCCAATGGGCTTGAAGCACAGAAGTTCGCCGTCGATGGAGACGTGGATGTTATCGCACATGGAATGTGGCACTGGGGAGATCTCGACAAGAAGACGGAGCTACCCGGCGAGATCCAGCGGCTACTCGATCGGATCGTCGAAAAGAGAATCGGCTATCAGCCGACAATACAGGTCTTGTACGGCGAAGTGGCGTACTTCGATCCTGCGTACTTGAAGATGGACGCTGTCGCGAAAGTCACGCCGAACGAAATGCTGGCGTGGTTCCAGTCTGCGGAAGGCAAATGGTTCGGAAAAGAACTGAATGAAGACGGTGCGTCCGATGCGACGATACACAAAGACTACGAGCAAAACTGGCTGCGGCGTGTGCGACAGGTAGTTGCGTACCTGGCCAGCAAAGACGCCAACTTCGTCTTTGGCACCGACACACCGTCGAGCCCAACGTACGGAAATCTGCCTGGTTTGAATGGATACCTGGAGATGAAGCAACTGCAGGAGGCAGGAATGTCTCTCGCACAGATTTTCAGGGCCGCTACAATCAACAACGCACGTGAGTTCAAGATGGAATCGCAGCTCGGGAGCATCGAGCCCGGGAAGATAGCCGATCTCGTCCTGATGAAGAAATCACCGCTGGAGAGCGTGGACGCCTATGACAGCATCACCATGGTTTGGGTGCATGGAAAGGCGGTTCCCCGCAACGATTTGGCCGTCAATTCAAAACGGCGATCCGCTATTCCCGCAGCAGCCCGCTAACCAAACCAAAATGCGTGTTTCCGCGTGAAACCTCGCCCGCCCGCATGTTGGGTTGCAACTTCGCGGACTGCTCCTGAGCAGTAGCCCAGCGTTTACCGACACCTCGCGCTACCAGGCCTTGCCGGCCGGGCTCGGGGTCCGGGAAGGGAATGAGGGAGGCGCCGGGATGCTCCTCCTCCAGACGAGCGCTCTGAGATCAGTTCCCGAAGCAGTATAGCCGGCCGTCCTGCGAGCCGATCACTACGCGGGCGGTGGCTATCGCCGGAGAAGCCGAAAGCGGCGCGCCGGCTTCGAAATCCCAAAGCTTCTTTCCGGTGGCCAAATCCAACACGTAGAAGTGGCCGTCGTTGGAGCCGATGTACACGCGGCTGTCCGCGATGGCGGGAGAGGAATCGACGCGGGCCTTAGTGGCGAACGTCCAGATTTCCTTGCCGGTGGTTGCGTTCAGGCAATGCACCAGCTTGTCACGGCCGCCAACAACGATGCGGTCGCCGGCCGCGGCCGCCGAGGAGTAGAACGGAAACTGGGCGGCCTGGCGCAGGTATCGCCAGAGAATGCGTTTCCGGCTTACGCTGGCGCCCACCACTTCGTTGTTGAAATTGCCGAACCAGGCCCAATCGCCCAGCATCGCCGGAGAAGCACCGGCCGGGCCTCCGGCGGGGAAGCGCACCACTTCATGGCCGTCCGCCAGGCGGATCCCGTGAAAGATCTCGTCGCAGCCGGAGACATACGCGACGCCGCCCTCTAGCGCCGGCGTCCCATGCACATAGCTGCCAGTCGTGAACTTCCAGACGAGCTTGCCATCCCGCCGCGAGAGACAGTAGAGGTTGCCGTCGTAGGAACCGATTAGCAGCCGGTCTCCGGCGATCACCGGCGACGAGCGGATTTCGCCTTCGGTCTTGAATGTCCAGAGGGCTTTTCCATCGGCTGCATTCACGGCATGCACGACGCCGCCGAGATCGCCCACATAGACGATTCCTTGGTAGACCGCCGGGGAGGATTCGCCGATGGAATCGGTGGCGCGGTACTTCCAGCGCAGCTTCCCGGTTTGAAGATCGATGGCCAGCAGATCCTTCGATTGCGATCCCACGTAGACCGTTCCGCCCGAAATCGCGGCGGAAGATTCGATCGAATCGCCGGCGTCATAGCTCCAGAGCAGCTTCAAACTCGCCGGAACGGAACCGATGGCCACGCCGGTGAGTTGCGCGTTTGCCCGGAACTGCGGCCAGTCGTCCGCCGCGCCCAAGAGTCCGACAAAAAGGAACAGGATCAACGGGCAAGCTAAAGCACGCCTTACCAAGGGCGATGGTAGGGCATGCTTTAGCTTGCCATTCATGGAACGGTGCTCACGGCTTCCGGCCAATCGCGAAAAGCTGATCCCGGTTGGTCACAAACAAAGTCCCGTTGGCCGGTACCGGTGTGGAGTAGACGTTGCTCCCCATGTTCATGGTGGCGATCAACTTCTCCTGTTTGCCCGCTTCCATCACCAGCACATCGCCGTCTTCGTCTCCCAGATACACTTTCCCGTCGATCACCATGGGCGAGCCCCACACGGCCGAAAGCGTGTCGTGAGTCCAGTATGCCTGGCCAGTGTTCACGTCCAGGCAGTGCAGATAGCCGGTGAAATCGGCGTAGAACAGCAGTCCGTTGTAAATAGCGCCAGTCGAAATCGACCGCTTGATCTTATCGTATTGCCAGAGCCGGCCGCTGGCCGTGATGTCGCCGCGCTTGGTGGCGTCGATGGCATAGAGATGGCCGGGGCCCTGGCCGCTCTCGGGGTCCTGGCCATTGGCGATGAATACCTTGTTCTGCCAGATCACGGGTGTGGAGACGATCTCGTTGCGCGTCTTCGGCCAGACGGCGTCCTTCGGGTTGGTGTCGAACTCCCACAGCTTCTTGCCGGTCAGTGCCTCATAGCCGCGCACCCAGCCATCGCCTTCGCCAATTACAACCTGCACCACGCCGCCTATAGAGCCCACCGCCGGAGAGGTCCACTGTCCGTCCAGGATTCGATCGCCCACTTCATTCACCTGCCAGACCAATTTGCCGGTTTCCCGATCGACGGCAATCATGGATGGCGCTTTGGGCGCGGGCACGCGTACGCGGCCCTCATTCCTGCCGTTGGATGTGCCGGCAAAAATCAAGCCGCCGTAGGACGCGGGCGACGAAGCTGCCTTATCGTGCGGAGACACGCCCAGAGCCTGGATCATGTCGAACTTCCAGATCGCCTTGGCGTTCCCTTTTGCGTCGCCGTGCACATCCAGGCATGCCAGTTCGCAGCGATTGGTCACGTAGTACAGGCGGTCACCTTCCACCAGCGGCGCGGAGCAGACTCCGACTTCGGGCCAGTCCTTGGTCGAATCCGCGAGCCTCGGACTCGTGTGCTGCCACAGAAAGTGGCCGTCGGAAGCGCGGAAACACATCAGCACGCCGCGGTCGCCGCCTTCCTGGGGGTTGCGTGCCAGTGAGTTGTTGGTGCCGACGTACACCTGCCCTCCCGCCACCACCGGATTGCCATAGGTTTGCGATCCGAGTTTCGCCACCCACTTCACGTTCTTGTTAGTTTGGATGTCCCAGGAAGTCGGGATGCCCTGCATGGAAGACACCATGTTGCGGTCCGGCGTGCCGCCCCACATCGGCCAATCGCCGCTGGGATCGGACGCCGGCAACAGGCAACCGGAGACCGCGAGGCACAAAAGAACCGCGCGTTTCACTTGCTGCCGCCCCGTTCGGCGATGGCGAACAAATGCTTGGCTCCGCGGACGATCAGCAGATCGTCCGCCCACGCGGGGGTGGCCAGAACGGGCTCGCCAACCGGATTCTTGGCGACCAGTTCGTACTGGGGCCCCGCTTTGACGACGAAGACATCCCCATCCTCGCTCGCCAGGTACAGGTTCCCCCCTGCCGCGACGGGTGAGGCGACAAACGAGTCTCCTTCGATCCGTTGCTGGTACAGGCGGTTTCCGGTCTTGGCATCGTAGGCCGTCAATATGCCGTTGTTACCTAACGTGTAAAGCTGATCGCCGTACACAATCGGCGATGGCAGATATACGCCGCCGCGTGGCTTGCTCCACGCGATGGCATCGCTCGATTCCTTGCCGGCCTGCAGCGTGAGGTTGCCGGTGGATCCGATCCGGATCGCATAGATCGGTTGAACTGGCGGATAACCCGCGGTCACGAAGATCAGGCTCTGGCCCGCGACGGGGGTGGTACAAGCGATCTCGGAATTGGGACCCAGCGTCCATAGCTCCTTGCCGGTGTCCGCGTCGTAGCCGCGAATCGCCTTGGAACCGTTGGTAACCACTTCCGTGCGGTCCTTACCTTCGACGACCGTCGGCGTGCCCCAGGTCGAAACCTCCGCCCGCGCCGTGCGCCAAAGTTCCTTACCGTCCTTCAAGTCGAAAGCGGCGATAAACGAATCCTTCTGGCGGTCGCACAGCACGATTACGGAATTCTTGTAGATCACGGGCGAGCTGGCCGCTCCCCATTCCGAATCGGGGTCGAAGAACCATCCGGCATTCTGAATCCCCAAGTCTTTCTGCCAGAGGAGCTTCCCATCGGGCGAATAGGCATACAGCCCTTCGGAACCGAAATAGGCGATTACCACGCTGCCGTTGGTGGCGGGAGACGGCGAGGCCTGCGACGATTTTGGGTGGCGCTTGGTCTTGGGCACTCCTGCATGCGCGATCTGCTGCCACAGCAGTTTCCCGGTAAGCTTGTCCAGCGCCATCACCTTCCACTGGTGCGGGCTGCGGTCGTCTACCGAATCGGTGTCGCCATAGAGGCCGGTGCGGAGCTTCTGCGCGGTGTCGCTCGAAATCGCCGTGGTAACATACACCCGATCACCCCAGACTATCGGCGACGATATCGAAAGGCCCGGGATGTCCGCCTTCCAGACGAGATTGATTCCCTTCGTCGCGTCCCATCGGATGGGTGGCTTGGTGCCTGAGCCAACGCCCGAAGCCGATGGCCCCCGGAATTGCGGCCAATCCGCCGCCGTGGCAAGGCTGACCGCAGCCATGGTGCCGAGAGCGAGCCAGCGCCAGAAAGCGCGTCCGTGCCGGTTCATTGGGTCACCGCTTTCTTAAAACCGTAGCTGGCGCCACCCTGCTTGAGCGTGAAGCTGGCAGATGAATCGAACTCCACTTCCACTTGGGCCTGCGCGAATTCGAACTGCGTGGCGCTCTTGGGTTTCAGCGCAAACTCTGGTTGGCCGGTGGCCTGCATGTACAGTTTGCCTTCTTTCGAAAACACCTTGATGTCGAGCGGAATCTTGTCCGACTTGTAAGTGCCCGCATACGCCTCGAGCGTCTTCGCGTCCACGACGAACGCCGGCGCGGGTTCGTGCGCGCCCGCCTTTTTCAGCAGGGCGGCGACCTCCGTTTGCTTCTCGCCGAGGGCTGCCTCATAGGTCTTGTCCAACGCCGGTTGGCTCGGCTTACCAGCCTCCAGAAGGGCTCCCACCAGATCGGCATCGCCGGTTGCCGCCACCGATGCCAGAATCCGGTCGGGATTCGCGGTTCTTTTGCGGATCAGCATTTTCGCCACGCCATAGTGCTTCCGCATGAGGACAAAATCGAGCATCGACGCGTGGTAGAAACTGTCGCGAACGTCCGGATTGGCGCCCTTATCCAGGAGAAAACGGACCACTTCTTCGCGGCCGTTCATGGCCGCCAGATACAGCGGCGTCTGGCCGTACGCCGTCTTCGTCTCCAGCGCGGCGCCCTTCCCGATCAGTGCCTGGACGGCCGACAGGTCGCCCACGCGCGAGGCTTCCAGCAAGTCCTCATTCACATCCCCGGCACCGAAGCCAAGGGATGCCACGAAAATCAGGATTCCGATTCTGTTCATTCTGCTCACCGCTTGATGTCGTAGCAATAGAGATTGTTCTGCTCCCGCAGGTAGAGTTGGCCGTTGGCTACTGCCGGCGGGGTCCATGTGTTGAAGGCGCCGCGCGGGATCTCGAACCGCGAGACTTCCTTGTAGGCGGCGGGCGTGGCATCGATCAACCCGACCACGCCGTCCTCGCCCATGCAATACAGGCGCTGGCCGGCATAGATGCAATTGCCTTTGCCGACGCTGCGGTCGCGCCACGCCACCTTCCCCGTTTTGAATTCCATGGCGGTGAGAATTTCACTGGAAAACCCGTAAAGGTAGTCCCCCACCAGCACGGAAGTGGTGTAGTGGTTGCGCATGTCCCGGTTGAAATAGACCTCGGCAGTTTTGCCATCCGGGGTGGGCTTCAGCAGCACGCAACCCGTGCCGTAATCGCTCG
The DNA here is from genome assembly GCA_963843095.1 of Bryobacterales bacterium. Taxonomy (GTDB): domain Bacteria; phylum Acidobacteriota; class Terriglobia; order Bryobacterales; family Bryobacteraceae; genus Bog-375. The sequence goes on from CAWJLI010000120.1 coordinate 12,235, forward strand.
AAAAAAACACGTATCCATCGTGTACGACTGGCGTGGCAATGTTCGCGGTCCGGTTCGCGACTCGGGGGTATCGCCAGAGCAGCGCGCCATCCTTCGCATCCAGGCCGACAGCAGCCTCCGCCGTGAGCAGGGCCAGAGCGTGCGTGCCGCCGATATCCAACGCAGCCGCCGAGGAATAGCCGGCGCGATCGTTCTGCGACTTCCAGAGGAGGTAACCGGTGTTCTTGTCGAGCGCCACGACAGCCGCCCCGGGCCCACCGGGCATGACGATGAGACGGCCGCCATCCACCAGCGCCGATTCACTGTACCCCCAGTTCGGCGGCCGGCCGGCGAATTGTTCGACCAGATTCAGTTCCCAGACCCGTCTGCCGTTGGCGGTCTCCAGGCACACCAGCGTGCCATCGGCGGACAAGGCGTACAAGCGCGCGCCATCCACCGTGGGCGTACCCCGCGGACCGTGTCCGCGATCCCCATTGAAGGCCTTTCCGGCCGGCGTCTTCCAAAGCTGCTTGCCATTATGAACGTCGTAGGCCATGACCAACTGCTGCCCACCTTGCTGACCCTGAATGTAGAGACGATCGCCGGCGATGGCAGGCCCGGAATAACCGTCTCCCAGATCCTGCGCCTTCCAAAGAAGGCGCGGCCCGTCTTTAGGCCACGAGTCCAGCAACCCCGTCTCCGCGGACTGTCCATCGCGATGAATACCGCGCCACTGCGGCCAATCGGCCGCAGGCGCCGCGATGCCGTACAAGAACAAAATCAGACCGAGACATCTGGACATGTCGAGAGCTTAACGAATTGCCGCACATTCCGCAAACGCGCGTGATGATTGTCGAAAGCTCCGCGCCTGCACAAACTGTTGTTCTTTTCGACAAAGAGGCCTGAAACGCTGTAAAATGTAGCTTGATGCTTACGCGGCGCGGTTGGATACTCGGTGCTGGCTCATTGGGGGTTTCCGCGCTCCTGCCGGCGGCGCAAGGGGCAGACTGGCCCCAGTTCCGCGGGGCGGATCGGACCAATGTCTCTAGGGAAACGGGCCTTTTGCGCAAATGGCCAGCCGGCGGACCGAAACGCCTATGGACGGTCCCGGTGGAGCAGGGGTATGCGGGCGCCGCGATTGTCCGGGGCCGTGTCTACCACCACGATTACGATGTGAAGGAGTCGCAGTGGATCGTAAACTGCAGCTCTCTGGCCGATGGCAAGCAGATTTGGCAGTTCCGGGAAACTCGCGAGATCCGCCCCAATCACGCCATTACGCGCACGGTTCCGGCGGTGGACGGCAGGTTCGTGATTTCGCTCGACCCGAAAGCCGTGCTGCATTGCCTGGACGCCAAGACGGGCAGACAGATCTGGCGCAAGAGCCTGGTCGAGGAATACAAGGCTACCATCCCATCGTGGTACAACGGCCAGAACCCGCTGCAAGAAGAAGACCGGGTGATTGTCGCGACCGGCGGAGCGGCCATCATGATCGCGCTCGAAAAGGCAACCGGCAAGGAAATCTGGCGCACGCCCAATCTGGGGCAACTGATGATGTCGCACGCTTCCGTGATGCCGGCCGTGCTGGGCGGAGTCAAACAGTATCTCTATGGAACGTTGTCCGGACCGCTGGGCGTTGGCGCCAGGGATGGCAAGCTGCTGTGGTCGTTTCCCCGCAAGTTCAACGTAGCCGTGGCGCCTTCGCCGGTAGCCGTGAGTGACGAATTAGTCTTCATGACCGCCAGCTACGACGCAGGCAGCGTGATGGTCCGGGTGCGGCGCACCGGAGACGCATTCAAAGCCGAGAGCGTGTTCGATATGCAGCACAACGAGTGGAACTCCGAAGTGCACACGCCAATCGTTTACAGGGGCCACCTGTTCGCCGTCGGGAAAAAGAAGCGCGGCCTGTTCACTTGCCTGAGCTTCGACGGCAAGGAAATCTGGACCAGCGAGGGGAAAGCTTCGTTCGGCCTGGGGGGCTTCCTGCTGGCTGATGGCATGTTCTTCGTCATGGACGGCGACACCGGCAAGCTGCGTTTGCTCGAGGCGAGCACGGCCGGATACAACGAACTCGCCATTGCCCCGGTTCTCTCCGGAGAGGAAGTCTGGGGGCCCATGGCATTATCGGACGGCAAGCTGGTTGTGCGGGATTTGAACCAGATGATCTGTCTTGACGTTAGAGGATGATAGGGCGGAGGAATTCGCGCCATGCAATACCGGCACGTTCAGGTAATAGGCGGCAAGGGCGCCGCTCCCGACAGATTCACCGCTACGCTGCGCGGCATCGCGGTTGACTCTCGCGAACAACTCTATGCCGCCGGCGATTCCGAAGTCAAGGTCTTCGATGGCGCCGGCCGGTTGAAGCGGCGATGGCCGACATCCCAGCCGGTGCACTCTGTGGCGGTGGCAAGCGATGGTGCCGTGTATGCCGGCGAAATCGGAAAGATCGAGATTTTCGACGGCACCGGAAAGCTCATCGACACATGGCGGGACCAAAAGCTGCTCGGCCGGGTGACAGCCATCGGCTTCACCAAGGACAGCGTGCTGGCCGGGGATGCGGCAGACCGCGCGATCCGGCGCTTCGACCGCGCGGGCAAATTCCTCAACAACATCGGCAAAGACAACCCGTTAAGCGGCCTGCTGATCCCGAATGGGGTAGTGGATTTCGCCGTGGACGCGCAAGACACGATCTACGCGGCCAACCCGGGAAAGCATCGCGTCGAGCGGTATACGCCGGGCGGCGAGTTGCTCGGCCACATCGGGCGGTTTGACGGGATCGATCCGGCGGGATTTACCGGGCTGTTGCAATCCGACCAACGTGGCGGTCCGCGACCGAATCTTCACCACGGAAAAGGCCGGCCCGCGCGTCAAGGCTTACGATTTCACTGGGAAACTGCTGGCCGTGATCGCGACCGACCTGTTCGACGCCAACTGCAAGAATATGAGCATCGCTGTGGATGCACGCGGGCGCGTCTATGTCGTAGACACGGTGAAGCTCGAGATCTTTGTTTTCGAACCGGTGAATGTATGAGCGAAGACCTGACAAGACGGGACCTGTTCGCCAAGGTGGCCCGCGGGACCGTGCTGGCCACGCTGGCCGGGGGCGCGGGCTTCCTGGTCAAAAAGGCCAACGGGCAGGTGGTGTGGCAGGTGAATGCGTCACGCTGCATTAACAGCCGCCTGGGCGAGGTCGGTGTGGAGGCGTGCAATCTCTGTACCACCGAGTGCGTGGTGGCGCTTTCGGCTGTCCGCGCGGTCAATGAGTATTCCAAGTGCGGCCGCTGCAACATCTGCCCGGCATACTTCAACATCTTGAGCGCGGTGAATGAACTGGGGCAGCCGAGCGAGAAGCTTTGCCCGCGCGACGCGATCACCCGCAAACCGATCGGCAAAGTCGATCCCGAAGATCCGGCCAACAACTTCTACGAATACATCATCGACGAAGAAAAGTGCGACGGCTGCGGAAAGTGCGTCATGCAATGCAAGGATCCGCTGGGCTTGGGGTCGATCACGTTGCGGGTTCGTTACGATAAGTGCGTGAATTGCAACTCGTGCTCCATCTCGAGGGCGTGTCCCCAGAACGCTCTGCTGCAACTGCCGGTCGAACAGGCCCTTCAGCCGGTCGTGCTCAAGCGAACGGGATAGTTCCATGACCGTGAGATTCGGCGCTATCGAGAGACCGCTCCCTTCGGTCACGGCTCTGATCGGGCGCCGGGCATGGGTTCTTGCGCTGCTCGCCCTCACGCTAGGCGCCGTCCAGAGTGCGCCAGCCCAGACAATCGACTACCAGCGTCCCGTGGAAACGGCTCCCCAGGCCGATGCCATTGGCGGCGGCTACAAGACTCCCGCAGTGCAGAAGCCGAAACCGCGGGAGTACTGGCTACAGGTGCTGGATGTGGTGGCGCTGGCCGCGGCGATGGGGATCTCGGTTTGGCTCGTGCTGAACCGGCGCAGCCGAAAATGGCTGGTGGTGATCGCCATCGGCTGCCTCGGGTATTTCGGCTTCTACCGCGAGGGCTGCATCTGCCCGATCGGCTCGCTGCAGAACGTGGTGGTGGCCATCGTGGATCCCACGTATTCCATCCCGATCGTGGTAACGGCGACCTTTGTCTTGCCGCTGGTGGTGGCGCTGTTCTTCGGCCGCGCTTTCTGCGGAGGTGTTTGCGCGCTAGGCGCGATTCAGGAACTGGTGGTGCTGAAGCCGGTGCAGGTGCCGCGGCGGCTCGACCGGGCGCTGGGGTTGCTCAAGTATGTGTACCTGGGTGCTGTGGTACTCTTCGCCGTCAAGCCTGCGCTGGGGCGCGATTTTCTCATTTGCCGCTTTGACCCGTTTGTCGGTTTCTTCCGGCGCACCGGCACGCCGCACATGCTGCTGTTAGGCGGGGCGTTTCTGGTGGTGGGTATGTTCGTGGGGCGGCCCTATTGCCGTTATCTGTGCCCGTATGGCGGACTGCTGGCGTGGTGCGCGCGGCTGGCCCGGCGCGGCGTGACGATCACGCCGGACCGTGAACTGGATTGCGGCCTCTGCGCCGAGGCCTGCCCGTACGGGGCCATCGAGCGAATGCGGGCCGTTGGCAGGAATTGTCTCTACTGCGCCCGCTGCTATTCTTCGTGTCCCGTCGATGGCGAACTGGCGCACGCCAAGGCCGGACTAGTCCAGTTGTCCGGAGCCGCGCCATCATGATCGGCGGCAGGCAACCATCGATCGCGCGAACCGGGAGCCTCATCGCCGGCGCGCTAGTTGCGCTATCGGTGGCGATTCTGCTCACGGACTACGTGGTGGCCAGCCGGCGGGCGCCGGGCGACGACAAACTCATCAAGGATCTCCAGCAACAAACGAAGAGTGATGCGTCATTCGCACCCAGACTGGCCGCCGAGCAGAAACGGGTTACGGCTGCGCGGCGCACGCGGAAGAGCCGGGACAACGCGGTCGCGTGGGGACTGATTGCGGCGGCGAGCGCGTTTCTCGCGTTTGCCAAACGGCAGATAGGGAAGGAAAAACCATCGGCGCCTCCCGCGCATGGTGGGCCTGGTGATGCTGGCGAGAGCGCGGACGGGTCCACAGGGCACCCGTCCTCCCCGCTTTGGCTGCACCTGAGCTGGATCTGACCTTCGTCGACCGGATGGTGTCCGAAATCGGCCGTGGCAGGGAGGCGGCCATTCCACTGCTGCAAGCCATTCAGACTCACTACCGTTACCTGCCGGATGAGGCTCTGCGCCACCTCTCGGAGCTGACCGACATCACGCCGGCGGAGGTCGCGGGCGCGTCGTCGTTCTATGCCCGGTTCCGCCGCTCGCCGGTGGGCGAGCACATCGTCCGCGTCTGCCACGGGACGGCTTGCCACGTATCCGGGGCGCGCCAGATCACCGAAGAGCTGCGCCGTTATCTGGCCATGCCGATGGCGAAGATACGGATGCCGCGCGCCTGTTCACGCTCGATG
>CAWJLI010000121.1:0-16630 GCA_963843095.1 Bryobacterales bacterium
CGCCCGGCGGCGGGAATCTGCCGGCTTCGATGATCTGAGCGACGATCCCAAAGTCGCCATTTGCTAGTGATTCTAAATGACTTGTTTGGTGAGCCGGGCGGGACTCGAACCCGCGACCCTGTGCTTAAAAGGCACATGCTCTACCACCTGAGCTACCGGCCCCGATTGGATTGCGCTCTCCAAAGTGTATCAGACCGCGGCGCCACGATTCACCTGCGCCGCGCCGCCCGCTATACTTGGGTCTGCGATGAGCATGAACCGGTTAGTCCGGCGGTTTCTGATCACCATCCTCGCCATCGCCGGCACCTTGGCGATCGGCACCGTCGGCTTCACCGTCATCGACGATTACCCGCCCTTCGACGCCTTTTACATGACGCTCACCACCATGACCACGGTGGGCTACGGGGAAATCCATCCGCTTTCGCGGGCGGGCCGCGTCTTCAATTCGTTTCTCATCATGTTCGGCGTCACGACGATTCTGATTGCGATTGGCGCCATGACACAGACGATCATCGAAGTCGAGCTGGGCGATCGTCTTCACCAGCGGCGGAACAAACGCATGATTGACAAGCTCAAGAATCATTTCATCGTGTGCGGATTCGGACGCGTGGGGCGCGGCGCGGCCGCCGAACTGCTCCACGCCGGAGTGCCCTTCGTGGTGGTGGATCAGAACCCGGAGCGCACCGAGCGCGCCATGCTGGAAGGCATGCTGGCGGTGGCGGCCGACGCCACGCGCGACGACACGCTGCGCCAGGCCGGCATCGAACACGCCCGCGGACTGGTGGCGGCGCTCGCCACCGACGCCGATAACCTGTTCGTGCTGCTCTCCGCCAAAGGCTTGAATCCGGGTCTTTACGTGGCCGTGCGCGCGGCCGAGGAAGGAGCCGAAGAGAAGATGCGGCGCGCCGGCGCCAACTCGGTGTTCGCTCCCTACGCGCTCACCGGGCACCGCCTGGCGCAAGCCCTGCTGCGGCCCCACGTGGTGCAGTTCCTCGACTTCACTACGCAGGATATCGGGCAGGACATCACCATCGAACAGGTCTCCGTCGCCGCCGACAGCGAAATGGTTTCCAAGACCATCCGCGACATGCAACTGGGCCGCGACCTGGGCGTGATTGTGATGGCCATCCGCAAGCGCGACGGCCAGATGATGTTCAATCCACCGGCCGATACAGCCATTCGCGGAGGCGACTTCCTGATTGTGATGGGCCGCCAGGAAAATCTGCGGACGCTCGAAACGCTGCTGGCCGGACGTAGTCTGCCGCACACGGGTTAGCCGGCGACGGTCGAAAACCAGCGGACGCCGGAGGCGTACAATTCTAGTCATGGGAAAGCTTCGGCAGCTATTCGAGTCGGTTGCCTACGCGGGCATGAAGCCGCGAGGGCCCGGTGGCGAACCGCCTAAGCCGAAGAGCGCCTGGCGGCAGCGCCTCGAAACGTATCTGAACGGGCCGGCGAGTACGGACCCGCTCTACCTCAGCAATCGCACCGTCGGGCAGCGGATTCGCGCCGCGGCGGTGGTCGTGGTGCCGGTCCTGTTGTTGGTGGGGGTGCTGGCTCTCGCCTGGAGCGACGTGTTCAGGAACAACGAGGTGCCCAAACTGAAGGACCTGACGCCGGCGGAGAAAGCGGCGCGCATTCTACCCAACTTCCCCAAGAAAATCGACCTGCCGACCAACCACGACCTGGACGTGCAGGATGTTCACGTGGAGCACGGCTCGCCAACGCGGGTAGCGGGACTGGTCAAGAACAACACCGACCACGTGATTGCGTCGGCCCAGATGGTTTTCGATCTCACCGACCAGCGCTGGTCCCGTCTGGGAGCGGTGCGCACCGAGGTCGAACAACTGCCTCCGCACAGTACGACCCCGTTCCGGTTCAGCGTGGCGCAGGACGCCGCGGAGCACGTCTTGGTGCGCGAATATCAGGTTCAGTAAGAAGCGCGCGTGGCGCTGGGCTGTCAAGCTGCTGAGCCGAGAGTCATCCCGGCTCTTCGGGTCACTCGAACCGCTTGCGAAACTCGTCGAATTCCAGCCGTAAGGCGGCCATCTCGCGTTCGAGCGCGGCGATGCGGTCCGTAGCCGGGGGTGGCGCCGCGGGAGCGGATGCAGGCTGGCCCTCTTCGCCGCCGGCCTCGGGCTGGCCCGCCAGCAGATGCGCCCAGCGCGGCTCGCGCGATCCGGCGTAGCGAGTGAGGCGTACTACGAAGCCCAGCTCCGACAGATGATGGAGGGTGGTCTCGACGGCTTCCAGGCCGTCGAATTGGTAGAGGCGGTCGGAGCGTCCGCGCAATTCGCCCATGGTTTGCGGGCCGCGCAGCAGCAGCAGGCACAACAGCGCGGCCTCGCGGCGTCCGAGATTGAACTGCTCGGTGAAACGCTGGGCGTGTTTGGGCACGCGGATATCGCGGCCGGTGAGCCGCGTGGCCAGGCTTTTGTGGCGCAAGCCTTCGAGCGCGTCTTCCACCGTGGACTCGTCGTAAGCCACCACCGGCTCGCGATTCGATTTCTGATTGCAGGCGTTGAGCAGCGCGTTGAGTGAGAGCGGGTAATACTCGGGTGTCGCAATTTCCTTTTCCAGCAGCGCACCCAGTACACGCACCTCGGCCGCATCCAGTTGCCATTCCATGTGATTAGGTTACCAAGGGTGCGAGGGAAGGGACGATTGTCGTTCGCAAAGAACCAGCGGCAGAACCGCCTGCGTTCCGGCACTCGCAGGCCGGGGACCTGTGCCACTGCGCTTGTCGGGCGCGCTGCTTCGCGTTAGCATAGCGGGGTACAAGAGGGCTTTCATGGCACACAAATTCGGCCGGCGGCATTTCTTTTTCGGTTCGCTTCTGGCGGGCGCCGTCCCGCTGGGCGGGTTCGGCAGCACAGCTTCGCTGCGCAGGTTGGGCTACAAGTCGCCCAACGAGAAGCTGAACATCGCTTCCATCGGCGCGGGCGGCAAGGCCAGCAACGATATCGACGGTTGCAGCGAGGAAAACATCGTGGCGCTGTGCGACGTGGACGACCGGCAGGCCGCGGCGAAGTTCAAGGAGTACGACAAGGTTCCCAAGTACAAAGACTTCCGCAAGATGCTCGACCAGGAAAAGGGCATCGACGCGGTGATCGTCACCATTCCCGATTTCATGCACGCCACCGCCGCGGCCTGGGCGATGGAGCGCGGCAAGCACGTCTACGTGCAGAAGCCGCTGGTGCGCACCATCTGGGAAGCGCGCCTGATGCTCGATACGGCCAACAAGTACAAGGTCGCCACGCAGATGGGCAACCAGGGTTACTCGAACGAGGGCACGCGGCAGGTTGCCGAGATGATCTGGTCCGGGGAAATCGGCGATGTCACCGAAGTGCATGCCTGGACCAACCGGCCGATCTGGCCGCAGGGCCTCACCGCGATTCCGCCGCCCGACCCGGTTCCCGGCACGCTCGATTGGGACCTCTGGCTGGGCATCGGCAATTCGCGCCCTTTCACGACCGGTGGCAAGGGATATCCCAACAGTTTTGGCGGATACTTCTATCAGCCGTTCAATTGGCGCGGCTTTTACGATTTCGGCTGCGGCGCGCTGGGCGACATGGCGTGCCATATTCTGGGTGCTTCCAACATGGCGCTCAAGCTGGGGATTCCAACCTCGGTCGAGTGCATCCAGAAGGAAGGCGTCAGCGATTTCATGTTCCCCAAGCGGTCGGTCATCCGCTACGATTTTCCGGCGCGCGGCAGCATGCCGCCGGTCAAGCTCTTCTGGCATGACGGCTGCACCGAGACGCCGGAGATCCCGGGCGTCCTCAAGGGCGAGTTGCTGGGCGATCTGCCGGCCCGGCCATACCGCCGCCCGCCGGGGCAGAGTCAGGGCGGCGCGCCGCCAGCGCGCCCGCGGCCTGAGCCCACCGGTTTCGTCGGCCCCGTCTTCAACTGGGAGCGCTACCAGGCTCTCCTCCGCGATCCCGAGGCGGTGCCCGAACCGCCTAACGGCAGCGCCTTCCTCGGCGACAAGGGCATCATCACCTGCGGCACGTACGCCGAAGATGCGCGGCTGATCCCGGTGGAGAAGATGCGCGATTACAGGTTCCCGCCGGAGTTGCTGACCCGCTCGCCGGGCCACTACCGCGATTGGATCCGTGCTTGCAAAGGGGGCGAACCGGCCTGTTCCAACTTCAATGTCGCCGCGCCGTTTGTGGAGTGGATGCTGCTGGGAGTGGTGGCGCTGCGGGTGGAAGGCAAGATCGAATACGACCCGGTGAGAATGCGCGTCACCAACAACCCGCAAGCCAATCAGTACCTGCGCCCAACCTTCCGCAAGGGCTGGACCCTGGGCCATAAAGGCGCGGCTCTTTCATAGTGACTGTAACCTGAACAGCGCAGACATGCGGTTCTTGATGCTCCGCGCTCGCTAAAGTTTGCGCTACCGATAGTACGCCCGGTATTGGCGGGGCATGCGTCATAGCCTGCCTTGTCGGCCAAGGCGCCGCCGCGCTTGCTAGACTGATAGCGATGACCTCACCGGAAGAGCGCCAGCGTGCGCTCCGGCAGATCCTGGACGAGCGGATCCTGGTGATCGACGGGGCCATGGGGACCATGATTCACCAGGTCCCGCTATCGGTCAATGTCGATTACGAGGGACATGAGAATTGTCCGGAGATCCTCGTCGTCACGCGGCCGGACGTCATCGAAAACATTCACCGCTATTACTTCGATGCGGGCGCGGATGCGGTCGAAACCAATAGTTTCGGCGGCACCAGCATTGCGCTGGCCGACAACCACCTGAAGCACCGGGTGCATGAGCTGAATTTCCACGCCGCCAGAATTGCCCGCGAGGTTGCCGACGAATTCTCAGGCGACAAACCGCGGTTTGTGGCCGGCTCGATGGGGCCGACCAACAAAGACATCAACATCACGGGCTCGATCACCTTTCCCGTCTTGCAATCGGCGTACTACAAGCAGGCCAGGGCGCTGATGGAGGGCGGCGCGGACTTTCTGCTGGTGGAAACAGCTTTCGATACGGGCAGCCTCAAGGCCGCGCTGCTGGCCATCGCGCAACTGCGGCACGATCTCGGCATGGATATTCCAGTGATTGCGTCCGCCACCATCGAGCGAACCGGAACCATGCTCGGTGGCCAGAGCATCGACGCGCTGTACGTGTCCATCGCCAATCAGAATCTGCTGGCGGTGGGCATGAACTGCGCCACCGGGCCGGATCTGATGACCGATCACATCCGTACCCTGGCCGCCATCAGCCGGTTTCCGGTTTCCTGTTATCCGAACGCGGGTCTGCCGGACGAGAACGGGAACTTCCCGGAGACGCCGCAATCGCTGGCGGCTCAACTGGAGAAGTTCGTCGACCTGGGATGGGTGAACGTCCTGGGAGGCTGCTGCGGCACCACGCCCGAGCACATTCGAGCCATTGTGCAGATGACCGAGGGTAAGCGGCCGCGGCGCGCGCCGGACGCGGCCCACCGGGCGTATTATTCCGGCGTCGAACTGGTGGAAGCCGAGGAAAGCAACCGGCCGTTGATCGTGGGCGAGCGGACCAATGTCATCGGCTCGCGCCTGTTCAAGTCCCTGGTGGCGGAAGAGAAGTGGGAAGAGGCCTCCGAAATCGCGCGCCGGCAGGTGAGGAACGGCGCGCAGATCGTCGATGTTTGCCTGCAGAGCGCCGATCGCGACGAATTTCAGGACATCCCGCCGTTCTTCGAGAAGCTGGTCCAGAAAATCAAAGCGCCGATCATGATCGACACCACCGACCCGGAAGCGATGGAGCTGGCGCTCTCCTATTGCCAGGGCAAGAGCATCATCAATTCGATCAACCTGGAGGACGGCGAAGAGAAGTTCCAGCGCGTCTGCCCGCTGGCCGGCCGCTATGGCGCGGCGGTGGTGGTGGGCTCCATCGACGAAGACAAGGAGCAGGCGCAGGCCTTCACGCGCGAGCGCAAACTGGCTGTCGCCGAGCGGTCTTACCAGTTACTGACCACGAAGTATGGCGTGGCGCCGGAGGATATCGTCTTCGATCCGCTGGTTTTCCCCTGCGCGACCGGCGACGTCAATTACATCGGCGGCGCCGTCGAGACCATCGAAGGCATCCGGCTGATCAAGGAGCGCCTGCCTTACGCGAAGACCATTCTCGGCATCTCCAACGTTTCGTTCGGCTTGCCACCTGCGGCGCGCGAGGTGGTGAATTCGGTCTTCCTCTATTACTGCACCAAGGCCGGCCTGGACCTGGCGATCGTCAACGCGGAGAAGCTCGAGCGCTTTGCCTCGATCCCGGAAGAGGAGCGGCGGCTGGCGGAGAACCTGCTGCTCAACGCGCCGGCGGTGGATGCGGAAGACGGACTGCTGCGCGCGGCGCCGGAGGATTGGCGGCAGCAGAGCGCGGAGGAAAAGGCGTCGCTCAACCAGTTCCACATCGCGGCCATCGCCGAGCACTTCCGCCAGACCGAAAAGCGCGAGAAGCAGCGCACGGACCTGCCGCTCGACCAACGCCTGGCGAACTATATCATCGAAGGCAGCAAGGACGGCCTGATTGCCGATCTGGACCGCAAGCGCGCCGAGGACGCCGCGCCGCTCGACATCATCAACGGGCCGCTGATGGCGGGCATGGCCGAAGTCGGCCGGCTGTTCAACAACAATGAGCTGATTGTGGCCGAGGTGCTGCAATCCGCCGAAGCCATGAAAGCCGCCGTGAGCCATCTGGAACAGTTCATGAAGGGCGGCGAATCGCAATCGCGCGGCAAGGTGATTCTGGCCACGGTGAAGGGCGACGTCCATGATATCGGCAAGAACCTGGTGGAGATCATCCTCGCCAACAACGGCTACCAAGTGATCAATCTGGGCATCAAGGTGCCCCCCGACCAGTTGATTCAGGCCTGCCACGAGCATCAGCCCGATGCCCTCGGCCTCTCCGGCCTGCTGGTGAAAAGCACGCAGCAGATGGTGATCACCGCGGGCGATCTGCAAGCCGCCGGCATTACCGTGCCGCTGCTGGTGGGCGGCGCGGCGCTGTCGGACAAATTCACGCGCACGCGGATTCAGCCGGCCTATGGCAACGGTGTGTGCTATGCCAAGGATGCCATGACCGGGCTCAAGTTGATGAACCAGTTGATGGACCCCACCGCGCGCGCGGCAGTGCTGGCCGCGCATACCGGTGCGGTGGCGCCCGCCGCTGCCGTCGCGGAAGAGGCGCCGCCGGCCACCGACCGGCGCAGCGCGAAGGTGCGCACCGATGTGCCGATTCCGCCGGTGCCGTACCTGGAACGCAGGGTCCGCGACGTGCCGCACCTGACCGAAGTGTGGAGCTACATCAACCCGCAGATGCTCTATGGGCGCCACCTGGGCTACAAGGGCAATTTCGAACAAGCGCTGGTGGAGCGCGATCCCAAGGCGCTGGAACTGTTCCATCAGGTGGAGGGGCTGAAGCAGGAAGTGGCCGGCTTTATGAAAGTGAAGGCGGTGTGGCAGTTCTTCGCGGCCGAGCGCGACGGCAACTCCATTCACCTGTTTGCACCGGGAAACGAAACGCCGCTGCACACCTTCCACTTTGGACGGCAGCGGCGGACCGACGGACTGTGTCTGAGCGACTATATTCTCGATGTCGAAGAAGGCGGCCGCGATCACATGGCGCTGTTCGTGGTTACGGCGGGCGAGGGAGTCCGCGAACGCTCCGAAGAGTGGAAACAGGGGGGCAGGTTCCTCAAGGCGTACGCTATCCAGGCGCTGGCGATTGAAACCGCGGAAGGCGCGGCGGAGTGGTTGCACCGCCGCATCCGCGAGGATTGGGGCTTCCCCGATCCGCCCACCACCACCATGCACGACCGCTTCACCTCGAAGTATCACGGCAAGCGGTACAGCTTCGGCTATCCGGCGTGCCCCAATCTCGACGATCAGCAGGGCCTGTGGGACCTGCTCCGCCCGCAAGACATCGGCGTTCACCTCACCGAGGGCATGATGATGGAGCCCGAGGCGAGCGTGAGCGCGCTGGTGTTCCATCATCCCGACTGCGTCTACTTCAGCGCCGACGAGGCCGCCGCCGGAGCCGCACCGTAACGCGAAGCGGGGCAGGCTGCTGTTTCGGCTTTTACCCGAGTCTCCCCGCCGCCGGATCTACTGGCTGAGCGTCGTGCTATACTCCACTCGGCGTGAAACATTCGGCCTGGTTTGGAGGCGGACTCCATCGCAGAGCTTTCCTAAGCGCCGTCGGATCGGCGATTGTGCTGCCGCGAATGCCGCGGATCGCACGGGGCCAGGACAATACATCTGCGGCATCTTACGGCTCGGGTTCCTTCGGCGAGTGGATCGACGATGAGGCCGGCCTGCCGGCGTTCCGCTATACCTGCGACCAGACGAAAGATCCACGTGCGGTAACGCAGGTTATCACCCCGGGCATCCTGTTGCCGAACGAGCACGTGCACCAGGTCGGCAATGATCGGCTGGTAGCTCTGGCTTCCAACTTCGGATACGTCCAGGTGCGACAGGATGAAGGCGGGCCGAAGCTTCTGAACGTCTTTTCGCCGGAGAGAAATCAGTACAGCGGCTATGGCTGGCTGGTCGGCCCCAACGAGTTCCTGGCCACCTGGTATCCGATGACCAACGCCGTAAGTTTCGATCGAATCTTCGGGATCGGCTATTATCGAAAGACTGTCACCGGGAACTTCTATGCTGCCGACCAGGTAATCGTGGCGCCATTCGGCGATGATCCGGTTTTGCTCTCGCAGGTGACCGTCACCAATCTCAGCGCCTCGGCGGCGAATCTGCGTTGGGTCGAATATTGGGGATGCCATCCCTACCAGTTCTCCTATCGTTCCAATCTGGAAGCGTTCGACGACGTTGCGCAAACCGCCGCTTTACGATACGCATTCGGCGATCAATTTGCGCACCAATTCGAACTCCTGCCGGGCGGCGCCGGCCTGCTCGAGTCCAAGCAGTTCCTGGGCCGGACCGCCAGCGAGGAGGCACTGTGGCAGACTGCAGTCGACTACTGGGCCACTCATTCGAGTCCCTGGTACACGCCAATTCAGGACGGCGTTCCGGGGAGTTCGTTCGAGGATCTCAATCCTCCGTCCACGTTTCTTGCGTCACTCGACGCGCCGGCCGACGCGGTGACCACAGACGGCGCGGCGCTGTTCTCGGATCTGGCTAACCCGCTGGATGGGAACATCGGCTCGACGGGCAATTCAAGCTGCCTGGCGCTGCAGCGGAATCTCACGCTCCAAGCCGGTGAGCAACGGACGCTGTATTTTCTTTACGGCTATCTGCCGGAAGGAGCGGACGCGGATGAACTAATCAGCCAGTACCAAAGCCAGGCCGCCACCGTCTGGACCAACACTTCCGCGGCTTGGAGCAACAGCGGCTTGAGATTCGATACGGCGGCCGAACCCTGGGCGGCGCGCGAGACCATCTGGAATTACTATTACCTGCGCAGCGCGCTGACTTACGATGCGTTTTTCAATCAGCACATACTCTCGCAGGGCGGCTACTACCAGTACGTGACTGGTTTCCAGGGTGCGGCGCGAGATCCATTGCAACATTCACTTCCTCTCCTGTTCAGCGATCCCCAGCTCATGAAGGAGGTGCTCCTCTACACATTGAAGGAGGTGCGCGCGGATGGCTCCCTTCCGTATGCCATTGTCGGAAACGGCACGATCATGCCGACCCCGCTCGACAACTCGAGCGATCTTCCGATGTGGCTGCTCTGGACCGTCAGCGAGTATGTGCTGGCAACGCGGGATGCCGATTTCGTCGATGAGCAAATACCGGCTCTGCTGCTCGCCAGCCCGAGTAGCGACACCGTCCGGAACTTGCTGGCCCGCTGTTACCAGCACCTGGTTGTGGACGTCGGAACCGGCGAGCACTCCCTGATGCGGATGCTCAATGACGACTGGAACGACGGTCTGGTCGGAACCATAGCCGTGAACAACCTGGGCGAATGCGTCGCGCAAGGCGAGAGCGTGATGAACTCCGCGATGGCGGCATGGGTCTTTGATTATTATGCAAACCTGCTCGATTTCCTGGGCGATCCGTCGACGGCGACGCAGGTCCGGCAAACGGCCGAGCAGCACCGCCAGGCGGCACGCGCGCAGTGGAACGGCCAATGGCTGCGCAGAGCCTGGCTCGGTCCGACGCTCGGCTGGATAGGCCAGGATACGCTCTGGCTGGATCAGCACCCCTCGGCGATCATCGGCGGAGTGTTGACGCGACGGCAAGCCCCCATGCTGGTGCGGAACATCGATCAGCTTCTGCGGCAGCCTTCTACGCTCGGGGCCATAGAGTTGGGCCCGGGCCCCGATGGCGCGGCTTTCGGCGTCCCAATTGGTACCTCGATGAACCGTGGAATCTGGCCTGCGCTGAACGGCCAGCTGGTCTGGGCTCTGGCCCAGATGGATGCCGAGACGCCCTGCAACGAACGGAAGCCCGGTCCCACGGCCCCCTACGCCGAACCCTGCACTCGCAGCTCGATGGCTTGGGACGAGTGGACGCGGGATTCGCTGGCCCAGCATGCTGAAATCTATCCGGATATCTGGTATGAGACCTGGAGCGGGCCTGACACCATCAACTCGTCCCTGAGCAGTAACCCCGGCGGCACGGTCGATGTTCAATATATCCCCTACACGACCTTCCCTGTGATGAATCTCCATTCTCACGCCTGGCCCCTTTACGCGCTGACCAAGCTGCTGGGAGTGGAATTCACTGTGGATGGGATCCGGTTGGCGCCGGTGATCCCGCTCGATTCGTACCGCTTCCGGTCGCCGCTGCTGGGCCTGGTGAAATCGTCAGCCGGTTACGAGGGCTGGTATTCGCCGGCCAAGCCGGGGCCCTGGACCATTCACCTCCGCCTGCCCGAGTACGAACTGACTCGCGTCGCGGCGTCGGAAGTCAATGGTCGCCGCCAAGCGCCGCTGCGCTCGGCAAACGAGGTTCTGTTGACCGGCCGGAAGTATCAGGCAGAACCATTGCGCTGGACGGTTCACTTTCGCTGATTCGTGCCACGCCCGGCACTCGTGCGCGGGGGCCGTTGGCCGCCGCGCTACGCTACCCTGGTGGATCGCCATGTTCTCTTCGCGGTTCCACTGGGATCTCCAACGCAATCGACTCACCGAACTACTGGCTGCCAAGCGCAAGCAGGGCGCGCGCGTTCTGGATCTCACGCAATCGAATCCCACCCGCGCGGGAATCGAATACCCCGAGGAACTGCGCCAGGTCTTCGACGACGCGCGCGTGCTGCGCTACGACCCGCTGCCGGCGGGATCGCTTGAGGCGCGCGAGGCGGTGGCCGGTTACTACCGGCAGCGCGGGCACGCCGTGGAGTCGGGCCGCATTCTGCTCACGGCCAGCACCAGCGAGGCTTACTCGTACCTGTTCAAGCTGCTGGCGGACCCAGGCGACCAGGTGCTGGTGCCGCGGCCTTCCTATCCGCTGTTCGAATACCTGGCCAGGATGGAATCGATCGAGGTTCGCCAGTACCCGCTCGAATACCACGCCGGATGGGCGATCGATCTGGACGCGCTGGCGGGCGCCATCACCGCGCGCACACGCGCGGTGATGCTGGTGAATCCCAACAATCCCACCGGCAGTTACATCAAGCGCGGCGAACTGGAAGCGCTGGCGCGGATTGCGGCCGACCGCGGCATCGCGCTGATCTCCGATGAAGTTTTCTCCGATTATGCTTTTGCGGCGGATGCCGATCGGGTGACGTCGCTCGCCGGGGTGGAGGATTGCGCGACGTTTTCGCTGAGCGGGCTATCGAAAATCGCCGGCCTGCCGCAGATGAAGCTGGGCTGGATCGTGGTGGCTGGCCCGGCGCGGCTGCGCGTCGAAGCCATCGAAAAGCTGGAGTGGATCGCCGACACGTACCTTTCGGTCGGCACGCCGGTGCAATGCGCGGCGGCGCGGCTGCTCGAATACGGCGCGGCGGTGCAGCGACAGATCCAGGAGCGAACCGCTGCCAATCTGGCATTCGCACGGCAGGCACTCGCCGGGACGGCGCTGGAGATTCTGGCCGTGGAAGGCGGTTGGTCAATCACCATCCGCGTGCCGCGCGTCCGCACCGAAGAAGAATGGTGCCTGGAATTGCTGGACCGCGATAACGTGCTGGTGCAGCCTGGATACTTCTACGATTTCGAAGCCGAAGCGTTCCTGGTAGCCAGCCTGCTGACTGCGCCCGCGGAGTTTCAGGAAGGCATCGCGCGGATTGTGCGGCGGGCCCTCCAGGATTAGACACCGTCATAGCTCTCTATGTCTTCAATCCGCGGCATTGAAAACGTACCCTGTCCGGCCACTGAGTAAACTTCCAACTCCGAAATGAGACCCTCACGACCATGGACGATAATGCCGACGCGTACGCCCTCCGGCGACGTACCGCCAACATCCGCGAGAACCGTCGTCGGACTCCCAAGCGAAGCCGCGCGGCCACTGACCGCGAAGTCAATCGTGGGACATCCGCAGCCGCATCGCGAGACGACACTAACGCTCGGCAACTGCCCCAAATAGGTTGCCGCCGCAGGCGTGCCGTGATGGAGCAGCCACTCAAGCAATCGCCTCTCATCTTCGGTCAGCGGTCGAACATCCGGAATGATGGGCATGGAGGGTGCGCAGCGTTTCCTTCTACCCGCTCGCCTACCGGCTGCCGCGGCCGGCCCTCATATTACGCGCCTTCGGTGGCCAGCGCATCCAGCACCTTCTCGGCTCCGGTAAGATTGTCTACCCCGAACACCACCAGCGCCCGCGCCGATCCCGGCTCCAGCCCGCAGTAGGAATAGTCGATATTGATCTGCGCCTCGCCCAAACGCGCGGCTGCGCGGCCCAGCTCGCCCGGACGGTGCGCGAGCCTGACTACGACCGCTTCCGTCTCCTCGAAGATCATGCGCAGGTCGCCCAGCACCGCTTTGGCGGTGGCCGGCGAGTCCACCAGTATTCGGGCCAGGCTTTCGCCCTCCTCTACATACGATTGAAAAGCCAGGACGTTGACCCCACGCTCTGCCAGAGCGAGGAAACACTTTCCCAGCGCGCCCGGTTTGTCTTCAATCGTTACGGTAAACTCCTTCGCCTTCGGCACCCGATTTAGCTCCCTTCGTTTCCGAACCGCGACAACGCGCGGAGTGGCCTTTATCATACGTGTTTCTAAATGTAACCCTCAACCCGCCGCCGATCGCGGCTGTTCCACTCATTCCAGTGAGCGCGGCGAAGAGCCGGACGAGGGCGTCCGCCCCACTTGAGCTACGTGCCGCCGCGGCCGGCGTGCGGCGCGGGCAGATCCTTGCGCGGCAGTTTCTCGGCGCGCGTGGCGGCGTTGTAAACGAACACGGCTTCGATCACCGCCATCTGTTCCATGTCCTGCTGCTGAATGCGGTCGTAGACGTCCATGTTGGTGTGGTGCGTCCGCGTTTCGTAGTCGAGCGGGTCCTGAATGAACTGGAAGCCCGGCAGGCCGACGCCGTCGAAGGATTGATGATCGGTGCCGCCGGTGTTGCGGATGGTGACGGCGCCGGGCGTGATGTCCTTGAGCGCGGCAAACCAGCTTTCGAAAATCGGCCGTACCATTTCGTTGCCTTGCAGGTAGATGCCGCGTATGCGGCCGGTGCCGTTATCGATATTGAAGTAGCCACTTACCTTCTCGTGCTCGGCGGTGGGCTTCATCTCGGCGGGATCGGCGAAGTGCTCTTTCACGTATGCCGCCGAACCGAGCAGCCCCTCCTCTTCGCCGCCCCACAACGCCATGCGGACGGTGCGGTCCATCTTGAGGTTGGCCGATTTCAGGATGCGCATCACTTCCATGGCCAGTGCGGCGCCGGCTCCGTTATCGGTGGCGCCGGTGCCGTAGTGCCAGGAATCGAAGTGGCCGCCCACCATCACCAGTTCGTCGGCCTTGGCGCCGCCGGGAATTTCGGCGATCACGTTAAACGAATCCGGGTTGTCGGTGAGGAAACGGTTCTTGATGTCGAAGGACAGCTTGACCGGCACTTCGTGCTGCAGGAGGCGGGCGATGCGGTTGTAGTGCTCCGCGGCCAGAATCACCTGCGGCGGGTTGTCGGTATGTTCGCGGTTGGCGCCACCGCCGACCAGCGTTCCACTGTCGCCCATGCTGGAGATCTGCACCACCACCGCCGGTTTCTCATCCCTCCAGAAGACCTGCTGGCGCCCGCGGAAAGCGCGCATTTCCTGGTAGGTCATGGCGGGCTGGCCGGGCTGAGCGGGCGGGCCGCCGCGCCCTCCACGTCCGCCGCGGCCGGCGCCGGAGGGGATCAGGTCGAGCGTCATCTCGTTGAGTTCCTCGGCGGTGTAGCGGCTGGCCAGCGGAGTGGTGGGCAAGGCCAGCTCGCGCGGCGCGGAAACCAACACGATCTTTCCTTCCAGCTTGCCATGGAACTTGTCCAGATCGGCCGGCGCCGAGATCGGCGTCAGGATGGCCTCGCCCGTCACGGGGCCGTTGGTGCCCGCGGTCCATGCCACTGGCATCGCGATCAGCGCCTGGTAGCTGGGTTCGACCATGCTGGCCGCGAAATACTCGTTCTCCCAGCCGTTGCCGAAGGGGCCCCACTTCTCCAAATGGGCTTTGCTCAGGCCCCAATCCTGAAGCTGTCTCACGGCCCAATCGCCGGCGGCGCGGAATTGCGGCGAATTGGTGAGGCGCGGGCCGTAACGGTCCGTCAGGTTGTAGAGGATGTCCATCACCTTGGAATGTTCGAACTCCTCCGTCTTGATCTTGTGGATCGCGTTCAGGTCGGCACGTTCCGGCTGCTCGGCGAGAATCAGCAGCGGAATCGAAATCAGCAGCGCCAAAATGGCCAGGAGAATTCTTCGCGGCATACGCGTTGAGCATATCAGACGGCGCGGACAACGTGCAGCCCTGCGCGGAATACGGGCCCAGCGGAGCGAAACGCGCGTTGCAATGATTGATGTTCCAATTTCGTGGCGCCGCGGAGTAGCAACCTGGGTCCGGTGCGCGTAAGATAGAAGTATGGCCCGAGGTTGGGAAAGCAAGTCGGTCGCGGCGCAGATCGACGCTGCTGAGAACCATAGCCACCGCGCCCCAAAGCACAAATTACTCTCTCCAGACCGGCTGGAACTCGTCCGCAAGAAGGAAACGATTCTTTTGTCGCGCACACGCATCTTGCGGGAACTCGAATCTGCACAGAACCCGCGTTATCGGGTTGTTTTGGAAAAGGCCTTAGCGGATCTGGACGCGCAATTGTCGGACATCGCCTCCGTTTGAAGTCCCCTCGAAGGGAGCAGGGCAGAGCACAGCGCCCCGCCCGCCTGGGGTGCAGGTATGCCTTCTTGCAACGGCGTACCCGCGGCGGCTCACACCACCATGATTTGACCTGAGCCGCGCCGCTTTCACTTGGCTACGCTACAATCGAATTCACGCACTCATTCTGATACCGGAGCGCCATTCATGAACATCCAGTTTGACGAGACGAACCTGCTGGCGGAAATGGTGGGCAAGGCCCACGGCGTAACCCGCGCCGAGGTGGAACGCGCGCAACCCAAAGCGCAGAAAGCGCTGGCCGGTTTCCGCAAGCAGAGCGAAGCGGGGCTGTACGGTTTTCCGCACCTGCCGTTTCAAAGCAAAGTCATTCGGGCGATCGGCCGCTTTGCCGCCGAAGTGCGCGGCAGCTACGACACGGTCTGCGTGGTGGGCATTGGCGGCAGCGCGCTGGGGGCCTGGGCGCTCGATTGCGGCATTCGCGGGCCACATCCCATCCAGGGAGCTTTTTCGACCGAACATCCGCGCCTGGTGATCCTCGATAACGTGGACCCGGACTTCACCTCCGCCGCGCTCGCCTCGATGGACCCGCAGAAGACGCTGGTCGTAGTGATTGCCAAATCGGGCGGCACGGCGGAGACGGTGGCAACCTTCCTGATTGTGCGCGAGTGGCTGCAGCAGGCGCTGGGCGCCACGGCGGGCCGCATTGTGGCCGTCACCACCGAGGGCAAGGGAGATTTGTACGAATTGGCGCAGGCCGAAGCGCTACCAGATATTCGGTATCCCTGAAAACGTGGGCGGCCGCTTCAGCGTGCTGACGCCGGTGGGACTGGTGCCGGCGGCGCTGATCGGCATCGATACGGCCAGGCTCTGCCGCGGCGCCGCGCGCATGACCGGCGACTGCTGGCAGCCGGACCTGGAGCGGAACATCGCGCTGCGCGCCGCGCTCTATCATTGGCTGATCTGGACGCGCAAAGACAAACCCATCCAGGTGGCGTTTCCTTACTCGAATCATTTGTGGGGCACTGCGTTTTGGTTCCGGCAGTTGTGGGCGGAATCGCTGGGCAAGGCGCAGAACCGCAAGGGCGAGACAGTCAATACCGGGCAGACGCCGGTGGCCGCGCTGGGCTCGACCGACCAGCATTCGCAGGTCCAGTTGTATATTGAAGGGCCGAACGATAAAGTGTTCACCTTCTGGGCGGTCAAGCGCTTCCACGCGACGGGCCAGATTCCCGACGCGCGCACCGGCTTGGCGGCGTTCGATTCGCTGGCCGGCCAGTCGCTGGCCAAGCTGATCGATGCCGAACGGCGTGCCACCGCGGCGGCCATGGTCGAATGCGGCCGGCCCAATTGCACCGTCACGCTCGACCGCGTGGACGAAGAACATCTGGGCGCGTTTCTCCAGATGATGGAGTTCCAGACGGCTTTCATGGGCGAACT
>CAWJLI010000122.1:0-11112 GCA_963843095.1 Bryobacterales bacterium
TAATCGCCGAAGCTGCCGACTTCTTCGCGCTCTTCTACTGCCGGCGGGGCTGCGGCGAGCTGGATCTCATCGAGGCGCACCAGATTGGCGGGAGCGGGGGCTTCTTTGAGCACGTGCTCGCGGTACAGCTTGGCCATGCGGGCGTTTTCCTGCTGCTCGCGGAGCTTGGCATCGCGGGCGCGGATTTTTTCTTCGCCGGCAGTTTTGGCGATACCCAGGCGGTCCAGGTCGTGCTGGATTTCGTTGGTGATGATGTCTTCGCGCAGCACCAGCGAATGGTCCACGTTCTTCAGCGGTACACGCTTGCCGCCGGCGAATATCTCGTGCTTGCCGTGCTCTTCATACCACTTGGTAAGCGTCGCCGTCATGTGCATCTTCTCGATGATGTTGCGCCAGCCGACGCCAGTGTTGTATGCGCAGAACGAAATTTCCCCTTCCTGCGTGGCGTAGGGGATGATGCACTGCTCGGTGCGGCGGAAATCGTAGTTGAACAGATCCTGGAACCACATGCCGGCGATGAAGAGAAAGTTCCACCGGTCGCGGCGGCGGCGTTCGATATCGCTCATCGTGCGGTCTTTGCCCACCTTGCCGTAGTTCTTGCCGGTCGCGCCGAAGGTCTTGTCCAGCTTCTTAAACAAATCGCTTAACTTGAAATGCGTAGGCGATTGAAACGGATCGTAGTTACGCGTCGCGGCCAGCGCCATGCCGATAATCGAAAGCCACTTGCCGCGGGCCGCATCGTTGACGCGCGCCACGTCCTTCGCCAGTTGATCGGCGTTCCAGAAGGCGGTCACTGGAACCCGTTCCTTGGTTTCCTTGTCCACCATAACGGCCATGCCGGTGCCGCAATTGGGATGGCAGCCGCAGCTCAACTGGCCCCAGTCGGATTGCGGGCCGTGCACCAGGTCGCTCCAGTCGGAGAATGTCGAGATGAAAGAAATCGGGAACCAGTCGCGCGCCGGCTCGCCCAGCCCCATTTGGTTCTTCACGTCGTGCGCCAGGTGGGAGAGCGTGTAACGCTGCGCCGTGCGGCGCTCATCGGTCACCGCCTCATCGCGGCCGGTGAAAGAGACCGGCTGGAAGGAAAGGAACGGAATCTTCTTCGGATTGTCGAGCGCAAACTGGACGATCCGTCCCACCTGCTCATTGTTGATGCCGTTGATGATGGTGATGACCGGAATGATATCGACGCCGTTCGCGTGCAGGTTCTCGATCGCGCGCAGTTTCACGTCGAACAGGTTGCCCACCTTGCGGTGCTGGTTGGCGGCGTTGCCGATGCCGTCGAATTGCAGGTAGGCGTAGCGCAGGCCGGCCTCCGCCGCCTGGCGGCAGAATTCCGGGCTCTTGGCGAACTCGATGCCGTTGGTGGCCGCCTGCACCGAGGTGTAGCCCACCTCGCGCGCATACCGCACCGCGTCCAGGAAGTAAGGCGAGATGGTCGGCTCGCCGCCGGAAAACTGCACCGACATCTGCCGCTTCGGCTTGATGGTGACGGCGTTGTCGAGCAGGGTCTTGATGTCTTCCCAGCTCAGTTCGTGCACGAACCCCACCTGGTTGGCGTCCATGAAACACGGATCGCACATCATGTTGCAGCGATTGGTCAGGTCGATGGTCAACACGGAGCCGCGGCCGTGGGTGATGGTGCTGGTGCCATGCTTGTGCAGCGTGGCATCGTTGTGAGCGCGGATGTCGCGGCCGGGAAAGACCTGTTCGATGTGCCGGTAGAAGTCCGCGTCGATCGACATCACATCCTCGAAGTGGCCGTGGATGGGACAGTCCTTCACCATCAGGATCTGGCCGTCGCGCTCGACGATTTTCGCCTTGATCTCGCCGGGGCGCTGGTCGTAGAGAACCTCGAGCGGCGTCTCGCCGTCCAGGATCCGCTGGCGGATCTCCGGCACGCAGCGCGGGCACAGAGAATCGGTTTCGCGCGGCCAGCCCAGCGGCGGTTTCGCTTTTTCCCAGCTCTTGAGGAGCGGCTTGTCCGACCACTTCGGCGTAAAGCCCGGATTCGGATGGATCTGATTCAGCTTGTCGAAGACCACCCAGGCCGCGTTGGCGGCCACCGTCAGGACTTTTTCGGCATACTTTACCGGCTTGTGCATCTTGCCCTCACTCCTCTGATGGCTCTGGCGCTGCCCTGGTTGCAAGGCTCCGGCGCCCGATCCAACTTGTGCTTGAGCCCAGTATAGGCAAGGCGGTGGCGACGGCCTACGGGTTGGCATTAAAACGTTGAAATTATTGGTTGTACGGCGCAGAACGGGGTTGAACGGGGCGCTTCCGCCCCGCTCCGGAGGTCGGGTGTAGCCGTATGAAAGGGAATGGCTTACAGCGTCACGACGCGCGCTTCACCACCAGGTCCGCGCCCCAACTGCCGTCTTCGGTGCCGAACTGGAAGTGAATCTCGTCGTCCGTGACCTTGCCTTTGAAAACCAGCTTGTAGGTCGTGCCCTGGTAGTCGGTGGCGACCCAGAAGGTAATGGTGTCGCCGTCGATCTTGCCCTCTTTGATGTCGGTGGGAGAAGTGGGCAGGCCGTCGATCGTCCCGGTTACGCCGGCGTCCTTGACGGCGAGGTGCAGCACCACCGGCACGCTGTTGCCGTCAAAATCGAACGCCCCTTTCCAGTCGCCACTGAGGCTGGCGGGCCAGGCCAGCGCAGCCAGGAAAAGGAACAGAGCAGTCACGGTAAACGCGCGTTTCATAGCGAAGTCTCTCCAGGTGGATATTGTACCAGCGCCGCCGGCGCCGCTGGTCACTCACTTTTTAGATTGGGCAGCCTTCTGGGTTTCGACGAATGCCGCCACGTTGCTCTTGTCGATCAAAGTCACGCCGGTGTCGACGAACGTCGGCAGCGGCGAGAACGAATCGCGCGAGAAGTTGTCCAGCAACGAGGCCGGCGGGTGGTGGTGCAACTCATCCAGCATCTTGATGCTCAGGAAGGCCATCGTGAAGGGCTTTTGGCCCAGCGTCGCGGTGATCACGCCGTTCTGGATGCCCTCAATGGTGCGCTGGTCCGCGTCCATGCCCATCACCAGCTTGCCGGTCACTTGCTTGCGGGTGAGCACTTCGGCGACTTCCGGCGCGGCGATCGAGACCAGGCAAACAAACGCGTCCACCGGTTCCTTCTTCTCGACAGCCTGCATCGTACGGTCGAAGATTACGCCAGGATCGCCCTTCGCGTCGACGATTTCCGTGATGTGGATGCCCGGACGTTCCGCGAAAATGTCGCGGTAACCTTGCAGCCGCTCCTTCAGATTAGGCTGTTCGGGGAAAGTGAATATCAACACGTTGCCCTTACCGTCGAGACGGTTGGCGACCAGCCGCCCTCCCATCAGACCGGCCTTGTAATTGTCGGTGCCGACGAAGAACAGGCGCTTGCTGTCGGGAGCGTCCGAATCCATGGTAATGACGGGAATCCCCTGCGCGATGGCGGAGTCAATGTCGTCTTTGAGCGACGCCGGATCGCCCGCGGAGACCGCAATCCCCGTCGGCTTCTTGGCCAACAGGGCGCGGAATTGCTCGTGCTCGCCCTTAGGGTCATAATTGTCGGGTCCGGCCGATTCGGCGACGACCCCCAGTTGTTTGGCTGCCTGCGCGACGCCTGCCGCCGCCTCCTGCCAGTACTCCATCTTGGTCGTGGCGCTCAGCACGTAATACTTTTCATCGGCACTGTGCGGCGACCCGCCACAGCCTGCTAAAGATGCCAGCGCTGCCGCCGGCAGGAACCACATCCAACGTGACACGGTTGCCTCCTGAATGGCGAGTATAACTTGCGGCTCGCCCGGAGAAAAGAGGCAGTTTGGGAATCGGCAGGATCTCGCTGGCGCGGTCCTCAGCGTCGAGGCGCATGTCGAGGAAAACCTGCGCCCTTCAGGACTCGTTCCGACGGGCCTATTTAGCAGCTTCCATGACCGCCGTCGCGGAATCTGGCATGCCCGGCGCTCCCGCGCCGCAAGGTAGCAGTTCGGCGACCCTAACGATTGCCGCCGGGTCCACGGGAAGCTCGTCGGCCGAGAGCACCGCCCTGACGCCCCAGCAGACGGACCGAGAGGCCTGCTGATATGTGATTGTGCTCGTGTGCAGGACTGCCTCTGCTTCTCTCACGGTCTCCACGACCTGCCGCTTTAGGTTCTCTGGCGGCATGAGCCTCATAGAAAACGCGTACTGGAAATAGCTGTTGAGTTCCCCCTTGTGGAGGCGTATATCTCCGATTGATGGCTCATCACCGCTTTCGAAAACAATAGTGTACTCCTGTGGCCGAAAGCCGTCTCCAGCTGGCTGGAGCCAGGCAGGATTGTCCAGCGTCGGAATCTGGATTCCACCGGTATACGTCACAGGGAAAACCAGGGTGGGGAAATGAACACAGCCCTGAGCGTCCGGCGTCCTTTTCTTCAGGTCCGCCACCGAGCCGCGGAAGAGGCGCGCATGAAACCTGTCCGGCATATGCGTTGTGTCCCGGAGCTTCAGGAAGATGGGCTTGGCGAACTCCTGGTCTCTTTGGGCGGGTTCGTCAAACGCTACCTTGAAAATGCCGATTTTTTCTGCTTGCCCGAACGAACAGGGCGCTATTAGTGCCCCTATCGAGAGGGCTAACACGTCTTTGGCTAGCTTTGTCATAGTTTCCATCCTGTGCGCCGCTTTTCGGCCTATGCCGGTGGGAGCACGTATTCTTTGTGGTTCTTGCTTTTCAATTCGAGCGCATCCCTCATGTCAATGATGTCAATTCGCGTAATCTCAGTTCTGGGTATCTCCATAACCCATGACACTTGGTTCTCGAAATGCAACACAGTGACGCCCTTATCGTCTTCTGTCAGGAGGAGATTGTCGCTTTCCAACCACCGCGCCACAGCTGCTGGCCTTGTCTGTTGTTCCTTGTGAGCGGTGCGAGCGGGTTCAAGCTTGTCCTGCAGCCGGACCTGAACGTAGGGCATCGTGGTGGGCGCAATCAGCTTGCCGTAGGCGAATGGGGTCATCACGGTATTCACAACCAAGCCGAGGATGCCGATCATCCGCAACGGCCTCGCCCATTGTGGAGGGTGCCCCTCCCTCCTGAGATATATGAGACACCAGCCGACAACCACCGTAAGAAAGCAAAGCACGTAGCCGTCTTTGAGGCTTCGTTCAGCGTTCTCCTTCCCGCTGCCGTCACTGTTGGTCGCTGCCCTACACACGCCACCCAGCCCCCTGGACTCAATCATGAGCGACCACAAACGATTCGAGCGAGCGTTTAGGAAACCGTCGCCCGTGACCCGCGGTTGAACGCAGAAACCAACGATCATCGCGTCCCGCAGCTTAATCGTCGGAAGCTGATACAGCAAGAGCGTCCCGGCGCTGGCGACAATTAGAAGTAGCGCAATCGTGAATTCCGACGCCAGGTGGAAGCTCTTGCTCGTGCGCGCCGGCAAGAGATGCGGCCACGAGAGTAGCGCCAACAATAAAAGCGTCGCAACAGCGGACGCCCAGTGGATTTGCGCTTGCTGCAACACCACAAGGACCGAGTCGAACCAGAATGCGGCTGCGGCAAAGCTCAATTGAGCCACGGTATTGGCCTCGATCCGGACTCCCAGGAAGTCCTGATGCGCGGCAGCGGCGACGTAACCGATGGCGGCGAAGACGCCAGCGATGCCTATTCCCTTCAGCGAGAGAAGAAGGACATCCCCGATGTCGGGTGGCGCAGGGTTTCCGCCTCGGATTCGGTTCGGCGGCGCCATATTAGATAGCCAAGCATGAACTAACGTTTGCCTGGGTGAGTAGTATATGCCTTTTTACCGATTCAAACAAGAGAGAGTTGACAGTACTTGCTAATCTTACGAGCGTGGGGTTGCGGCGTGGGACTCAACCGATCGCGCGGACGCGGGAATTCCGGTCTTATGCCTCTAGGACCCGGGTCACCACGGCCGGAATATCGCCGGTTGTCAGGTGCTGTCCCGGCGCGGCGTGAGTGGCGCGCACATACGCCAGGGCGACTGCGCTGCTCTGCGCGGGCGAGTAGACCGAAGAGGTGATCTCACCGGCCTCCGCGCCGTCCGCTGTGAGCTTGGCGCCCGCGGGCACGGTGGAATCGAGGCGCAGGCGGACCAACTTGCGGTTGACGTGGCCCTGGGCGCGGATGCGCTCCACGATCTCCTGGCCCAGGTAGCATCCCTTGCTGAAACTCACGGCGTGCATCTGCCCGGTTTCCTGCGGCAGCGAAGTGTCGCGGATATCCTCGCCATAGCGCGGCCGGCCGTTTTCCAGGCGCACAAGGCGGGCATCTTCCTCCGTGGCAGGTTGGGCGCCGGCCTCCACCAGGCGGCGGACAATTTCATACGTGGCGCCGGCGGCGGCATAGACGCGAAAGCCAGGCTGGCCGGTCAGGTTGATGCACGCGACCGTGGCATCGCCGGCTTCGTTCCAAGGCAGATGCTGGTAATCGCCGCCGGGCGCCGGGCCGCCGGCCTTCTCCAGCACCTGGGCCGATTCGGGGCCTTCGAGCGCGATGGCGCAGGTGGTTGCCGTCACGTCCTCCAGTTCCACCTGGTCGGCAACGATGTACCGCCGGATGTGCTCTGCGATCTTGTCCCGCAGCTCGGGTTCGGTGTCGAGCAGAATATGATCGTCGAAGGCCAGCAGCGTCAGGTCCGCCTGGATGCGCCCCTGCGGGCTGAGCAGAAACGCGTAGCATCCGAAGCCGGGCGTCAGCTTCTTGACTTCGTTCGTAGTCAGGTTGTGCAGCAACCGTGCGCGGTCGCGCCCGCGAACCGCTATCCGCCCGCGCGGGCTCAAGTCCATCCACGCGGCGCCGCGCCGCAGCGCTTCGTAACCCTGGTGCATGCCTTAGTAGATGCGGCGCAGATAGGCTGCGATGCCGATCGCGATCAGGGAAGAAATCGCGCCGCCCGCCATCAGACGCACCCGCCGCGGGTGGTGCCGCCGCGTAATCAAGACCGCGACGGTGAAGACATGCGCCACCACCAACAGCTTCACGATCAGCACAATGTGGTATCGCAGGGTATGTCCCGGATTGCTCAGCAGGTTATACAGCCCAGAGATCACCAGCAACGAGATCGACAGTATCACCAGCGGTCGGAAAGCCGCCGCCGTCCGTTCGCCCATCTCGGCACGCGCCTCCGGGCTGAGCGCCATTGCCGCGCCAGCCGCGATCCAGCCGTAAATCATCCCGCCGCTCAGGCATGCCACCGAAGCGATATGCAGCCAGTGCATCAGCACGTTCAGTCCTTCGCCCATAGCATGAGTATACAATCGGCTTGTATGATTCACGAGATCCTCCCGGTGGGAATGTTGCAGTGCAACTGCTCGATTTTCGGCGACGAACAAACCCGCGAAGCCATGGTGATCGATCCGGGCGACGACGTCAGCCAGATCCTCGAGGTGCTCGCTCAGCACGGACTGAAAGTGAAAGCCATCGTAATCACCCACGCACACATCGACCACATCGGCGGCGCCCAAGAGCTCAAGCGGATCACCCAAGCGCCGGTTTATATGAATCTCAACGACGCCGGCCTGCAGGCGATGCTGGCCACCCAGGCGGCGTGGCTGGGTGTGCCTACGCCGGAAAGCGTGGAAATAGACGCGCCCCTGAACGACGGCGCTACCCTGCAACTCGGCAAAGTTGATTTTCAGGTGCTGCATACGCCCGGCCACACGCCCGGCAGCATCAGCCTCTGGATCCCCACCGAGCGAAAACTGGTGGCGGGCGACACGCTTTTCCTGGGTAGCATCGGCCGCACCGATCTGCCGGGCGGTGACGGGCGTCAGATCCTGCGCTCGATTCACCAGAAGCTGCTGCCGCTGCCCGAGGAGACTACCGTCATTCCCGGCCACGGCGGCATCACCACCATCGGTCAAGAGAAACAGTTCAACCCTTTCCTGAAACAATAGCGTCCGAGGGTGGACGCCCCGCCGAATACCGGGCGCCGCGGCTATCGCGCCGGCAGGGCCGCCGCCAGCAGGAATACCAGCGGGGCATTCCAGTTGATGGCGATCTCGTTGGTTGAGTAAGAGCCATCGTCATCCACATACATCTTGGCTGGCGGCAGGTCCGGCGACAGCTTCTTGGCGGCGGCATCGCCGCGCCCCGGGTTTGGGCCGCCCGAGAGCAGGCCGGGCCACGGCCCGAGGTCCTTGTTGGCGGCGCTCGGCCGGTGATGCGGATGGCGGTAGGGATTCTCGCCCACCTGCGTCACCCACGACAGCGAGAAGGTATTCCGGCCCAGCAGGTAGTGCAGGTTCTCAAGCGCCGCATGCACGAAGCGCGGATCGGGGCGAAACACGTTCGCCACCACCAACTGCATGCCGTAGTTGGCCACGTTGCCGTTGGAACCCCAGTCGTAATCGATTTTGGCGAGGCTGACGCGGTAGCCGTTGGCGGCGGTGCGTTCCACAATCTGGTCGGCGGCCGCCAGCGATTCCCGACGGATGGCGTCGACGGCTGCGGCATTCTTGGCGCCGCCCAGCACATACGTCCACAACCCCAGGTTGGCAACGTTGCTCCACCACTGCGGCCTGGTCGCGGCCGGGTGGAATTCGGCGTAATGCGCCAGAAAGTAGCTTTCATAAGGCGAGTCACCGGTCGTGCGCCAGAGCTCGGCCGCGGCCCACAGGCGCTCGTCGGCACAATTCGCGTCATCGTACACGCCGGTGTCGATGCCAGGCGGATTGTGGAAGGTCACGTCGGGATGCTTCTCCACCCAGGCCCAGGCGTTGCGCGCGGCCGCCAGGCAGCGGTCGGCGTAGGCGCGGTCGAAGGGACGAAAGGCGCGCGCCGCAATCGCCATCACGGCGGCGAAATCGGCCGTCGCGCAGGAGGTCTTGTAGGGGTCCTGGCCGGTGCCGACGACGTAGCTCACCAGCGTGTCCTTTTCCGGCATGATGAAGCCGCAGAAGCGATCGCTGGTCTGCTTCGGCCACACGCCGCCATCGTCATCCTGCATAGAGAGCATCCAATCCAGGTTCCATTTGATCTCGCTCAAAATGTCGGGTGTACCGTTGCCGGACTCGGGAATGTTGAGCTTGATGGGGCTCACGTGCGGGCCGAACATCTCCCAGGTCCACAGCAGCGTGCCGGTGGAGATGCCGGAGTTGACCACGTAGCGGCCGTAGTCGCCCGCATCATGCCAGCCGCCGTGGGACGCCCGCGGGCCAGTCTTGCCGGACGAGGCGTGCCACGCGCCCTCCAGATGACACGCGTCGTGGCGGAAGCCGGGGAATTCGGGGCCAAGATCCACCGCGGTTCCGCAGCGCTGCCCGTAAAAAGATCGCATCGCCAGGTAGTAGACGCGCTGGTAGACATCGGCGCCGATCGAAAAATTCCAGCTCCGTCCCACGCCGGGCACTTCCAGGTAGTAGCGGCCGGCTTCCTCGAGCGCGCTGAAATCGGCAATCTGCACGGCGTCGCCGGAATCGGCGTCGGGCCGGGCGGCGCTGAGTTTGCCGCGCAACGCGACGGCGTCGCCGGCGGAACGGCGCACCAGGAATTCGGCGGCGGGCTTCTGCGCGGCCACCACCGCGATTTTGGGAGCGGCCGGCAGGTAGCCGGCCTGATCGACTTTGATTTCGAGCGTAGCCTCGGCGGCGAACGCGGCCGAGCACGCCAGCAACAGCAGAGGGATCTTCATATCGGGTGCCAACGGATAACGGTATCACCTTGCTGCCCCCTGACGGGGCTTTGGGGACCGCGCGATTCGTTGCTGCAGCGAGGCCGCGTGCCCAGGCGCTGTTTTCGTGTTCGCATCCGGTTCGATGGATGCTGATCGCTTGGTCACGTCCATTAGATTGTCATCCGAGTTGCGGTCGATGAGCTTGTTGTGGGGATCGATACCCACCCGGGTGGGCGGCTGGTCGACCACAATCTCGAAGGTCCGCGTGGGCTCGCTGAGCCACACCTCCTGTAGGTAGAGGGGCTTTCCGTCGTCCTTCTTGCCGGTGAAGATGCCGATGTCGATCGGATCGTGGAGGGACATGGGACTCTCATCGCCGCTGCCGTCGCCGAGATAAAAGACTTTCGAGATGGGCTTGGTAAATAGAATTTGCACGGTATCGCGCTGGAAATCGCGCAGGATCGAAGTGCCAAAGATCGCGGTGATGACGATGATGCCAAGAAAACTGATGCCGATGTCGTTATAGATGTTGGCATAGGGACCATTGAGCAGCGCCTTGCCGTTGGGTTAAACGATCACGCCGAAGTTCTCAGCGGCGATGTCGAGAAAGCTGAAGGCGAACCAGACAGCGAAGTAAACGTAGGTCGAGACGCTCTTGAAGCGGAACTTAAGCTCGAAGGTGAAGAATTCCCAGAACATGGTCACCTCGCAAGTCTCCTTTTGCCGGATCAGTTCTTCGCCTGGCGGGCGAGGCTCAGCAAGTAGACATCTTCGAGCGAGGAGTCGACCCGGCGGAAGCCCTCGCCGGGGCTGGATTCGGCGTAGACGCGGACCTCGTGCAGGCCGCCGATCAGGTGAGTGGAGATGACGTTGAAGGCGGTTTCCAGGGCGCGGAGCTCGTCGTCCGTGGCCACCATCCTGGACCATATCTTTCCGCGCAGGGATTCGAGCGCCTCGGCCGAAGCGCCTTCGACGAGAAGTTCGCCATTGGAAATGATGGCCATGCGCGGGCAGAGCTCGCGCACATCGTCAACGATGTGGGTGGAAAGGATGCCGGTCATGTTGGATCCGATAGCGCTGAGCAGGTTGAGAAAACGGTTGCGCTCCGCGGGATCGAGACCGGCGGTGGGCTCGCCGACGATAATCAGCTTCGGGTTGGCGAGCAGGGCCTGGGCAATGCCGAAGCGCTGTTTTCATGCCACCGGAGTAGGTGCTGAGGGCCTTCTTGCGCTCACTCCACAGATTGATCTGGTTCAGGATCGCTTCGACCATTTGCTTACGTTCCGTCTTGTTGGTGACACCTTTCATGACCGCCAGGTGTTGCAGCATGTCATAGGCGGACAGCTTCGGGCACACACCGAACTCCTGCGGCAGATAACCGAGGATCATGCGCACCTCGTCCTTTTGGGTGAGCACGTTCAGCCCGTCAAGATCGATCGAGCCGGTGTCGGAATCCTGCAGCGTGGCAATTGTGCGCATGAGCGAGGAACTGTCCTCCGATTCTTGGTGTTT
>CAWJLI010000123.1:0-32487 GCA_963843095.1 Bryobacterales bacterium
TTGCGCCGCGACGAGACCACGGTGGGCGTGCTGCAGAACCTGGTGCAGAAGGAAGACAACCGTTACGTGCGGCTGAAGTGCGAAAAAGCTTTGAAGGAAATGAATGCGTCGATCGGCACTTTCTGAGCCGCGACCATAGGGAGCGGTTTCTTTTCAAGAGAAATGAACTCAACGTTGAACCTCAAATCGGCAGAACTGAAGGCCACGGATAAACACAGATGAACACGGATCAGCAAAAGGCGTTTTTATCTGTGTTTATCCGTGTTCATCTGTGGCTCAAAACGGCTTTTGGAGGAGTCCCAACGGCAGCGGCCTTGCTGGCGCTGCTGCCGCTGGGCGGAGCGTGCCAGGAACCACACCAGGCTCCGTTGGAGCGGGAGCCTGGCGGCTGGGCGTTGACTTATCGCGGAACCGTGCCCGCGGCGCGGACGCTGCGCATCAACGGTCCGGGCCGGTAACTTTGGAAGGCGGAGCCGCGCAGGACCTTCGAATTCACCGTGCGATTGAGTGTGGCGGCGCGTTCGGAGGTCGAGGCGCGGGGCATGCTGGTCCGCGCGCAGCTCGCAGTGAAGCGCGGCGAGAGCGTGACTCTGACGGCACCGGGCGGCCCGGTTCGGGCGCGGATGGTGGTGAAGGCGCCGGCACTCGGCATGGCCAGGATCGTCGACTCCGATGGCGCCATCGAGGTCACCGGAATCGAAGGCGAGCTGGTCGTGGAATCGCGCATCGGCGAAGTGACGGTGGATCGCATCGGCGGCCTTTGCACGGTGACCACCGGCGGCGGCGATGTTCGCGTGGGCGAAGTGCACGGGAACCTGCGCTGCCGGACCGGCGGGGGCAGGATCACCTTGCAGATGGCGCACGCGGAAGCGGTGCTCGAAACATACGGCGGCGATATTGTGGTGGGCGATGTGGGAGGCGGCGTGCGCGCGCAGACGGCGGCCGGCAATATCCGCGTCTATGCGGCGGGTGGTGCGGTGACCGCTATCACGGGCGGCGGCGAAGTGGCCATCGAAAAGGCCGGCGGCACGGTCACCGTGCGCGACCTGGCCGGGCCGGTCCAACTGGGCGCGGCGCAGGGCGGATTCGAGTGCCAATCCGCTTCGGGGGGCATCCGCTTGAGCGGCGTGACGGGGCCGATGCGGGTTTCCACTTCGCTCGGCAGCATTGTGGCCGATCTGACGGGCGCGCATTTGGCCGATTCGTTTCTCGCGACAACCGGTGGTGACATTACGGTGCTCATCCCGTCTAACCTGGGTGTGACAATTCACGCGGAGAACCGGATGGCGGACACGCTGCGCCGCATCGTATCCGACTTTCCGGCGATCCCCGTGTCACGCATGGGCAGCCGTGTGGTGGCGCAAGGCGCCGCCAACGGCGGCGGACCGCTGCTGCGCATTTCCGGCGCGGGCGGCACGATCTTCATCAAGCGGCGCTAGAGACGAGAGGCGATTGAGGCAATAGAGACGATAGGCGATCAAGCGATAGACGCGAGGCGAGTATGACGACGAAATGGGTGTGGGCAGTTGCATTGCTGGCGGGTGGCGCTGCTGCGCCAGCCATGTGGGCACAGAATCCGGCGCCGCGGCACGTGGGCACGATGGTTATGGGCGGCAGCGGCAGCTATCTCGGGGTAGGCGTGGTGGACGTGGATGCCGAGCGAGCCAAGACGCTCAAGCTCAAGGAAGACCGCGGCGTGGAAATCAGCAGCGTGACCGAAGGCGGCCCGGCTGACAAAGCCGGCATTAAGCAGGGAGACGTGGTGCTGGAGTACAACGGGCAGCCGGTGGAAGGCATGACGCAGTTTCAACGCCTGGTGCATGAAACGCCCACTGGGCGCCAGGTGAAGGTCGAAGTATGGCGCAACGGCGCCCCGCTCACCTTGACGGCGACGGTGGAGACGCGCAAGGTCTTTTCGCTGGAGTCGCAAGATATGGACATCAACATCTTCGGCAACTCGCCGACGTTTGAAATGCCGTCCATGCCCTCCGTGCAGCCGTTCGATATGCCCCGCATCATGACCATCACGCCATCGCGCCGGCTGGGAATCGAAGGCGAAGGGCTGGGAGAAGAGCCGCAATTCGCCGAATTCCTGGGCGTGAAAGAGGGCGTCCTGGTGAAATCGGTGTTAAAGAATTCCGCCGCCGAAAAGGCCGGCATCAAAGCCGGCGACGTGATCACGAAGATTGGCGACACGGCGGTCTACAACTCGCACGATATCACGGGCACGCTGCGGGCCAACCACCAGAACCAGACCTTCACCGTCACCGTGGTGCGGAACAAGAAGGAGATGCAGATCACGGTGACGATCGAAGACCGCACCGGCCAGAACAAGATGAGGGCCGCGGCGCAGTGCTGAACCGTGGGCGTTTGTGGCGCACGCACTCCTGCGTGCCGCGCCGGCACTCGTGCCGGCGCCGGTTTCCCGTGCGTCCAAGCGGCCCGCTTCCACGTCCACTTCACACCCACCTACGGTTCGTGGATCAATCTGGCGGAGCGGTGGTTCGTCGAACTCGCTAACAAACGCATTCGACGAGGCGTCTTCCGCAGCGTCAAAGAGTTGGAGTCTGCCATCCGCGGGTGCATCAGCGCGCACAACGAGGCGCCAAAACCACTCGTCTGGACCAGGACGGCAGATCAAATCCTCGACAGCATAGCCCGATACGCCCAGCGCACCACCTCTGTCCAACCGGATTGACCTATGGCACGAACCATTGGGACAAGAGACTAGCTGCCACATATCAGGAACCCGGTCGAGCGCCACGACATGTGGCGCAAGCTGGAAGTCTGACCGTCCTTCACGTCCCGTCCTTCACGGTTCCAAGGTCCTTCCGGTGTGTTAAGCTGTGGTTTCTCCCACTGCAGGACTGTGATGGAGACGCACGCATTGGCCTGGCGGTGCGTATTCTGGCTGGGGATCGACAGGCCTAAGCCGAATTGGTTGAGGTCATCGGCTCGCGCGTCTTTGCGATTCTCTGTGCCCGCGATCACGAAGCTTCGCACGGCCTCACAGCGCCAAGAAACTGTATGCATTCATCATGCCTGACGGCCACCATCGCGCTTGAGGATTCGCCTGAGTTAGAGGAGGCGCACTTCCATCTGGCCGAGGCGTTCTTGCGCAAACAGGATGTCACCGGCGCCATCGCGGAGGTTCGCAAAGCGATCTCATTGCGCGGACCACGCCAACGGGAGGAGCAGAGCCTGCTCAAGGGCATTACGGAGGCGCGCCCGGCACCGTGACCCGCAGTTTGACGGCGTTTCTGGCGGCAGCCGTATTGGCAAGCGGCCAGACGGTTCCCGGCGAGGATGCCATTCGCAAGCTGATTCTGGATGGCCGCTACGCGGACGCCGAGCCACTGGCGCGTAGCGCGCTTGTCCGCGCAGAGGCGGGTTGGGGGACGCATTCCAGAGCAGTCGCCGAAGTGCTGGACGATCTCTTGGAGCTCAGCATTGCCTCCAGCCGCATCAACGATCCTCAGGACCAGGCATTGGCTGAGCGGGCGGTGGCGCTCCGCGAGGAACTGTTCGGCCGCAACTCGCCAGAACTTGCGGCGACGCTGCGGCTGGTAGGCGAACTAGCCCGGCATGACCAGGACTACGCGCGGGCGCGAGAGCTGTTTCAACGAGCCATTGACCTGCATGAGGCTCTTCCCGCCGCGGCGGATTCCTTGCTGGAACGGGCTCACGTCTGGAACAGCATGGCCTCGTTGCTCAAGGACACCTTTGACTATCAAAGCTCCAAAGCGGATTTCGAGCGCGCCCTGCCGCTGTACGAGAAGGCGCTGGGCCACGAACAACGCGAGGTGGCAATCTGTCTCAACAACCTGGCCGGCACGCTGACCAGGTTGGGCAACTACGCCCGCGCCAAGGCGCTCTACCAGGAAGCCTTGCGAATTTACGAAAAGACCGTCGGGCCCGATCACGTCCTGGTTGCCGGATGCCTGAATAACATCGCGTTCCTGCTGACGGAAACGGGAAAACCCGCCGAGGCCGCTGTGCTGTTGCGGAAGGTGGTACGGATTGCCACCGCGACCTATGGCGAGCGGCACACGCGCACCGCCAGTGCCTACGCCAATCTTGCCGACGCGCTCAGCGCTTCCGGGCAGTACGATGCCGCGGCTTCTTACTATGAACGCGCGGGAGAGATACGGGTTGCCCTGTACGGCCCTTTGAGCCTGCTCGCGGCGACCAACTTGAACCTGCAGGCAATGAACCTGGCGCTCAGCGGCAATGCCGCGCCAGCCGCCGAACTGGCGGAGCGGGCGGAGGAGATTACCCGTAACTTCGATCTCATCGCCATCCGGACCATGCCGGAACGGGAGGCTCTGCTTCATGTAGGCGCGAAAGCCCTGGGGCAGAGGATGTCGGGCCTAAACACGTTGCTGAGCCTGGCGGCGTCGGGCGCATCGGGCGCGGTGGCGCTGGACGCCTTGATCCGTTCGCGGGCCGTGGTGTTCGACGAAATTGCGGCGCGGCACCGCGCAGCGGGGAACCCAGACCCGGAAGTGACGCGTCTGGCGGAAGGACTGGTGGCGGCGCGGGAGGAGCTTGCTCGCTTGGTGGTGGGCGGCCCGAAGTCCATGACCGTTTCACAATACCAGGCCAACCTGGACCGGGCGCGGGCAGCCAAATATCAGGCCGAGCGCCTGCTGGCGGAAAAGAGCCTCACGTTTCGGCGCGAATTCGACAGCCGGCAAATCGGGCTGAGCGAGGTCGCCGCGGCTCTGCCGGATGATGCGGCGCTGATTTCGTTCGTACGCTATCCACGCACCGCCTTCCGGCTGGGCGCGCCCGCCCGGGATCCGGCCGCCCAGCCGGTTTTCAGTTACCTGGCGCTGGTGCTGCGGCCGCGACAACCCGAGCCGGCGGTAGTCGGCCTTGGGGATGCCGCCGAAGTAGATGCGCTGGTCGCCCAGGTGCGGCGAAAGATCGCACAGGAGGCGCTCGATCCGGGGAGGGCGCCCAGGCAATCCGAGGATTCCTATCGGCGCACGGCCGCCCGCTTGCGCTACCGGATCTGGGATCCGCTGGCTCCTTACTGCAAGGGAGCCAGGCGGCTCTTCATCGTGCCGGATGGGGCGCTGCATCTGGTCAGTTTCGCTGCCTTGCCCGTAGGCCAGGGCTACCTGGCGGATAGCGATCTTCTGATTCACTACCTCTCGGCGGAGCGCGACATTGCGGCAACCGCGCCGTTTCTCCAAGCGCGCGACATGCTCCTGGTTGCCAACCCGGCATTTGACGGAGGAGCAGCGCCAGTCTCCGCAACCGCCCGATTCCGTGGCTCCCGTTCGGCTTGCGACGCCTACCGCAGTCTGCATTTCGATCCCCTGCCCGGCGCGGAGCGGGAGGCCGGGAGCGTTGCCTCCATCTGGCGACAGGCCGGCGGCGCCGAATCTTCTCTCATCGGTGGCAGCGCCCGAAAAAGTTCGGTTCTCGAGGCGGCCCCCGGCAAACGCGTGCTGCACCTGGCGACCCACGGATTCTTTCTGGATGCCTGCGGGCCCGCTGCGACCGCAACTTCCACGCGCTCTTTCGGAGCAACCGAGAATCCGCTGCTGCTTTCCGGCTTGGCCCTGGCCGGCGCCAATGACAGCAGGCGGCCAGGCGATGGCATTCTCACCGCAGAGGAAATCGTCTCTCTGAATCTGGACGGGCTGGATTGGGCCGTGCTTTCCGCCTGCGATACCGGGCTCGGCGAGATTCAAGCGGGAGAAGGCGTGTTCGGCCTGCGGCGGGCCTTTCAACTTGCTGGCGCCCGCACCGTCATCATGTCGCTGTGGCCGATAGACGATAACAGTACGCGTCTTTGGATGCAGGAGCTTTATCGTGCGCGTTTTTTGCGCGGAGCGGCAACCTCCGAAGCCGTGCGGACCGCTACCCAGACACTTTTGGCTCATCGTCGCGCCGCACATCTCAGCACTCACCCGCTTTACTGGGCCGGTTTTCTGGCGGTCGGGGAGTGGCGTTGAGGAGTTGACCTTGGTCGCAAACTCAGGCGCAGGCGCACCTCAGCGCATCGCGTCATTCGCCTGCGTGAGCAGCGATCTCAGGCGAGCGCCACGGCATCGACAGAGTCCAGGCGGATCGCAGTCCGTGGCTCCCTGACCTGCAGCGGCCACAGCAGGACATCCGAATTCCCGCAACCGGACAGTATCCCCTGGGCGCAGTCGTGTCATACCGTCCCGGGTCGGGTGACCAACCGCCCACTCGAAAACAGGGGCACCGGGCAGCATGGCGGTTTTTCGTCCAAGCCGGCTGTGGTACGCCCGATCAGACCGAACCAACGCGAGCCGCCGGGCGAGACAGAGGAATGCTCGCACACTCGTGACATTCACCCGCGCACGTCGTAAACCTGAAACTCCTCCACCGATTGGGCGCGATGGCACGTCATTACGAAAGGCAACGCATGGAACGTACCTTGAGCTGCAAGTTGCGGATTGGGATGCGATCGGTTCACCAGCGACCTACAATATCCGCAGCCGTCATTCGTCTATAACCGTAGGTGAAGGATGTGGCGAGCCTGGAGCTGATGGCACTCGAACAGGACCAGCGGATCTCGGAAGTGGTCAAGCGGGAGCAGTCCCGGCTGCGGAACTTCATTCGCCGGCGCGTGCCCGACCCGCGCGATGCTGAGGACATTCTGCAGGACGTCTTCTACGAACTGGTGGAAGCGAACCGTCTGCTGATGCCGATCGACCACGTCACCGGCTGGCTGTTTCGCGTGGCGCGCAATCGCATCACCGATCTCTTTC
The DNA here is from genome assembly GCA_963843095.1 of Bryobacterales bacterium. GTDB lineage: Bacteria > Acidobacteriota > Terriglobia > Bryobacterales > Bryobacteraceae > Bog-375. Next base: position 6,753 of record CAWJLI010000123.1, read on the forward strand.
GCAAGAAGAAGCCGGAGAGCTTCAGCGATACCGCCGTCGTGGACGAGGACGACGAACTGCTGCAGTTGGAGGACCTGCTGCCTTCGCCCGCTGCCGGGCCGGAGGCGCTTTACGCCCGCAACGTGCTTCTCGACGAACTCGAGTTGGCAGTCGACGAGCTGCCGGAAGAGCAGCGCGAGGTGTTTGTTGCGCACGAGTTGGAAGGGCGCAGCTTCAAGGAGATGGCCGCCGAGACCGGCGTGAGCGTGAATACGCTGCTCTCGCGCAAACGCTATGCGGTGCTGCATCTGCGCGAGCGGTTGCGAGGCATTTACGACGAATTCACGAAAGGATGAGGGACTGAAAATGAGAAAGAAATGGATTTTCGTGGTGCCGCTGGCGATTCTGGCGATAGCGCTGTTTGTCGCCATGGGCGGCGAAGTAGTGCTGCAACTGTGGAATTGGCTGCTGCCGACGCTCTTCGGCTGGCGCGAGATTACCTTCTGGCAAGCCCTTGGAATGCTGGCGCTGTGCCGGATCCTCTTCGGCGGGTTTGCAGGCCATGGTTTTTCCCGCTCCAAGCGCATGACCCCTGAGGAGCGGCAACGATTCCGGCAACGCATGCGAGAACGTTGCGGCTTTGGCCCATCCCCCACCGAGAGCAAGGCGGAATAAAGCCATGTTGGCACGGCTCAACCAGATGGCGCTGCCGTGGGCCGCGGGGATTCCGGCCCGCGGCCTGATGCTGGAGGTGTCGATACAGGCAGTTCCCATCCGGTCGCGGCAGCCGCAGCACGATGTCTCGCACCGCATTCCGGTGCGGGTATTCCTGCGCGCACTCGCCGATATGGAGACGCCGTTCCGCCAGCGGAATTCGTCCACCGCTTTCTTCGAAAAACCGAACGAATCGCGCGCTCTCCACCCAATGCGGCGCGCCTTGCGCCTGCAATTCCGCCGCCCGCTCCCTCAGTCGTGGCGCCAGGCCAGCCACCCACCTGAAGTGATGCACCTGGATGAAATGGCGCCGCGTCGGCGCGAAAGCACAGAACGGATGAGCCTGGAGGAGATCCGGGCGTTCCGGTTAGCGCTTGCATTCGTTTGCCATACGGTAACCTGCGGACCGGTGTTGTTAGGTCAGCGGCTAAGCCTAGAAGTGGCAGTTTTGTGTGGCAAAGAGCTCTCGTAATTCTTGCATCGACGACTGCCCTTGGACAGACGCCACCCGGGCCGCAGCAAAGAACGGGCTCCCTTGCTGGCGTTGTCCGGGATGCGAGTACGGGGGCCCCGCCGTCCGACGTTCACGTCTCGGTGGCTGGTGAAGATACGACGACCGATTCCCAAGGCCGATTCAGGCCAGCGCCAACAGCCGCATCAGCTCGCAGTCTCCGCAAGCAGGGATTGCCGCGCCGCCTCGATCCGCTCCAGGTCCGCGCGAAGTTGCGGCGTCCGTTTCTTGCTGCCGCTTGCCACCAGCCGTTCGACCGTTGCCATCAATTCATCCAGGCGCCGCTTGGCTTCCTTCTCGATGCCCCCAAGCGAGCCATTGACGCTCTCTTCCCACTGCGTGGCGAGCCGGCTGAGATTCTGTTCCACCAGATGGGGGATCGCACGCGCGAAATGGCGGCGAACCGCGGCCTCGATCGCCCATGCAGGCAGAATGGGCGACAGCAGTTCCCAGTTCCTATCGAACACCCGGCCGATTCTGACGCTGGGTGTGCTGGGCTCGACGACGCCGATTTCGGTTTCCGTCGTTCGCAGCGGCACGCCGAACCCCCGCATCGTGCTGTCCGACAAGCGGTCTCGAAACTGTTGCAGCTCGCGAAATATCTGTTTCCGCGCCTGGCGCAAAAGCTCCAGGAGCGAATCGCGATGGCGGTCGGAAAGCGCCGTAAGCTCGTCGCGCAAGGCGCTCGCCAGCCAGTCTTCGAACGAGCGGCGCATCGCGCTAAGACTCCTGGTCCATTTCGGAAACTCGCTCTCGAAGGCTTCGCACAACGCGCGCTCCACTTCGCCCTGGTACGCCTCAAGCCGATGACTGATATCATCCCGCGCTCCCGCCGAGGCATTTTGCACCAGCAGCCGGATCACCGATTTCACATCGTCGAGGGCTTCCTTTTCGCCGAGCAGTTGCTGATTCAGCGCCTGCCGCTCCGACTGAAGCATTTCGGCTGATTTGACACTCAGCGCCAGATAGTCGCTTAATTCGCACAAGAGAGTTTCCATCTTCCTCGTCAGGATGGACTCGCGCTCTTCGGCGAAGTGCTCCAAGGTTCCGCCGGCAAGCTCTGCTTCGAGCGCCTCGCGGAAGTGCTCAAAGCCGGGCTTCGTCGAATAAGGGAAGACCTGAGGCGATCCGGTAAAGTTTCTGGCAAGCTGTGCGCGCACGTACTCGGTGACTTCCTGAAGCTCCCCTTCGCTGAGGAGGTCGGCCTTGGTGAGCAGTACGGCGACCTTCGGCGTGTACCGGTAAAGGCTCTTCAGCAGATCGATGTCGCTCTGGGAAAGGGGCGGATCGACGCTGACCGCGACTAATGCCAGTCCCGCATGCGGCAGCCACGCCAACGAGGCTCGCGTATTGTGAGACAGCGCACTGTCGAGGCCCGGCGTATCGACGAACTGCAGCCCGCGAAAGCGCCTCAATTCCGGCAGTTCCACTGTGATCGCGGTGACTTCCTTAGCGTTCTCCGGGTTTTCCGTCTCGGAAACGTAGCTCCCGAGCCGCTCGATCGGCACCTCGGGAACGCTCCCATCCCGGTGACGCACGCGCGCCTCTTCGTGATCCCCAAAGCGGATTGTCGTGACCACGGAGGTAACCGGCACAACACCGACGGGCAGGAAGTTACGCCCGAGAAAATGGTTCAGGAAGCTGCTCTTGCCGGCTTTGAATCGTCCCAACACAGCAACGCTGATCTCGGCGCCTCCTAACAATGCGCGTGTCCTGTCGAGAAGGCCGGACAGCGCGTCAATGTCGTATCGCTCCGCCACCTCCTCCGCCAGGTCCAGTGTCGTCGCTAGCGATGAATTGTAAGACATGTTCGTGAATCACTCGCCGGAATCCGGCGTGTGGGTCACGCCGTTTTCTTCGATAAATGCCTGGCATCCCCGAACCAGAGCTCTTTACGAGTAGGAGCCACCATCCCCGAGCCGGGATCGGGGCGATTGATGGCGGGCTCCATCACCGAAAGTTCGAACAAGGCATTATAGCGTCTTTTTATACCATTTTGGCTTTTTGCCCCGGCGCGACCGCCTATCGGGCTCCGCCATAATGAACTCGGGCGCTCGAGTTCGCCGCAACCACCCCACCGGGGAAGGCGACTTCGTCAAGCACGCGGCGCAGTCCGTTTCCCGGGCCGGCCCGTTCGACTATCCTTACTGGTATGAAGATTGCTTTCATCGGACTCGGTCGTATGGGTTCCGGCATGGCGCGCAACCTGCTTCGCGCCGGCCATGAGGTGGTTGTTTTCAATCGCAGCCGCGATAAGGCGGAGGCCCTGGCCGCCGGTGGCGCCCGCATTGCCGATTCCCCGGCCGGCGCCTGTCGCGAATCGGAGGCGGTCATGACCATGGTCGCCGACGACCGCGCCGTCGAGCAGATCGTCTTCGGCGAAGACGGCATCGCCTCCGCGCTTCCAGCCGGCGCGATCCACATTTCGTGCAGCACCATCAGCACCGCGCTCGCCAGGCATCTCGCCGCCGAACACCGTCGGCACCGGCAGATGTATTTGAGCGTCCCCGTCTTCGGCCGCCCGGATGCCGCCGAAAGCAGGAATCTCCTTGTGGTTGCCGCCGGGCCGCCGGAACTCGTTGAGCGCTGCCGGCACCTGTTCGACGCCATCGGCCGCCAGACATTTGTCGTGGGCTCCGATCCTGCGCAGGCCAATGCCGCCAAGCTGTGTGGAAACTTCATGATCGCCGCCATGCTGGAGGCGTTCGGCGAGGCCTTCGCCACGCTGCGTAAGGCCGGCGTCCCGCCCCACGCCTTTCTGGAGATTGTGAGTACGTTGTTCGGCTCGCCGGTCTATGCGAACTACGGACGTTTGATTGCCGACGAAAGGTTCTCGCCGGCTGGATTCGCTGTGCGCCTGGGGCTCAAAGACGTTCGCCTGGTGCTCGAAGCGGCTGACGAACTCGCCGCGCCGATGCCGCTCGCCAGCCTGATCCGAGATCACTTACTCTCGGCCATGGCGCATGGACAAGCCGACCTGGACTGGTCGAGCTTCACCCGCGTCGCCGCGCGCAGTGCCGGCATCGGGTATAGTGCGGAGTCGTGACGCAGATGAAAGTGGCCCTGACCCTTCCGGCGCTGTTCCTCTGCATGGCCGTTCGCACTTGTGCGTGCACGTGCGTCGGCTCATCGAGCCCTTGTGACTGGTACGCGCTCCACCATGGCAGCCCAACCTTCGTTGGCGAGGCGATCTCCGTGGTAACCGTATCCGATGTGGTCGACCGGGGCGGACACGAGGTTCCTGCGACGGTGCAGAAGGTCAACTTTCACGTCGAGGAAGCGTTCGAGGATATGCCGGACGCGTTCGTCGATGTTTATGGTTTCGGCACGACCAACGATTATCAGTTCAAACTGGGTGCCCGGTATTTGGTGTACGGCTGGCGCGGCAAAGACGGCAAGATACGAACGCAAAAATGCACCCGGACGGCTCCGTTGAGCGAAGCCACGGAAGACCTGGCATTTCTCCGCTCGCTCCCGACCCGCGTCAGCGGCGACATCATCGGACTTGTTCGCTTTGTGAGTCCGGCATACCAAACGGGACCAATGGCTGGAACCGTAACTGCGTCCGGGAGAGACGGCGACCACAAAGCGCGGGTTGCGGCGTCTGGCGATTACGAAATAAACGGGCTCGCGATTGGCGATTATCGCCTGACATTCACACCCGACGACGACAGTACCGAAGACGTGGAATTCAAAGTGAACATTCCTGTGAACGGGAGCTGCGCCTCGACCGGTGTCCGTCTCGGAAACGTAAATGTGCGCGGGTCCGTGGTTGACGAAGAATGGACACCGGTTTCGGGCGCAGACGTGTTTCTGTTCTATGCTCTCACTGGCGAGTACCGTCCCGAGGATGCACTGAAGACACATACGGATGCAAACGGCAGCTTCACCTTCCATCGTGTCGAAGCTGGTAAGTTCATTCTCTCGACGCAATACGCGGATTCACCGATGATCTTCTTCCCAGGCACCCAGGACGCCTCCAAAACAGAAATAATCGAAGTCCTCGATGGCAGGCCGATGGCGGGGCTTACGGTTCGCGTTCCTCGCTGAGCGCAATAGATTCACGAGCACTTAGGGCTCAGCGATTTTCATACCACTTGAGATGGTTGGAATCGATGCAGACGATATCGGGTCGGCCGTCTCCGTTCAAATCGGCGATGGCGCAAGACGCGGCCCCCATGCCCCCTTTGGCGAGATCGGAACGGGTCCAGCGTTTGGTGGCGGCATCGTAGGTGTACAGGTAGACGGAATGGGGCTGGCCGCGGAAGCCGGCGACGATTTCATCGCTGCCGTCGTGATTGAAATCGGCGGTCTGGATGGTGTGGCCGTCAAGCAGGGAATCGTCGATCACGTCGCGTTCCCACTGCGAGTTTCTTTCGGTGTAGACGGCGACCTGGTTGCCGTGCCAGGGTTCGATGGCGGCAAGGAAGCGGGTCGCGCCGAGATGGCCGACGGCAACGTCACTCGATCCGGACTTGGGCCAGGGCGCCGGATCGCCCTTGGCGATTTCGGTGCGATCAAAGCCACCGGCCTTGGCCGCACAGAACTGGTGAATGCCGGTGAAGCTGGCGGTCAGAATGCAATTGGTATCGGTGATGAAGATGCCGTGCACAACGCCGGAGTTTTCGGTGCTAATGACGCGTCGCTTCCATTCGCCGGGGCGGTAGTAGACCAGCGGGGTTTGATCGCGGTAGTCGGGAGCGCTGGCTCTGGCGCCGGTGAGCGGGGCGTTCACGACGACGGGGTGACCATCGCCGAAGAGATCCGCGACACGCAGGCGGTGGCTGGTGGGGAGGCGGTCGATTTCGCTGGCAATCCAGGGCTGGAGCGGATCGGGGCCGGGGCGAAGAACGCTGACCAGGCCGCTGGAGTTCTTGGCTTCGTTACTGAATTCGCTGGCGAGAACGATTTCGTTGCCGATGACGGCGCAGTTGATCATGCGGGACTGGCCGGTCGCGAGGACGTGGCGCTGCCAGCCGGGATTCTCATACCAGACGAGTTCGCTCATGCCGCTCGCTAGCGCGATGAGGTCGGGCTTGCCATCGTGGTTGAGGTCGGCGACCACCACCTGGTAGCCTCCGCGGAGGTCGGTGGCGATGGTGTGCTCGACGAAGGTGGCAGGCGGCTGGGCGGCTAGGAGCGGAAATGCGAGGAGAACAGACAGACTGCGCACGCTCCACAGTATACTTTCCTTTTCAGCCTGGAATCCAAGTCGCTTGCAGTTCAGGCGGCAACATCGAACAGCTGTTGATGTATTGGACCTCAGCCGCTAATCGAGGCTCGGCAATTTCGAAGGCGAAGCCAACACGCTATCCTGGATCAAGAGCGAGTGAATCCCTTTGAAATCCACATACGTCATTGGAATCGATCTCGGCACCACCAACTCGGCGCTGGCGTTCGCGGCCGTCCCGGCGGAAGCGGATCCTTTCGCCCCGGCCAACGTGCAGGTGATGGCGATCCCGCAGCTCGCCAATCCCGGCGAAGTGCGCGAGGAGGATCTGCTGCCGTCGTTTCTCTATCTGCCCGGCAGCTCGGATTTTCCGGCTGGATCTCTGGCGCTGCCGTGGGATCCGGACCGCAATTACGTGGTGGGGCAGTTGGCGCAGAAACGGGGCGCCGAGAATGCGGGGCGGCTGGTCGCATCGGCCAAGAGCTGGCTCTCGCATTCGGGTGTGGACCGCACGGCGCCGCTGGTGCCGTTTCGCGCTCCGGAAGGCGTCGACAAGATTTCCCCCGTCGAGGCCAGCCGCCGCTACCTGGAGCACCTGCGCGAGGCTTGGGACGCGGCGCATCCGGAGTCGCCGTTCGCCGAGCAGCAGGTGTTGGTGACGGTGCCGGCTTCCTTCGATGCGGTGGCGCGCGAGTTGACGCTCGAAGCCGCCAAACAAGCGGGCTACCGGAATCTCACGCCTGCTCGAAGAGCCGCAGGCCGCCTTCTATGCCTGGATCGAACGCCACCCCGACTGGCGCGAGCGCGTGCAGGTGGGCGATCTGATCCTGGTGGTGGACATCGGCGGCGGCACTACCGACTTCACTTTGATCGCGATCACCGAGCGCGGGGGCGAACTCGCGCTCGACCGCGTGGCCGTGGGCGAGCACATTCTGCTGGGCGGCGACAACATCGACCTGGCGCTGGCCGGTGCGGTTTCGCAGCGTCTCGCGGAGAAGGGCACGCGCATCGACAGCCGCCAGCTTCAGGCCCTGTGGAACAACTGCCGCATCGCCAAAGAAAAGCTGCTGGAACCCGGCTCCAAGGCTCGCGAGCAGCGCGGTCACCATTCTCGGCAAAGGCAGCGGCCTGGTGGGCGGCACCATCAAAGCCACATTGCAACGAGACGACATCGATCGCGTTCTGAGCGAGGGATTCCTGCCGGCGGTGGCGAGCGGCGACATGCCCGAGCGCCAGCGCCGGGCCGGATTGCAGGAAGTCGGCTTGCCGTATGCCGCCGATCCGGCCATCACCCGGCACCTGGCGCGCTTCCTGCGCCAGCAGGCGGCCAGTTCGGAACAGGGAGCCGTGCGGCGCGGGCCGAGCGGACTCGCCTGCCCGACGCACGTGTTGTTCAACGGCGGCATCCTCAAGGCCGGCCATGGTGCGGGAGCGTCTGCTGGCCAGCTCTCAATTCCTGGCTTGCCGAGGAGGGACTGGAGCCGGTGAAGCCGCTCAGCGGCGAAGACCTCATGCACGCGGTGGCGCGCGGCGCCGCCTATCATGGTCTGGCGCGGAGCGGGCGCGGCGTGCGCATCCACGGCGGCGTGCCACGCACGTATTACGTCGGCATCGAGACCGCCATGCCCACCGCACCGGGATTTGCGGCTCCCTTCAAGGCGCTCACGGTGGTGCCTTTCGGGATGGAGGAAGGCACCGAAGCCCGCATCCCCGGCCGCGAGTTCGGCTTGGTGGTCGGCGCGCCCGCCGAGTTCCGGTTCTTCACTTCGGCCGCTGCGCAAGAACGACCAGCCCGGCGATCTGATCGAAGACTTCAGCGGCGAGATCGAGGAACTCTCTCCGATGGAGGTTACGTTCGGCGCGCGGCGAGGCCTCCTCCGAAGTGGTGCCGGTCTCCTTCGAGACCGTAGTCACGGAAACCGGCCTGTTGCAGCTCTGGTGCGTGGCCCGCGATAACCGCCGCTGGAAACTCGAGTTCAACGTGCGCGAGAGAGTGGCGGCTTCGAGGCGAATGGCGGACTGACTACCGGTCATGGTAGTTAACGCTCGCGTCGATCGGGCACCCGCCGAATTCGCCCGCGATTAGTGGTCTTTGCCCGGCCAGATGCTTCTGATAGCGCGGCAGGCGCTTCTCATCCCGCGCCTCGATCCGATCGTGCATCGGCCAAGGCTGCGCCAGTGGACCGGACGCGAAATCCCGCTTGACGAGACGAGTCGCCCGAGCCTTCCCAACCACGTCTCGAAGCGATATCATCTTTGGAAAAGAAAGGGGCTCTACATGCTCGCCTATCTCGACACGCTGATCGGCTTCGCCGTCGTGATGCTCGGCGCCAGCCTGGTGATAACCATCCTCACGCAAATGATCTCGGCCTTGTTCAGCCATCGCGGCGCCAACTTGCGGTGGGGCCTGCAGACCATGTTTATGCACCTTCCGGACTGTCCGCTGCTGAATAAACCGGAATACGCCAAGATGGCCGCTAAAGATGTGCTCACTCATTCTCTGATTTCAGATTCGATCTTCTCGCTGAGACCGAAGTGGCTGGCGGACCGGATCCGGCTGGCCACGGCGATTCATCCCGACGAGCTCGTCGCCATCTTGAAGGACCTCTCGACGAAGCCTGCGTACACCACCATTTCCGGCCTGCCCGCCGAGATCGAGAAACTGATCGAGGCCCCGAATCTCGCCGGCGACCGCCGCCTCGCGCTGCTGACCGGAACGCCGGCACTGGCCGCACTTCCCATCGACCGCGCGGTCCCACTGCTGGAGGACACCGTGAGTTCGATCCAGGGTGAGGCCGGAAAACTCGAAGCCTGGTTCAACGCCACCATGGATCGTGTCTCCGCACGGTTCACCACTTACATCCGCTTGTGGACCGTCGCGTTCGGGATCGCGCTCGCGCTCGGAACGGGCCTCAACACGGCGACCCTGCTCAGTGGGCTATACACTAACGGCGCTTTCCGCGAGGCTGTCGCCGGCTCCGCCACGCAAATGATCGACCTCACCAGCAAGGTGCTGCCCAACGGACCGAAGGACGTGGTCGGCAAGATATACACCGACGCTATCGCCAAGGCGATCGCCGATTCGAAAACCACGGCCGATGCCACGCCATCGGGGATCGACTCGGAGAATGCCGCGCGCGCCTGGCTCACTGCGCACGTTACAAACAGTGCGCAACAGTCCGCTGCGCTGTCTGCGTTCGATCAGGCACTTATGGACCAGCGCGTGCAAGATGCCGCTGACCTGCGGACCATCCTCACCAAGGCGTCGTTCGACGTGGGGCAGTTCGGATGGAAGCGCGGCCAACCCTACTTGCCGCAGATTCCGGGTGTGCTCATTACCGCCGCGCTGTTGAGCCTTGGCGCGCCGTTCTGGTTCAACACGCTGAAACAACTTTCCAGCTTGCGCCCGGTTCTGGCAAACAAACAGGACCCTCCGGCCAAGTGATCCCTCTCGGGCAGCCGAGAGGACATGAAACAACTACGCTGATGTTTGGCTCTAAGAACATTTAAGGAGGAAAACAAATTGGCTCGACCATTGGTGTTAATCCATGGATATTCGGACGAAGGGACGGCTTTTGACCCGCTGCGCGCTGCCCTGCAGACAAGGGGCGTCGAAGCTACGGATATCAATATCTGCAGTTACGTTTCGCTGAACAACGAGATTACAATCAAGGACATTGCGGAAGGGCTGGACCGCGGGTTTCGCAATCATCCGGTACTACGGGACGAGAGCCTGGAGTTCGATGCCATCGTCCATTCCACCGGCATGTTGGTGTTGCGCTCGTGGCTGACGAACAACGGGGCGGCCGTGGGACCAAACAAGCGGCTGGCACGCTTAAAGCATATGATCGGACTCGCCCCAGCCACGTGGGGTTCCCCCCAGGCCCACAAGGGACGCACGTGGCTGGGAGCGTTGGTCAAAGGCAATCGGCAGTTGGGTCCGGATTTTCTCAATGCTGGGGATCGGGTTCTTGAAGGTCTGGAACTGGGTAGCGCCTTCACCTGGGAACTGGCGCATGCGGACCTGTTGGGAGATCAACCTTACTACGACAAAGGTACCGCAACACCCTTCGTCACGGTATTCATCGGCAACCAGCCGTACGATGGACTATCCAGCGTGGCGAACGATCCGGGAACTGATGGAACCGTGCGCTGGGCCGGATGCGGCTTGAATACCAGGAAGATCACGATCGATCTCACCCGGACGCCCACAGGGCCGCACGGACAACCGGTCGCTCGTGCCACCATCTCTCCGTGGGCGGTGAATCGTCTGGACATCCCGATCATTCCAGTGGATGGACGGAACCATTCCACGCTTATAGCCAACCCGGACGACGGGATGGTCGACCTGCTGGTCGACTTTCTAAAGGTAGGGGAGCCAGGCGGCGAAACCGACGACGCATGGCTGCAACGAGCGAAGCAGTATGGGGCCGCTGGCCTGCCAAAAATGCTGATCAATCCCGGAAGCGGATCGGCCGGCGTGGAAGGAGAGGCCAAGAAGTTCTTCGGGCACGTCTTCGGCGAAAGGCCGGAGGAACCGATGGAGGGTTGGCAACAATTCGTGGTGCATGCCATTGATGAGAGGGGAGACGGGATCACTGATTACATGATCGAGGTTCTGACTCAACAGCCGGATGGTATATGGGTTGAATTCAAATACATGTACACAGACGTGCACGCGTATGGACCGGACCCTAGTTTCCGCTGTTTCCATGTTCGGCTACCCCGAGGTACTTCTGCGGGCAAGATTCCATTGCGGGTACGCATCAACGCATCCACCGGAACGGAATTAATAGCATATCAAGGGTATGGAAGCGAGGTCAGACAATTGAGCGCCAACGCCGAGCCGGTCGAACTGGACATCACCGATCTGGGAGACGGAAACGGGAGCCTGTTTCTCCCCTTCACTACGACGTTGATTGAGGTTGTATTAAATCGCGAACCTTTGCCACTCAATGAACAGAGCAGAATTCTGCAATGGTTGACCAAATGAACTCCGACTACGCTACATACACCGCCGATCAGGTCATAACGCCTTCGACAAAACCGCTTGCCGGGGCAGAGCTGCCGCAGCAGACTGGAAGCCGATATTGGCGCCCGCTTCCGACTGACGGACCGAACGCGCTACTGGTGCGTCTCGCTTTTCTACTTCATCACGGTGATCGTTGCCGAACCGGTGTCGGGAGGGCTGGCGGAATCGATGGCCGTCACCGTGATGGTGTGAGACCCGGACGCCAGCGTTGCCATGTTCAGGGAGTATGTGAACCCCACATTAGGGCAACCGGGACGGTCGGGATAAGCTGCGCACACGTCCGGCCGGCTCGCGCCGTATGTCGCCGTGCCCACTACTGTTCCGTCCACCAGCACATGGACGCTGCCGATCGCCGTTCCCACCTTGGCATCGTTGTCGATCGCCCAACCGGAGATCGTCACCGTGCCCGAGACTGTCGCGCCCGGAGCCGGCGAATCGATGTGCACGGTCGGAATCACGGCAGCGCCGCTGCCGACAATAATCGTCACTTTGGCCGAACCCGAGTCGGGAGGGCTGGCCGAATCCTTGGCTGTAATCGCAATGCTGTGCAACCCGGCCGTCAGCGCTGAGGTATTCAGCGAATATGTGAACCCCACGTTGGGGCAACCGGGCCGGCCCGGAAACGCTGCGCACACATCCGGCCGGTTGACTCCGTAATTCGCCGTGCCCACAGCCGTTCCGTCCACCAGCACCTGCACGCTGCTGATTGCGGTTCCCACCGTCGAGGCGTTATCGATCGCCCAGCCTTCGACCGTCACGACGCCCGAGACTGTCGCGCCGGGAGCCGGCGAATCGATGAAGACAGACGGCATCACTGCGGCAGCGCTGCCGACGAAGACCGTCACGCTAGCAGAACCGGTATCGGGCGGGCTGGCGGAATCCGTGGCCGTAACCATGACGGTGTGCGATCCGGCCGCCAGCGTTGCCGTGTTCAGCGAGTATGTGTACCCCACATTGGGACAACTGGGCCGGCCAGGATAAGCCGCGCACACATCGGGCCGGCTCGCGCCGTAAGTCGCCGTGCCTACCGCCGTTCCGTCCACCAACACCTTTACGCTGCCGATGGGGGTTCCCGCCATCGTATCGTTGTTGATGGCCCAGCCGGAGACTGTCACCGTGCCCGAAATCGTCGCACCCTGGGCTGGCGAATCGATGTGGACGCTAGGCACGGTCGGACCATTCTGCGTCACGGTGATCTGCTGGCCCAGGATCGTAATGTGCGCCACGCGGAAGGACCCAGACGTGTTTGCCGAAAAAGAGAAACTGACGACTCCGTTGGCAACGGTTCCGATGGTGAGCCAGTTCTGGTCGCTGGCAGGCGCGTAGACGCCGGTTAGAGACGCCGTGGAGGGAAGCACAGGAAGCAGCGAGTCTGTCCCGGCCGTGGCTGCCTCGGTCAATCTGGCGGGGCCGACGAAAGTGTAGGGAATCTCCTTGATTGCGTTGTTGTCCAAGTCCGCGATATAGACGTTGCCGGAGCCATCTACAGCCACGCTAAAAGGTCCGGTCAGCCCCGCCGACGCCAGCTTGGTCAACTGCTGTGTCGAGGCGCTCCATTCGTCAATGGCGACGTTGCTTGGGTCCGCGATATAGACGTTGCCAGAGCCATCCACCGCTACGCCGGTCGGGAAATACAGCCCGGCAAACGCCAGCGTGGTCAATTGCTGTGCCGAGGCGTTCCACTCCTTGATCCGGACGTCGGAAGTATCCGCGATGTAGATGTTGCCGGAGACGTCCACTGCTATCCCATCGGGATGATTCAGTCCAGACGACACCAGTGGGGTCACCCCCGTCCACGGGCTCCACTCCTTGATCGCGCTGTTGCCGCTGTCCGCAATGTAAACGTTGCCGGAGGAGTCCACCGCCACGCCGTAGGGCATAAACAGACCCGAGGACACCAGCGTTTCCGCTTGTTGCCACGAAGGGACCCACTCCTTGATCGCGTTATTGCCTGTATCCGCGAAGTAGACATGGCCGGAGGCGTCCACCGCCACGCCCCGGGGATACGCCAGTCCCGACGACACCAGCGTGGTCACCTGCTGGGTTGAGGCGCTCCACTCCTTGATCGCGCTGTTACCCATGTCCGCGAAGAAAACGTCGCCGGAGCCGTCCACCGCCAGGCCGAAAGGCCCATTCAGTCCCGACGACACCAGCGTGGTCAGCGGAACCGAACCGTACGGACCGATGTAGTTCGCTCCCGCCTGCGTCACGGTGACCGTTTGCCCTGCGATGGTCAAGGTGCCCGAGCGGGAGCCAGTGCCGGCAAACGAGTCATAGGTGAACACAACCACCGCGTTACCGGTGCCGCTGGCGCTGCCGGGAGGAATGTGCAGAAAGGAATCGTTGGCGGTGGCAGTCCACGCAGCATAGTAAGCCAGTGCGACTGAAGAAGTCCCCTCGGTGCTGCCCACCAGGAGCGAGCTGGTGCCGAGCAGGGGGGTTGCGGCTTGCGTAATCGTGAAAGGGTTCCCGTTCAGGGTGATCTGTTGCACCCTGGGCGCGCCCGTCAGATTGGCCGTCACTGTGTAAGAGATCGTTCCGGGGGAGTAATAGAGCGGGCCATCGACGCTCAGCCATGGGTTTTCCAGGTCTACAGACCATGGGCAGCCAGCCATATTGATTGTCAGGGTTATCAATCCGGATCCGGCGGTGGCGGGCAAGGTGAGGGGCGACAGCGTATAGATGCACGCGCCGAGCTGCGAAATGGTCGCGTACTGGCCGCCGATCAGGACAGAGTAGGTGCTGGTCTGCACGCCAGAGTCGGGCGGAATCGAAATGGTCACCGTGCCGTTGCCTGTTCCCGTTGTGGCCGAAGTCACCGTTGCTGGATCGCCGTTCTGCAACTCGACGTCCCAAGGGCAGCCGGCCGGCGCGGTCACGGTAATGGTGACAGTGCCTCCAGCTGATGTCGCTGTCGGGTTCGACAACTGATACGTGCAGCCTGGAGGCGGCTGCGTGATCGTGTATACCTGGCCGTTCACGGATACTGCGCCGGTGCGTGTGCTCCCTGTTGTGTTTGCGTCGACGTCGACCGGGATGGTGCCTGAGCCGGTTCCCGAGCTGCGGACCGGATGAATCCAGGTGCCTGAAGGCGTGGCCGTCCAGGCACAGCCGCTAGGCGCCGTCACCGAGAAAACGAGCTTGCCGGCGGAGTACGAATATTGCGCCGCCGGGTTGATCGTGTAGCTACAGGCCGCCGTAGCGTCCGAGATACTGGCTAGAAACCCCATGCCGTTACCCGCACTGTTGCCGTTCCGCGCATCGGGCGTGATGGGCAGGCTCCCGCCACTAACCGAGCCGGCGACCCACACATTACCCGATGGGGCCAGCGCTAGACCGTCCATCGTCAACTGACCGTAAGGACCGTAGTAAGTGGACCAGTTCAGCGTTTTGCCATCGGTACTCAGTTCCGCGAGGAACCCGGTCTGCTGGATGGTGCTGCTCAAATAGATTTCGCCGTTGGCGGGATTGATCGTAATGCCAAAAACTGAGTTCGTGTCCACGCTCGCGCCAGTGGGCGTCCACGTGGCGCCGCCATCGGTCGAGACGAAGACCCGGGAGCTGGTGGCGCCATAGACCGTCTGTGCGTTGGATGGATCGACCGCCAGATAGTTCACGCTTACACCCGTCGCAATCTGATTCCATGTCGCGCCGGCGTTCATGCTCTTATAGACATTACCGTTGCCAGGGCCATAGAGGTAGGAGACATAGAGAATAGAAGGGTTGCTTGGGCTGAGCGCGAGCTGGAGATAGCCGGTTGAGAGCCCAGGGAGCAGTTGCGTCCAGGTCAGCCCGGCATCCGGACTCTTATACAGACCACCGCCCCAGTCCCCCGTGGTCGCATACATGGATCCGTCCGGACTCGCCACTATGCGCCCACCTTGAAAACTGTACATCGAAAACGGCAGCGTTATTTCCTGCTGAAATGACTGACCGCCATTCGTGGAACGGTATTCAAAGACGCTGTCGAACAGCAGCACCGTGTTTGGGTCGGTCGGACTGATTCCGACAAGCGGCTCGGAAAGGTTCAGACCGTAGCAAGGCGTGCTCCATGTCTGGCCTCCGTCGGTGGACTTAAACAAGTCGCAGCCCGCGTTGTATCCAGTGGCGTAAAGCACAGAGGGATTGGAAAGACTGCGAATGGCGGTGCCGTTACTGTACGGCTCGACGCTCGACCATTTGGTGCCGTCGTCGGCGCTGCGATAAATGCCGTCGCCCGTGTCCAGGACGATAACGCCGCCGGCAGTTGGGTCTGGCAAAACGCGGCTGTTCGAAAAGACGAACGGAAGACCGCTATCAGCTGGCATGAACGTTGCGCCGGAGTTCGTGCTCTTCAGGAGGGTATAGGGCGGGCCCGGAAAGGCCGGCTGGAGCGCGTTGGAGACCGGGAAATCCCATGAAGATGTGTTGCCAGCCACAATCAGCCCGTTGGGGCCGGCCAGGAGCGATGTGACGGCATCGGAACGGCCGCCGCCCAAGTAGGTAACAAACCCGAATGCGGTGCCATCGGCGCTCAAGCTCGCCACAAAGGCGTCAGTGTTTCCTCCGTAGGTCCCCTGAATTGCCCCCGTGGTCACTGGCAGATCCGGCGACGATGTCTGACCGCCGAAGTAGACCACACCTCCGGCGCCGAGCGCGATGGCGTTGGCGGAGTCGCTTTCGCCGCCTCCGAGGAACGTAGCGTAGACGAGTGAGCTGGCGTCCGGGCTCAGTTTCATCACGAAGCCGGCCGCACCCCCGGCGTGGGTCTTCTGGGCTCCGGGCGGATTGTTCGGAAAGCTGCTACCCGCGGTTGCTCCGGCAACATATGCCGCGCCCTGCGCATCCGCGACGATTGCATTACCAACGGACCCACCCGCCGCTGCCGCATAAATCTCGCCGCCTGTATTCGACAGTTTCACGACAAAAGCGCAAAAACCGTTGATCGTTGAGCAGGAGGCCAGCGCGCCGGGCGTGGTTGGCATGTCGTTCATGCTGCCCGTAATGTAGGCGTTTCCGGAGGCATCGAGAGCCACAGCATTGGCGGAGGTCCAGGAGTCTTGGAACGTGCCACTTAAGTACGTCGAGTACACAAGATCACTCCCAGCAGCATTCATCTTGAGAGCAAAGGCCGCCTGCTGACCGCCAAAAGTCGAGCGCACGGGATTGACCAGCGGGAAATCCGTGGAGGTTGTCGTGCCGACGCCGATTAGATTGCCAGCGGAGTCCGCTGCCATCCCAGTCAGGATCGCGCCCTGCGACCCGCCGAGGTACGTCGAGTACAGAAGCGTTTTTCCTGTCGGGTCGAACTTGGAAATGTAGGCGGAGCCATTCCCGCCCAGGCTTCCCGGCTGTAGGGCGTCAACTGTCGGAATGGAGCCGCCAGGAGCGTATCCGCTAATGTATACGTTGCCCGACCCGTCCACCGACACCGCTTTGACGGACAGAGACAGGCCGCTGCCGAAGTATGTCGCGTACACCAGCGTGGGGTCGATCACCAGCCGGCGTGACTTGTCGTACGCCGCCAGGCGGAAGCCAACCTCATTTCCCGCTCGCAGATCGTACCGGCCTTCGACGCGTCGCCGTCCGCCACTTCCTTCCTGATAGACCTCCGGCAGTTTCAGCGACAAGGAACCGCCGGCCATTTCCACGCGGAGATCCCCGTTCGCCTCCAGCGCCAGTTTCCGCGCGCCCTCGAATCGCATCGCGATCCGGCTGGCGTCGGCGCCGGGCTCGAGATCCAGATCGTATTCCAGTTGTCCCTGCTTGCCGTACCAGATGATGTCGACGCCCGGATACATGCGGTTGTAGCGCACGCGTCCATAAGTGGAGATGTCACGCAGCCAGCGCGTCGGATCGTCCCCGACGAAGTAGTTGACTTTCCCCGGCAGCGCGACCAGGCCCACGGACGGCGCCTTTGCCTCGGCGCCCACGAAACGGATGCGCAACTGCTCCTCGCGCAGCCCGATTTCGACTTCGCTGGCGCCAACTGCGACTCGATATCCGTTGCCGCGTGCCGTCCAGCCCATGTTGCCGCTGGTGGCTCGCTCAAACGAGAGCGGAACTTGAGCTGTCGCCGCAATCGCCGGACGATGATCGTCCGCGGGGGCGTCCCTGGGGGCCAACCGGTGCGCGGCGTTTGCGGCCGAGGCGCTGTTCCAGCACGGCGGTACCAAACAAAGGCAAGCGAGTGAAATCAGCCTCGTCCGGGCGTAAGAAAGTGCTCGACTCTCAACCATGAGACGCTGCTCCTTCCGGCGCCGCGTAGCACGTCGCCTGGCTGCGATCGGTTATACGGCCTCTCGTTTATTATAAGGGCCTGTTTGTCTTTTTCTCTGTTTCAAGCGACCGCCTTCCGGCGGCTCGGTTGCCTCCGCACGCCCGAAAAGCGGTTTCGCGCCTTACTTATGCACGGTGATCGTTGCCGAGCCGGTGTCGGGAGGGCTGGCGGAATCCGTGGCCGTCACCGTGATGGTGTGAGACCCGGACGCCAGCGTCGCGGTGTTCAGCGAGTATGTGAACCCCACGTTAGGGCAACCGGGCCGGCCAGGATAAGCCGCGCACACATCGGGCCGGCTCGCGCCGTAAGTCGCCGTGCCCATCGACGTTCCGTCCACCAGGACCCGTACGCTGCCGATCGCGGTTCCCACCGCCGAATCGTTGTCGATGGCCCAGCCGGAGACCGTCACCGTGCCCGAGACTGTCGCGCCCGGGGCCGGCGAATCGATGTGCACTGTCGGTATCACGTGGGCGCCGCTGCCGACGATGAATATGACTTTGGCCGAACCGGCGTCGGGAGGGCTGGCCGAATCCTTGGCTGTTATCGCAATGCTGTGCAGCCCGGCCGTCAGCGCTGCGGTGTTCAGGGAATATGTGAACCCCACGTCGGGGCAACCGGGCCGGCCCGGAAACGCTGCGCACACATCCGGCCGGCTGACTCCGTAATTCGCCGTGCCCACCGCCGTTCCGTCCACCAGCACCTGCACGCTGCTGATTGCGGTTCCCACCACCGAGGCGTTGTCGATCGCCCAGCCTTCGACCGTCACGGTGCCCGAGACCGAAGCACCGGGAGCCGGCGAATCGATGAAGACGGACGGTATCACGGCAGCAGCGCTGGCGACGATGACTGTCACGCTGGCAGAACCGGTGTCGGGCGGGCTGGCGGAATCCGTGGCCGTAACCATGATGGTGTGCGATCCGGCCGCCAGCGTTGCCGTGTTCAGGGAATAGGTGTATCCCACATTCGGGCAGCCGAGACGTCCTGGATAAGCCGCGCACACATCCGGCCGGCTAACTCCGTAAGTCGCCGTGCCCACCGACGTTCCGTCCACCAGCACATGCACGCTGCTGATCGCAGTCCCGACCGCCGAATCGTTGTCGATCGCCCAACCTGAGACTGTCACGGTGCCCGAAATCGTCGCACCCTGGGCTGGCGAATCGATGTGGACAGTTGGTACGACGGCGACGGCGTTGCGGCCGACAATGACCGTCACGCTAGCCGAGCCGCTATGGGGAGGGCTGGCGGAATCCGTGGCCGTAACCGTGATGGTGTGAGACCCGACCGTCAGGGTTGCCGTGTTCAAGGAATATGTGAAGCCTACATTAGGGCAACCGGGCCGGCCGGGAAACACGGCGCATATATCCGGCCGGCTCACGCCATACGTCGCCGTGCCCACCGCCGTTCCGTCTACCAGGACCTTTACGCTGGCGATCGCGGTGCCCGCGAAGGAGGCGTTGTCGATGGCCCAGCCGGTGACTGTGACAGTACCGCTGATCGTGCTCCCAGGCGCGGGCGAATCGATTTGGACGGAGGGCGGCGCGCCGGATTGCTGGACGTTGAAGGCCAGCGCGGCAACGCTCAGCGTGACCGAGCGGTCGGCACCGTTGTCGGCAGCCACCGTGTAATGCAAGGTGGCGCTGCCGTCGCCGGAAGGGGGTGCCGTCAACGTCACCCACGCGGCCGGGCTGGAAGCGGCCCAGAAGCAGCCGGATCCGGTGGTGACATTGACAACGCCGCTTCCCCCGGCGGGGGAGAAAGTTTGGCTTGTCGAGTTGAGGCCGAAAGTGCAGCCCGTCGGGGCGATGGCCTGCACCAGCGCGGCCGAAGTGCTGCCGGCATGGGTTGCATCGCCGCCATAAACGGCTGTAATCGAGTGCAGGCCGGCAGTCAGGCTGGTCGTGTTGTAAGCTGCACTACCGGAAGCGCCCAGCGTGGCCGTTCCCAGCGTCGCGGTGCCGTCCAGAAACGACACCGTTCCCATCGCAAGAACCGAATCGCTGGAATTTGCGCTGGCCGTCAGCGTCACCTCGGTCCCGTGAAGAGCGGTATTCGCGCTCGAGATGAGGGTCGTGGTGGTGGAGGGCAACGGAGTGGTGGTGCTGGCCCAATTCGCCAGCAGGTTAGCAACGTCGATGGAGCCGAGGCCGGTAACTTCGTCATAACCGGGGCCTACCAGATAGCCGGCCAGACCTCCCGTCAGCCCGGTGGGACTCGGCGTGCTGTTATTGCACATACTCGGGACACTGACCTCGCAGTTCGCCACGCCGCTCGACTGTACGGTAACATCGTGAAACACCGTGGGCGCCGTGACGGACAGACGATAGAGCGCCGGGTTCAAGTTTCCCTGCGGGCTGCCCTCTTTCTGGTTGATGAGAGCGGCAATGCCGGCCATATCCGGAGCGGTTGCCGAGGTTCCGCAAAAGTATATGAAGTCTTGTGAGTTTCCACTTGTACAGCCCTCGCCGGCGGCGGCTAAACAGGAGAAATAGCCGTCGTGGCACGAGGCAGTGAAGGACACGTCCGGCGTGTACCTCCCCTGGTAGCCAGGAGCTATGCCGGATTGCCAGGCGGGAGTGGCTATGTACGCGCTCACCCCGCCTCCGCTCTGTGAGGTCTGGGGCGAGCTGCTCGAGTTCAGCGGTTCATTCCAGCCGCCCTCCGGGATGTAGCCAAGCGCGGATTCGTAGTTAGCCCCATTGGTCGCAGACCAATATTGGCTCGGGTTACTGGTGTCGGCGAACTCGGTACCTCCCACGCAAGTTGCATAGGTCGAGGAGCAAATATAGTTTGGACTCAGGATCTGCGAAGCCGGCGGAGTAGTGAAGTAATTGTCGCAACCTGCCGCTCCGGCATCGCCCGAAGATACGAAAACGGAGATACCCTCGGCGGCCGCCTGGCTGAAGAAGGTGTCCCAGTAAGTCACGCCCCCTGAGCCGGCCGTACTCTCGCACGCCCCCCAGCTAAGATTCATGACTCTCGCCGGAACCGGGTTCGCATCGACAACGTACTCGGTGGCGACACAGACTCCGCACCCAGACCCGGCATTGCTACTAACGACCAGATCGATTGTCGCCCCTGGAGCTACGCCGCTCGCACGCGTTACGTCGATGGTCGCCTCCATCTGCCCCCCTGTGTATGATCCTTGCGTTGTCATCGGAGGGCCGGGATCGGTTCCGTTCGGAGGAATAGTTACGATTGGGTCCTGTACCGGAAGGCCGGAAAGCGTTTGAAAGTTCTCGATGTCTGCGTTGTCGACCCGGGAGTCGCCGATAATCACGATCGTCTGGCCCGTGCCGGTGACGCCGATCGAGTAGACGGAATTCAGGTCGTAAATGGTGGCAAAATCTGCCGGGAACACAAAGTGCTCGGATCCAGACAAGGTATCTGCGGGTACCGGCAGCCTGCCCACGCCGCTTCGGTGCATTGGATAGAGCTTGACGGTATAAAGGCCGGAGACAGCGCGAATCACGGGCGCCAATGCGGCTGGGATGCTGGGCTCGGGTGAAACTGACATGCGTTGCTCGCCGTCAACCATGTACCGATGCATCCGCGCGCCAAACGCCTCACCGACCGCCGCGGCCGAACCGTTGAACACGATCAGCACGCGGCTGTTGGAGACGGACTCCACTTGCAGGTTCTCGGAAGCGAGCCACTGAGTTACCGCGATAATATCGTTGGCTGAGACACCGAAGCGCTCTCCCACCTCGACCGGCGTGAGCCAGTGATGATAGTCGGCGGAGCCGGGCTCTTGTTGCCGGGCCAGGAGCTCCTCGAATGCGCGTTGCAGGTCGGGCGACCTCGCCAGAATGATCGTGGCGTGCTGGATAGGAAAGTCCGCGGGAAGGGCGCCGGCGTCGGTTTGCGGATTTGCCCAGGCAGGAAACCCAATGGGAAGCGGCGCGCGGTGAGTAGGATCCACCGCGTCGACCACGCGGTCCGCCGCGCGCGCTTGCGCAAGCAAACCGCTGAAGGCCAAAAGGAATAGCGCGAACGAGCGGAGGCTTGCGACTCGATGCATCACCACGAATGTTACAACGCGGCAGAATAGGGTGCAGCACAACCGGCGGCACGATCCCGCCCGATGGTCACACGGAACACCCATCTTTGCGACGATCCCGCTCATGGCGGGCGGAAAACCGTTTCTCACTTTCGCACGGTAATTATTGCCGAGCCGCTGTCGGGAGGGCTGGCCGAATCCGTGGCCGTCACCATGATGGTGTGCGACCCGGAAGCTAGCGCCGCAGTGTTCAGGGAATATGTGTAACCCACATTAGGGCAACCGGGTCGGTCAGGATAAGCCGCGCACACGTCCGGCCGGCTCACGCCGTAGATCGCCGTGCCCACGGCCGTTCCGTCCACCAACACCCGGACGCTGCCGATCGCGGTTCCCACTGTCGCATCGTTGTCGATCGCCCAGCCGGAGACCGTCACCGTGCCCGAAATCGTCGCGCCCGGTGCTGGCGAGTCGATGTGCACGGTCGGGATCACGGCGGCACCGCTGCCGACCGTGAATAGGACTTTGGCCGAACCAGCGTCGGGAGGGTTGGCGGAATCCTTGGCCGTGACCGTGATGCTATGCGACCCGGCCGTCAATGCCGCCGTGTTCAGCGAATATGTGAACCCCACGTTCGGGCAACCGGGCCGGCCCGGAAACGCAGCGCACACATCCGGCCGGCTGACTCCGTAAGTCGCCGTGCCCACCGCCGTTCCGTCCACTAGCACCTGCACGCTGCCGATCGCGGTTCCTATCGCCGAGGCGTTGTCGATCGCCCAGCCGGAAACCGTCACGATGCCCGAAATTGTCGCGCCGGTTGCTGGCGAATCGATGTGCACGGTCGGGATCACGGCGGAGCCGCTGCCGACGATGACCGTTACACTGGCCGAACCGGTGTCGGGAGGGCTGGCGGAATCCGTGGCCGTAACCGTGATCGTGTGCAACCCGGCCGCCAGCGCCGACGTGTTCAGCGAGTATGTGTACCCCACGTTAGGGCAACCGGGACGGTCCGGGTATGCCGCGCACACATCCGGCCGGCTGACTCCGTAAGTCGCCGTGCCCGCCGCCGTTCCGTCCACCAACACCCGTACGCTGCCGACCGCCGTTCCCACCGTTGCATCATTGTCGATCGCCCAACCTGAGACCGTCACCGAGCCCGAGACGGTTGCACCCGAGGTCGGCGAATCGATGTCCACCGTCGGTGGCCCACTCCGCACACTTGCTTGCGGCGTGGCCGACGCCTCAACGGACAGTGCGCTGGTCCCCCCGGCGTTGACCGCGGCGACTTTGTAGTAATACTTCGTCCCGTTGGAAAGCCCAGTGTCGGAATAGAACGTGGTGGTGATGCCGCTCGCAGCCGCCGTAGCGCTCTCGCCGCCGGCCGTTGTGCCGCGGTAGACGTTGTAGGAAGTCGCACCGCTGGAAGCGGTCCAGCTCAGTACCACGGAGGCGTTGCCGGCCGCGGCCGTCAGGCCAGCGGGCGTAGCCGGCGCGGGAGGCTCCGGCGTGGCCGACACCTCGCTGGAGAGGGCGCTGGTCCCCGCGGTGTTGACCGCGGCAACTTTGTAGTAGTACTTCGTCCCGTTGGTCAGCCCCGCGTCGGAATAAGACGCGGTGGTGACGCCGGTAGCGATCGCAGTGGTGCTCTCACCACCCGCGGTAGTGCCGCGGTAGACCTTGTAGGAAGTCGCGCCGCTGCTCGCCGTCCAGTTCAGACTCACCTGGGTGTTCCCCGCGGTTGCTGTAAGCCCGGTCGGCGCCGGCGGCGCCGATGGCCCCGATGTCACCGTGATTGTCGCGTCCGTATTCCAGTAGTAATCCTGACTCCAGGATGAGTCAAACACGCCTAGGTCGATTGTGTAAGTCCCGGTTGCCACTGTGCCACTGGCCGGACTCCACGTATAAGAATATGGAATGGTTTGCCCCGCCGAGAAGTTCTGTCCGCTCCAGACGTTCGTAGCTACGGCCGTGCCAGACGTGTTGAAGATCTGCAGCTCGACATTCCCGTTTGTCAGCGCGCTGGTGCCTGTCTCAGTCACGGTGACCGAGATGGAGGCTGTCCCGCCTAGCGCCACCGTCGACGGAGCCGTCGCCGAAGATGTGAATGCAAGCGATGAGTTGACCGTAATGGTGCCCGCCGAAGTGTTCCAGCTCCACTGCTGCCCGGTCGCGCTGAACACCCCGATTTCCACCGTGTAGGTTCCGGCCAGCGCGGGTGTGAGCGCCGCGGTGAAGGTCTTAGTCTGGTTTGTGGTGAAACTCTGGGCGGTGGAATTCTGCGTCAGCGCCACATTGCCGTTCGGGTCAAGAGCAATGATCTGAACCGTGCCGTTACTCAGCGTGTTGGCAGTGCATTTGACGGTGGCAGTGATGGTGGTGCTCGAATTCTGCGTAACCGGGTTCGGCGACGCGGTCGCCGAGGACGAGAACGTGGGAGGGACCAATGGAGTGGCCGCAACCGGGGCCGAGTTTGGGCTGGTGCCGATTGAGTTGGTGCCCGAAACAACGTAGTAGTAAGTCGTGCCGTTGGTCAGGCCTGTGTCGGTGAAGGTGGTGGGCGCGGGGCTGGTGACGGTTCCTATGGCAGTGAAAGGACCAGTGCTCGCCGCGCCGCGTTGGACGGTGTAACTGGTCGCACCGCCGCCGGCATTCCACGTGAGCGTCACGGTGCGGTTACCCACGGTGGCCGCCAGACCAGTCGGCGCCGTAGGCGCGGATGTGACGCTACCTGGCGGAATCACAAACAGGGTGATGCTTTGCGAAGGTACGGTGACGCTGATCGCGTTGTTCGCTACCGTGACGCTGCCCAAGCTGGCAATCGAAGTCTCGGTTGCCGAAGCGATTTGATAAGCCTGCGCCGTGCCCGTGGTGGGAAAGTTGGCCAGGCTGACCGTCACCGGCGTGCTGCCCTGCTGCTTGTTGATCACCATCACCGTCAGCGCTCCATCCTTGGAGCGGACAGCGGCGAACGCGGACAGGTCGTCCGGATTGGCTACCGTGGCCGACACGCTAGTGTCTCCGAACGTAGACAGATTGCCGTCATAGTTACGGTAGATCTGCATTGCAAGATAGGTAGGCTGGGCGGGAACCGTCCAGCGGGTTGCCAGGTCGAATCCGTAGACTCCGTAGATACCCAGGACGTCGGCCTGCGTCGTCGCGCCGTTCAATTCCGACTCGTCTCCCCAGTTATACTCGGTGCAGCCAATCTCCAGCCCCGGGTAATACTGGTTGACCCAGTTCCTGATCGTGGAAATCCAGTCTTGAATGCCCCCGTTGATGCCGAGAGTGCCTTCCCAGGAGGGATCCACAAAGTTCGCATCCCAGAGGATGCGCGTCTCGCGGTTGCGTGTCGCCTGAGAGGTGGAATCGTCGCCGTCGCCGGGAATGGGGTTGTAGCAGTGAACGCTCAACGCGTCGATCAGTTTCGTACCGTTGGTCTGCTGATACTTGTAAAGCTGCTGGAGCAACCAGGGGTAATAGTAAGTATTGTTATGAGTGGCGTAATCGGAGCCTGCGCCAGTTCCGTTCTTCTGGTCGAGTCCGCTTACGTACATCGCCCACCAGATCCACTCTTCCGGAGCGACAATCCTGGCGTTTGGGTCGGCGGCACGGATGGCGGTCGCGTAAGTAACGATGTTGTTGTATTCTTCCTGGTACGTCTCGGGATTCGGGTAGACATCGACATGCGTCGAGTTCCAAAGCGAAGGCTCGTTATCCAGAATGTAGTACTTGACCCCGTTGGTAGTCGTCGAGGTCCCCCAGGTGCTGAGCAAATGCTGCAACCAAGCCTGCTGGATGGTCACGCTGTTTGGCACATACGCATCCGTCGGATTGTTGACAATCCGCTGTCCCGTGGCGGCACTGATGCCATTGCCCGCGTCTGGTTGATAAGGGTCGGAGCCCGTCTGCGCGCCGTACTTGGCGACCGAGTACGACCATAGCGACGCAGCGGCGGTGGTGGCGTTGGGGCCGAGCGTGGCGATGTACGGGAGCATGGAAATCGTGATCATCGGCTCGGAGCCCACGTTGGCGGCACGAGTGTTTTGGATAAAATTGTCAGCGGCTTTGCCCGGTGT
>CAWJLI010000124.1:0-18692 GCA_963843095.1 Bryobacterales bacterium
CAAGCTTGATGGCGATTCGGAACTTGAGGCGGAGCGCTGCGTCAACATCGGCCACAGTAAGGGAACCGTCTTTGAGCGCGGCTTTGGTTTCGTCGGCATACCTGTCGAGGAACTGGTTGATACCGGCTTTCAGGCATGCGACGACCGCCGCTTCCTGGTCGGGAAAGAGATGGCGCGGATCGACGAGCAGCTTAACGGCTCCGCCATCACTGGATATGACGTCGACACCCCATTTGTCGCGAAGGATGCTGTGAAGGATGGGATGGACGGCCATGGGCGTGCCGTTCCAGGCGTTGTAAGAGGCCATGACCGCTTTAGCGCCGCCATCGAGAAAGCCCATACGGAAAGGAACGGAGTAATACTCCCAGAACAGGCGCTCATCGAAATCGGAAGACGAGCTGTTGCGGTGGTCTTCATTGCTGTTGGCGAGGAAGTGCTTGAGGAGTGCGGCTGCCTGCCAGTATTTCGGGTCGTCGCCCTGAAGGCCTTTGATGAAAGCAACAGCCAGGGTCCCATTGAGGAATGGGTCTTCGCCATACACTTCTTCGCTGCGGCCCCAACGCGGGTCACGCGCAAGGTCGGACTGTGGTCCCCAGACCATGAGGACCTGGCGGTTGTACTTCGGAGTCTGGGTAATGAAACGGGCTTCATAGCCCTGGACGGCGGCGGCCTGGCGCACCAGATCGGGGTCCCACGTTTCGCCCATCCCGGGAGGTTGGGGGAACTGCGTGGTGGTAATGGGCTGGAGCGGGCCGCGCGCTTCGCGTTGCACGAGGCCGTGAATGCCCTCGGAGTTGCCGATATTGGGAACGCCGAGCCGGGGGACGCCGGTGCGCGTGCCGAGGCAATTGATCTTCTCGTCCGTGGTCATGAGCGAGAGAAGGTTGTCGATGCGCGTCTCCGCCGGGAGGGCCGGATCGTAGAAGGGATAACGAGGTTGTTGTGCAACGGCGGGAGCCAGCACAACAACGGAGAGACAGAGCAGGTCTATGAGGTGGTTCTTCATGATCCGAGCTTCCTTGTGAATAAGCCTGGCGCGGCCGGAAACGACAAGCGGGCTGGGTTTTGGGTGCAAACACCCCAAGCTTATCAAATGAATGGGACTGCGATGGAGGGGAAGCGAGCGGCAAGAGGAAGTGTGCCTCGCCGGTTGGCGCTGGGCGAGCCCGGTGAAGTTGGCGTGCCTCGATGCTCTGTTTGCCCAGTTCTCTACGTAAACATCGGCGAGGCCGCGACCGTTAGGCGGTAACATACAATAGTTTACCCGGCATGCGACGTCTCACTTCCCGGCGGATGGCGCTCCTCGCAGCGGTTCTCCTGCTTTCGCTCTGCGCAGCCATTTACCTTTGGTCCTCAAGGTCTAATTCGCGCTTGCTGGCGCAGATTCACAGCTATCTTGCGACAAACCGGGAGGCCCTGGACCTGTCTGATGGTGGTGCCCGCTTCGATGCAAGCTTGATCGATACGCGAGGCAAGCGGATCTTCCTTTTGGGAGAATCGCACGGCATCGCCATCAACGAAGATCTGGACCTGGCCCTGCTCCGCTATTTGCACCGTAACGCCGGCGTTCGCGTCTATTTCTCGGAGATGAGCCACGCCCAGGCCTGTCTCTTGAACCGCTACCTGGAAACCGGCGATGAAGATCTGCTCGATTTCGTATTTGGCGAGTTCCGCAACACCTCCTTGTGGACTCGAGAGCACCGGGAATTCATTCATAAGTTCCGCGCGTGGAATACTTCGCTGGATCGGCGAGATCGCGTCCGCATAGCGGGTGTGGATGTGGAGCACCAACCCCGCATCGCGATGCGTTTTCTTGCGGACTCAGTCCTTGAAGCGGGGCACACGGTGCCGCGAGCTATAAAGACAACCCTATCGCGGCTGAACGATCTTCGCGATGGCCCTTCCGAGACCGCGAGGCAGTTTGCGGCGGAACTCGTTTCCAGCATCCAGCGGAATCGCGCGGATTATTCCGCTTTCCTGGGCGACCGCCTGCTTGATTTCGAGATTGTTGCCACAAACCTGCAGAAGAGCGACGAGTTTTACGGGAATCGCGATCGCAGCAAGGCCGGTGCCATCCGAGACCGGGCGATGTACGAGACGTTTCGCAAACTGTACCCACGCTTTGCAGGGGAAACCTGCTATGGCCGCTGGGGCGCTGATCATATTATCCAGCGGCCATTCCAGAAGCATCAGCCATTTGCCGCGATGCTCAACCGTCCGGAATCGCCGGTTGCGGGTCAGATCATTAGCATTCAAGCAATCTATCAGCACTCTGAGGGCACAATATCCAACGGCAGCAGCTATCAAGACTACCAGGCGTCGGCCCCGGCTCCGTTCCTGGAGTTATTCGCCCCCGTGGCCAACAATCCCATCACTTTGTTCCGCATCACGGGGGCCAGTTCTCTTTTGGCCCGGGAACTGCCGGGCTACCCGCTAGGCGAAGGTGTTCAATACGTGGTTTTCATTCAGGATGCAGCAGCGGCCCATCCGCTGGAGGCATCAATGGTGCTGCCGTGGGCGCACCCCACTGCGAAAGAGTAGCCGCGGCAGGATTCCGCCGCCGCACGGGCGGTGGCTTTTCTCAGGCGCGGCGCAGGTGGGATCGCCGCAGTACTTCGCCTGGCTACTCGATGACCGCTTGCGAAACTGCGTTGTCGAAGTCGTATTGCAGCGACCTGCCGGGCGTTTGCACGAACATGACGACCACCATCTGCTCCTTGCGGTTCACCCACCAGTAGGTGCCGTAGGCGCCGTCCCAGCCGTAGCTGCCGTCCGGTTTGCGGAGCCGTGCTTCCACCGCGTTCACCACCACCTCACCGCCGAGCCCGAACCCGACCCCTTTCGGCGGGCGGCCGATTTGTCCGTTAAAGAGATCGCCCACGTTGTTGCTCAACATGGTGTCGACGGTCCATGGGCTCAGGATACGTTTGCCGTTCAGTTGTCCGCCGTTGGCCAGCATCTGCGCAAATTGCAGGTAGTCCTAGGCGGTCGAGGTAAGGCCGCCCGCACCGGAAAAGTAGACCGGCGTGCCGATGGCGAGCGGAGCGCCTTTCTCTAATCCGTTGGGCGTTTTCCGATAGATATTCGCCATTCGCGCGGCTTCCTTCTCGGGAACCTTGAACCAGGTGTCGTTCATCCCAGAGGCTCGAATAGGCGCTGCCGCAGAAACTGATCGAGCGGCAACCCGGAAGCGACCTCGACAATGCGACCCAGCGTGTCGAACCCGGCCAGGCCGCTGTAGCGCCATTCGGTGCCGGGCTGGAAATCGAGCGGAAGGGTGCCCAGGCGGGGGATGAAGTCGGCCAGCGTATCGGCAGGCTTCCTGGACTTCAGAAGACTCTGGAAATCCGCGTTGGCGATGCCGCCGGTGGCCAGGCCGGAAGTGTGGGTCAGCAGATCGATGATGGTGATATCGTGATTCGCGGGAACCAGGTAATAGCGGTCGCCGCGGGCGGGTGCCTGATCGGACATGGGGACGGCTCCGCGCACGGTCTCCAGCGCGACCTTGGAGTTCTGGAACTCCGGAATGTATTTGGCCACGGGGTCGGTGAGCTTCAGCTTGCCTTCTTCCATCAGCATGAGGATGGCGGCGGCGGTGATCGGCTTGCTGGAGGACGCTAGGCGGAAGAGCGCGTCTCTGGTCATCGGCTTTTTCGCTTCGATATCCATCAGGCCGTGAGCTTCGAAGTGGATTACGCGCCCGCGGCGCGCCACCAGGGTAACCGCGCCCGAGATGTCGCGCGCCTCGACGTGGCGCATCACCATCTCGTGGATTCGTTGCAGACGCTCCGTGGACAACCCGACCTCTTCGGGCTTGGCCGTAGGCAGCGACGCCGCCGCCAGCGGCAACACGATCGCGGGCAGAATCAATAGTCGGACCATTTCAGCTCTTTCCTCCCTGAGCGATTTCCTTCCAGAGAAGGCGAAAAACATCGTAGCGCATTGCTCCAGCCGGGCGAGTCAAGGCCGAGCGTCTCCGGCGGGCGTGCTCAGTACTTCATCAACTCCAGCTTGACGACAGGGCGGTCAAGCCGTTTGATATTATCAATTCACCCTGGACGATCCATTGGCGCCCGTCGGCGGCTTCCAGGTTCTTGAATAAGTCACAAACGGCCTGCCCATGCAAAAGAGCCGTCAGGAACAGGGTGGTCGCGATTGAGCGGTCCGATTTTGCGTCTCATGATTCACCCTGCTTGCCAGTTTACTCGAACCCCATCAGGTGTGGCGCCGACGATCTCGCCCTCTTGGGCTGGAATTGATCACTACGAGAAAAAGGAGTTCCTAATGTTCCGTCTTCTGAATATCGCGTTCCTGGTCAGCCTGATCGCTGGCTTAGATCCGGTAATAGCCCAAGCTCCAAACGCAGCCGCACGCCAGGTGCGCCCAGCACCGCCGACCCGCGATCCCAACACGCCCGGTTATGTCACGGCGAAGGATTTACCTGACGGCGCTAACGCTCCGGCAAAGGAGGATGGAAACTTCATCCTCGGCCCCACGCACAACCCCGCACCGGAGATGACCACGCAGGAAGGCGTGCCGCAAGGAGCGGTCTTCACCTTCACCATGGAGTCGGCCGACAGCAAGACCTACCCGGGCATCGCGCGCGAGGCCAACACCTTTGGCCAGGCAGATCCCACCGACCCTGCCAAGATGGTAGTCACCACCAGCCACCCCGCCACCTACACTCGCCGGGTGGCTGTGTATGTCCCCAAACAATACGTCCCTGGCACGGCCGCGCCGTTCATCGTCGGGGCGGACGGACCTGACCGGGCGCTGTTCACGGCGCTCGATAATCTGATCGCCCAGCACCGGGTGCCCGTGATGATTGCCATCTCCATAGGCAACGGCGGGGGCGACGCTCAGGGAAGCGAACGCGGCCTGGAATACGATACGTTGTCAGGCCTGTACGCGGAGTTCGTCGAGAGCGAAGTGCTGCCTCTGGTCGAGAAGCGATACAGCGTGAAGCTTACCAGAGATCCCGAGGGCCGCGCGACGATGGGCGGCAGTTCCGGGGGCTCGTGCGCCTTGATCATGGCGTGGTATCACCCGGACCTTTACCACCGCGTTCTCACCTACTCAGGCACCTACGTGAACCAGCAGTGGCCGTCAAATCCGCAGACTCCCCACGGTGCATGGGAGTTCCACGAACACCTTATTCCCAACACCCCGGCCAAGCCGCTACGCATCTGGATGGAAGTCGGCGACAGGGACCTTTTCAATCCGAATGTCATGCGCGACAACATGCACGACTGGGTCGTCGCCAATGAGAACATGGCCAAAGCGCTGGCCGGCAAAGGCTATCATTATCAGTTTGTATTCGCCCGTGACGCCGGGCACACCGACCGCGCCGTGAAACAACAAACCCTGCCCGAAGCTCTGGAATATGTATGGCAGGGATACCCTATCGCGGGGCCGAGGAATTGATTTGAGCAGTGGCGCCTCGGTCTGGTTCGGCCATGCGCTGCAAAAGCTGCGCACGTCGGCGGTTTCGACGGCCACCGGGCTTACCACTTTTCCCCGACCGAAGTCAGAGACTTCGGCCTTCGAGGTGTGCCGAGTTGGACGACGAAGATGGACACAAATACTTGGCGGCGTGATTCCGGCGACGCGAGCTACCAGATGCGCACGCGTGCCTCTGGCGCCACGTAGAGCTCGTCACCCGGCATCACGGAGAACGCGTCGTACCATGCGTCGATGTTGCGCACGACGCCGTTGACGCGGAACTGGCGCGGCGAATGCGGATCGCTGACGACCTGCCGGCGCACGAAATCGTCTGTCACCTTGCCGCGCCAGGCCTGCGCCCAACCAAGGAAAACGCGCTGATCGCCCGTGAGCCCGTCGATCACGGGCGCCGGCTTGCCGCCTAGCGACGCGTGATAGGCATCGAGCGCGAGCGTGAGGCCGCCCAGATCGGCGATGTTCTCGCCCATGGTGAGATCGCCATTCACATGCACGCCGGCTAGCGGCTGGAACGCCGAATACTGCATGCCCAGCATCTTGGCGCGCGCTTCGAATTCCGCCGCGTCTTCCTTAGTCCACCAGTCGCGCAGTGCGCCCGCCGGCATCGATCTTGCGGCCCTGATCGTCGAAACCGTGTGTCAGTTCATGGCCTATCACTCCGCCGATGGCGCCATAATTGATGGCCGGGTCCGCATTCGCATCGAACATCGGCGCTTGCAGAATGCCAGCCGGAAACACGATGTCCCGAAGCGAGCCGTTGTAGGCGTCGTTGGTTTGCGGCGTCATACTCCAATCGCTGCGGTCCACCGGGCCGAACAGACGGCCCGAATGGAACGCCCAGTCTGCGGCGCCCGCACGGCGCACGTCTCCCACAAGATCGTCGTCGGTGATGAGAAGCTTGGAATAGTCGCGCGGGTGATCGGGGCCAGCGACCTTGATGGTGTAGGTATCGAGCTTCTTCAGCGCCTCAGGTTTCGTTTCCGGTCCCATCCACTCGAGTTTTTCGAGGCGCGCCCGATAGGCGGCTTTCAAACTGGCGACCATCGCCTCGATTTTGGCTTTCGCGTCAGGGCCGAAATACTTCGCGCT
The DNA here is from genome assembly GCA_963843095.1 of Bryobacterales bacterium. Classification (GTDB taxonomy): domain Bacteria; phylum Acidobacteriota; class Terriglobia; order Bryobacterales; family Bryobacteraceae; genus Bog-375. The sequence goes on from CAWJLI010000124.1 coordinate 6,550, forward strand.
GTAAAGCTGGCCCACGCCAAAGCCTAAAGTGCCGAACGTACCGAAGCGGTCGCCCACCAGAAAATCGCCGCCGCTCACCGCATAGACGCCGCGCTTCCAGCGTACCTGCTGCTGCTGCTGTCCGGCGAGTGTCTTGCCGTGCATGTCGAAATAAGCTTCGGTGAACGCTTTGGAGAGATACGGCGCGGCGTTATCGGCAATATCAAAAGCCTGCCACGCCTGTAATGTCTCAATGGGCGTTTGCGCGTAAATCAGGGTGAGTTTCGGAAACGCGCTCTCCTCCCCCACGATCACGCGCTGGATTTTCGCAACATTGGCATACCTCAGAAACGCTTTCCACCCGAAGCCGGGCGCGTGTCTCTGCAGGTCCGCGATGGACATCGGATTGTAGGTGGCGATGGGATCGCGCTGCTGGGCCTTGGTCCAGCTCGCGTCCGCAATCCGGGTTTCCAAGTCCACCACGTCTTTCGCCCGCGCATCGGCGTCGGGCCAATTCACGAGATGCAGGAGTTGGGCGACGTAAGCTTGATATTTCGCTTTCTGCGCGGCGAAATCGGACTTCAGATAGTAATCGCGGTCGGGCAAGCCGAGCCCGCCCTGGCCGAGATAGACGGCGTAGTGCTTGGGATCTTTCAAATCCACATCAACGCTGAAATAGAACAACGTTCCTTCGAAACCCGACGCGTTGCAGCCCATCAGCGCGGCGAGCGCATCGCGCGATTTCGCCGCGCGCACATCGGCGAGCTCCGCTGCAATGGGCGTGGCGCCCAGTTGCTCCACGCGCGCCTCATCCATGAACGCCTTGTAAAAGGCGCCTATCTTGCCTTCGAGATCCGCGGGTGCGTGCAGTGCCTTCGCGGCCGCCTGTTCCATCAGGTCGTGGAGCCGCGCTTCCGTGCGATCCGTCATCAACAACCGAAAGCTGATGGCCGGCTTATCGGGTGGAATCTGCGCCCGATCGAGCCACGCGCCGTTGGCGAAGCGGAAAAAATCGTTGCCGGGTTTGGTTGCTTTGTCGGCACCCGCGGCATCGTAGCCCCACACGCCATACTGTGGTTTTGCTGTAATGTCCGCCACTTGCGCGCCTATCGAAAGTGTCAGCGCTATCGCGATTGCCGCTGCCACACAACGACTCAAAGCAAGGTTGGTTTGCACGGTTGAACCCCCTGACCGTATCGACGGCCTATTGCCGGTTCAGGTACTTATCGTACAGTCGAGTCTGCTTGCTGCTCAGTTCGATTTCCTGGCCGCGGATGAAGACGTGTTTGACCTGGGTTTGGATCTCCAGCGGATCGCCCGTGGTGACCATCAGATCGGCGAACTTGTCTTTCTCGATGGAACCAAGCCGGTCTCCGGCGCCCCAAATCTGCGCCGGGTTGATGGTGATCGCTTTCAATGCCTCGTCCTGCGGCAGCCCGAAAGCCACCGCCGTCGCGGCCTGATAGGGCAAGTTTCTGACGAACTCATTGTCAAACGTGCCGAAAGCGAACTTAACCCCGGCCTTGTTGGCTTCAGCCGGCAGCGTGAACGCCTGGTCGTAGGGATCGTCTTGCCCGCGGGGCAACGCGAGGACCCTTCCCAGAATCACTGGTATATTCTTGGCTTTTAGTTCAGCGGCGGCGCTTCCCAATTCACGCGGCTGCATGATGACGATCTTTACGTTCTGCTTGTCTGCGAACTGGATGGCATCATGGATCAATCGCGGCGTGGCAGCGGCTATTGCCAGCGGGAGTTTGCCATCCAGCACCGGCAGCATGGCCTCATACTTGAGGTCGCGCACGAAGCCGGGCAAATTAGCGGCCTTGGCTTTCTGATAGCGGCGGGCTTCGTCGAAGAAGTCCACCAGCTTCGTCACTTCCTGCTGGTAAGTGCGCATCATCTCCGTGAAAGTCTGCGCTCCGGTCCCGCCCGCGAGTTCGGCAATGAAGTCCGGCATGGGACCGCCGCGTCCGCCCGTCGCGCCCAGCGAGGGAAACTGGACATACATCGCAGCCGGCCCGGATACCGCCATATCTTCCCAGGTCCAACCGAAGGTGTGGATCAGTGCGGCCTGCCCGGAGATAAACTGGCGCGCGCCGCCGAAACGGCCGCCGCCCCCACCGCCGCTGCCGGCCGGAAGGGTCATCACGGCCGTAATGCCGGCTATCCGCGCCACGGCGAAGTGTTCACTATCCGGATTCACCGAGGCCAGCGCGCGCAACTGCGGCATGAACTCGCCGAGTTCGCCGGTGTCCACGGTATCGCGGATGGAAGGTATCTCGGAAAGCCCCAGTTGCGTGCCGGAGTCGATCATTCCCGGATAAACGCGGAGCCCCTTGCCGTCCACCACGCGCACACCCTTGGGTGCGGTGATCTTGGCGCCGATTTCGGCGATTTTTCCGTCCAGCACCAGAATCGACATGCCTTTTACAGGCTCGCTCGTGACCGGGTAGACATCCGCACCGCGAATCAAGACGGTATTGTTCGACGCCGCTCCGGCGGCCAGCGCGCAACCGATCAGAATCCCCAGCAGTTTCATCCGACTGGCCTCCTGCCGCCCGTTGGCTTGGGCTGGCTCTGCTTTTCCTTGTCGATCAACTTCTGTTTCTCCAGGGTTTTCGCCGGCCGGCCGCTGACGTCGTTGTCCCGGTCGAAATAGACGCGACCGTCGATCAGCACCTTCTGCACCTTGGCGTAATCGGAGAGCGGGTACTTATCGTAGATCACCAGGTCGGCGTCCTTGCCGGCCTCGATCGAGCCGACCCGGCTGTCGATGCCCAATTGCCTGGCCGGGTTGATCGTCACCATCGCCAGCGCGTCGGTTTCGCTCAGCCCGCCATACTTCATCGCCTTGGCTGCCTCCGTGTTCAGGTGCCGCATCAGTTCCTCATCGTCGCTGTTCAGGCTGACGACGATTCCCTTCTTTTGCATGAGGGCGGCGTTGTACGGGATCGCGTCGAACGCTTCGATCTTGTACGCCCACCAGTCGCTGAAGGTGGATGCACCGGCGCCCGAGGCGGCGATCTCCTGGGCCACCTTATACCCTTCCAGCACATGCTGCAGCGTGCGTATCTTGAATCCGTAATCGTCCGCCACCCGCAGCAGCATGAGGATCTCGTCCTCCCGGTAACAATGCGCGTGGACATAGCGTTTGCCTTCCAGCACCTCCTTGAGCGGCTCCAGCTTCAGATCTTTGCGGGGAGGGCGGGGATGCTCGCCGCGCGCCACTTTAGCGGCGTAATCGTCCCACTCGGCCTTGTAAGCTTTGGCTTGGTTCAGCGCTTCGCGGATGGTGTCTTCCACGCCCATGCGCGTCGCCGGATAGCGGGCGGGCACGGTCTGCGTGCCGCCGCGGCCGCCCTGCGGGTTGCCGGGGCGCTTGGGGTTCTCGCCCAAGGCGAACTTAATGCCGGGCAACGCGCCTTCGAAAATCATCCCCTCGGCGTCCTTGCCCCAGCGCATCTTGAGCACGATGGTTTGCCCGCCAATCGGGTTTGCCGAGCCATGCAGGATGTTGGCGGTGGTCACTCCGCCCGCCAGCGCGCGGTAGATGGAGATGTCTTCGGGGTTGATCACGTCCTTGATGTTCACCATCGAGGAGACCGAGACGCTGCCTTCATTCACGTTGCCGTCCACGGCGATGTGCGAGTGGCAATCGATGATGCCGGGTATTACGTACTGGCCTCCCGCGTCGATGGTGGTCGCGTTCAACGGCATCATCACCTTCTCGCCAACCTCGGCGATTTTCCCGTCCTTGATCACCACTGACCCTTGTACGGTTCCCTTGGTCACCGTCATGATGGTGGCGTTCTGGATGACGATGTTTTGGGCGTACAGAGGCGCCAGCGCGGCCAGCGCCACAATCCAGGGTTTTCTCATTGGCTCACTCCCGGTTCTTCTGTTGCGCCGCGCCCGCCGCCCGCGGGGGGCTCGGGAGCGGGTTTATACTGCTTGCCGTCGACGAAGATCATCTCGATCTGCGTGTGATCGTCGAACAGGTCGCCCTTAGTGACCACCAGGTTGGCAATCTTGCCCACCTCGATACTCCCCAAGCGGTCCGCCACGCCGTAGATTTCGGCGGGCGAGAGAGTCAGGGCGCGAATTGCGTCCTGGCGCGCCAGGCCGGCGTCGATGGCCTTCTTCACCGCGCGCTGCAAGTCCCGCGGCTGGTCCAGACCGTCGGTGTACAGCGCGAACGGAACGCCGGCCTTCTGCAGCAGGCCCGGCGCCGCCGGACCCTGGTCGACGTTTTCGAGCGAACGCATGGTCCGGTCGGCTTCCGGGTCGGGATCGCGCGGCGCCTCGGTCCAGTGCATGCTCACCAGCGCGGGCGAACCATATTTCTTGAGCAGCGGCGCCGCCTCGGGCCGGTAAGCTTCCCGCAGGCCATATAAAATGACCGGCTGTTTCAACTCGGCGGCGAAGCGCAGCATACGATCCATTTCCACCACCCGATTGGCCGGCAGCAAAATGCGCTTGGACTCGAGCACGCCCTCCAGCGCCCGGTCATACGGTGGGCGCTCCATGCCGCGCGGCGAGTGCGCGTAAGCCTCGTTCAGCAGTTTGTAGTGCTCGGCATCCAGATAAACCTGGCGAATGTAAGCGATGTAGCCCATCAGCGCGTTGGGAAAGCCCGCGCCGAAACCCCCGAACCCTCCGCCGCCACGCGAAACGGCCAGGTATTGCCCAACCGCCGGAACCACCACCATTTCGCCCGCCCGCTCCGTCGAAGCCAGATCGATGATCGAACCTTGCCCGCCAAAAATGCCGCGCGCGGGAAACGTCACGGTGGTGGTGAAGCCCGCGCTGCGCACGGATTCGATGCGGTGGTCGGACAAATCGATCTCATTGGCCGCCAGAACCCAGCTCGTGGTTGCGGGCCGGTCCTCCGGCCCCTTGGCCGGCGTCACCGGCGCGGCGGCAGTGGCCGCCGCGGTGACGGGCGTTGGCGTTGTTTGGCCGCGCCCACCGCGCCCGGCCGCCGCTGGCGCCGGGGCGAGGCTGGGGATACCAACCGTACTCAAGCTGTCGATCAGCCCGGGGTAAACCGTCATCCCTTCGCCATCGATGGTCCAGGCGCCGGCGGGAATGGCCAGGTTTTCGCCCACCGCTTCGATCAGGCCGTTTCGCACCACCACGGTGCCTTTGTTGAGCACCGGCCCGCTCACCGTGACAATCTTCGCGTTGCGAATCGCCAGCGTACGCGGATTCTCGGCGATGGCCCAGGCGCACAGCAGCAGTAAAGCTGGAACCAGTTTCCTCATAAACAGACTGTACCCCGATTACGTCCTCTTTACAAAAGCGGCTCGTAAACACCCTGCCTGCCGGTGGGCTAAACCTGAGCAGGGCACCACCGGCCGAGGTGCGTTACAAGTCCGACAAGATCTTCCCGCACTGGCCTGTTGCATACACCCGATCGGGCGCACGCATCCGTTCCGTGCGTCCGCATCCAGCTTGAGACAAAAGACTACGCTTTGACTTTTCGCGCGCCGCCGGGTATACTACGGAATCCGCGCCGGTCTGCCTTCCCCCCGAGCATGTGCAACTTTTGGGAATGGGTATGCGTCTTATTGTGTATCCGGCCAGCCGGGTCAGTGAAAGCGAGATGAATACCAACAACAAGAACGGGCCGAAACTGAAGCTTTCGACCTACCGCCAGCTCCTGGAGCGGAAAGCCGAAGAGGTCCGCGGCAGCATGTCCGCGCAAAAGGCAGCCCAGGTGGTAGCGCGCCTGGACGTTCCTTCGGATGAAGGGGACTTGAGCCAGCAGCATCACGAAGAATGGATCTTCCTCAACCGCAACACCCTCGACATGAAGTTGTTGCGCGAGATTTCCGACGCTCTCCGCCGTCTCGAAAGCGGGACCTACGGTGTTTGCCCGGAGTGTGAAGCTCCAATCTCCACCAAACGCCTGGATGCCGTGCCTTGGGCGCGCTATTGCGTAACCTGCCAGGAGCAGATTGCCGACCGCGTGGCTCACGGCGAAGAAGTCGACGAATACCAGGAAGCTTGATGAAGCTGGCCGATCTGCGCAAGCTTTCCATTCAACAAAAAGCCCGGATCTGTTTTGCGCTGGCCGGGGGTTTGGAGTGCGTCATCACGGAGCACGGTATCGCGCAAGTGCCCGGGTTGCGCGGCGCTCCCCAATTCAACCTGGAGAGCGGACTTGCCGCAGCACGCGAGTTTCGCTTCGAACCGGCCGGCGAGCCGGACCGCAAGCACCCGGCCCCAACCCGCTCGCTCACACGCGAAGAAGTGGCCCGCCTGCTGGGCCCCGCTTCGGCCACCGCCGCCGCTGCCGCAGAGCGCGAAGACGAGTAAATCGCCCGAATCGGGCGGAGCCCACTGCGACCATCGACACTACTGAATCTGAGCCCCAATTCGGTGTACAATTACTAACGCTGCGGTAACACTGTTCTTACCCGATGCGGTCTTTTTTTTGGGGGTGCGATGGAAAAACCGGCGCAAAACATTCAAGACAGTTTCTTAAACAACGCGCGCAAGGACAAGATCGTCCTCACGATTTACCTGATGAGTGGCGTGAAGCTTTCCGGCCGGATCAAGAGTTTCGACAAGTACTCTTTGGTGCTGGAGACCAACAATCAGGAACAACTGATTTTTAAGCACGCGGTTTCCACCGTGGTGGTACAGAAGCCTCTCCACTCCTACAGCGGCAACCCGCAAGCCACCGTTTCGGGCGGGACTGCCAACGGCGCACCGAGTGTGCCGGTGCACACCGAATCGGAGGCATAACACACGCCGGCGACCAGACCCTCCCGCGAGCGCGCCATCCTGGTCGGGCTGGAGTGGAAATCGCGCACCGCCTCCGCGCGTTGGGGACCGGCGGGCAGCGAAGAATCGCTCGACGAACTGGCGGAACTTGCCTTCAGCGCCGGCGCCGCAGTAGTCGAGCGCGTGCTGCAATCGCGTGACGCGCCGGAGGCTGCTACCTTCATCGGGCCTGGCAAGGCCGCCGAGTTGGCCGCCGCGGTTGGCGCCGGAGCCGCTGACGTCGTGATTTTCGATCGCGAGCTCACACCCACCCAACAGCGCAACCTGGAGAAGCTCGATCCGAACCCGGGTTATCGACCGCACCCAATTGATCCTCGACATCTTCGCCGCGCGCGCCCGCACGCGCGAAGGCCGGCTCCAGGTCGAACTGGCGCAGCTCAACTACCTGCTGCCCCGCCTGAGCGGGCGCGGTGTAGAAATGTCCCGGCTGGGTGGCGGCATCGGCACCCGCGGGCCGGGCGAGACGCAACTGGAAACCGACCGCCGCCGCATCGCCCAGCGGATCCAGAAGATCAAGCTCGAACTGGAGAGCGTACGCACCGGCCGCGCCGTCAATCGGCGGCGCCGCAGCTCGGTCCCACTGGCCACGCTGGCGCTGGCGGGTTACACCAACGCGGGAAAGTCCACCCTCTTCAATCGGCTCACCCAGGCCAATGTGCTCGCCGACGCCCGCCTGTTCGCCACGCTCGACCCCACCGTCCGCCCACTGCTGCTCCCCTCGCGCCGCCGCGTTCTGGTCAGCGATACAGTGGGCTTCATTCGCAACCTGCCCACCACATTGGTGAAAGCTTTTCGCGCCACGCTGGAAGAAATTCAGGAGGCCGCGCTAGTGCTGCATGTAGTCGACATGGCATCGCCTTCCGCCATGGAGCAGGCCGCCCGCGTCGGCGAAGTGCTGGATGAAATTGGCGCCGCCCATGTCCCGCGCATCCTAGTGTTGAACAAAATGGACCGCGCCGGCGCCGCCGCAGAATCGATCGAGCGCCGCCTCTCGGCCGCCGCTCCCGGTCAAGCCGCCGGCGCGGTCGCTATCTCCGCTCTCACGGGAGAAGGTATTGGCCGCCTGTTGGAAGCCATTGACCTGGCGCTACGGTTGGATCCAACGCTGTCGGTGACTCTCCGCATTCCCGCGGCCGACGGCGCCACGCTGGCGCTGCTACACCGGTTCGGACGGGTGATCAGGACCCGTTACTCCGGCAACCACTGCGTGGTGGAGGCCACCATCCCCGAATCGCTCGAACGCCGATTGCGCCGTGCCGGCCAACTGTCCTGAGGGAGCCGGTTTCGCGCCCGGCCCCATTTGAGGGGCAGTACGGTAACAGAATCCACAGCCCCTGTGGAAAACATTGTGGGAAAGCGGTCGCCTGCAAGCATTAAACTACGATTAAAAAAGGCACTTACCACGTTTTGCCGCAAGCGGCAGCATATTTCACTAAACGCTTTGGAATAAGTTGCTTGACACCAAAGCACCGAGAATACCAAATGCATTGCACATTGGTTAACAGGGAGTGGCTGGTGGTGGAGTCGGATTTCCACATGGCCGCTCAGGGGAATACCCTATGCCACGGGAGCGCCGCAGAGGGCAAAATGGTTTGATACACTGGACCTTGATGGCGGTGTAGCTCAGCTGGCTAGAGCGACGGTCTCATAATCCGTAGGTCGGGCGTTCGAGTCGCCCCGCCGCCACCATTTCCCTGCAATAACCTGCAAAAAGTGCCTGGACTGGCCGAGGCTGTCCTCCAGAGGACATCGCGGTCCTCTATTCAGAAATCCATTAGAATACTGAGGATGGACCCCGGTCTCCGCTACGCCTGGACGCAGATCGTGACGGGCGAGGATTACGACGAGCATATGGCCGGAATCGGTCAAGCACAGGCGAGTGCCGACCTCACCTGCAAGATCTTACGTTCCGCCGAACCGCCCGCCGGCGGCCGCGTGGTGATCGTTGGCGCGGGCACCGGGCAGGCACTCGATTTCGCGGACCCCGCCCTCTTCCAGTCGTTTCGACTGACCTTCACGGACCTGAACCCGGCATTCCTCGTGCGCCTGACGCGACGCCTGGCGAAGCACGGTCTGGCCGCCACTGTCCTCGAGGACGACATCGAGCAGACGGCGGTCGAACCCGGCGCGGATCTGCTGCTGGCGACACTTCTGTTGGAGCATATCGATTGGCGCCGTGGCGTCGAGACACTCATTGGACTTCGCCCCGCCGCCTGCGGCATCGTCATTCAAGAGAACCCGGAGGGCATGACTTCGGCCGTCACACCAGGCCGGCAAATACCCCCGTCCATCGCCAAGGCCGTCGAAATCGCGCACGCCACTCTGGTGCCGCGCCAGGCTCTGATCGAGGCCTTCGCGGCGCGCGGCTATGTATGCAAAGGCACATGGGTCCGTGAGGTCGCAGACAAAAAGAGGCTCGTAGCGGTGCTTTTCGCTCGCCACGAGCCTCTTGCCGGTGCAACCAGGTGTGAATAAAGCGGCGGCTAGTACCCTTCCATGTGGTCCATGTGCAGGTCGCGCACCGCGCGGCGGAGTTGGCCTATCGCAGCGTCGATGTGCCGGTAGGCGGCGTCACGCCAGCCGATGGCGCGCGGGTTGTCTTCTTCGCGGCCAATATCGGCGCGGGCGCTCTGTAGCAACTCCATGGCCTTGTGGAATCTGCCGCGACGGTCCAGACTGCGATCAATCGGCGGATGGTCTTCGAGGTCCTTGTGGTCGATCACCGCCGCGTTGTCGATTTCTCTCACCGCCCGGTCGATCTCGGCATCCGCTTCGCGCAGGTGCCGCATCACGTTATCCTCGTCATGGACGCGCATCAGGAACTGCGCCGTGCGGAGATCGGTCCGCGCGTGCAGATAGCGCGGATGGCGTCCCGCCAACGCCAATGTGGAAAAGGCGAGAGCCGCCGCTACAGCAAGAACGATCGATAATTTGGTGTTTCGCATGTTTTCCTCCTCTCCAACCTTAACACTCGCCGCAACGTGCGAGTTATGGCAAAGGCCGCAACCTGAATCGAATTTAATGATACTTCTTTTCGCCGGCCTCAATCCGCACCGGCAAGCGATTTTCCGGTGGCGGCAACGGGCAGGTGGCATAAGGCGTGAAAGCGCAAGGCGGATTGACGGCCTTGTTGAAATCGAGCACGACACGGCCATCCTTGGGCAGGTCCGAGTAGAGGAAACGGCCGGCGGGGTAGGTTTCCCGGCCACTGGTCTGATCGCGAAAAATGTAATACAGCTCCTGGGCATCCGGCTCTTCGAGAATCGGGTAGAGGCGCAGATTCTTCTCGCCAATGCGGAACTCGGCATAGCCGGGACACTGGGAAGGTTCGGTTTGGCCCAGGACGTTGAGAACGGGAATCTGGCGGGGCGCGGCGACCCAGCGCGCCGGTCACGCGGTACTGCCTCGCTGGCGGGGAAATAGTCCAGACCGTGGAACTCCTTGCGCGCCGGGTTCTCGGGATCCTTGAGACGTATGCCGAGCCGGTCGCCGCGCTTGATGAGGAACAGGCTGAGGCGGCCTACTTTGAGGACGTCGGAGGAGTCCGGCTGCAATTCGCGGCGAGCGCTTTCGCCCTTCATGGTCACCGCTACTGTGCCGGCGCGCAGTTCGAAAACGCCGGCCTGGGCGGGTCCACCGGGCAGCACGATTTCACTGGCGGGGTCTTTGCCGAAAGAGTTCGCACCCTCATGCAGCCAGAAAAGGCCGGCCACGGTGAGCCAGCCGCCCTCGGCCTGAAGCGCGGACGCGCGCGCGCGGCGCCATTGCGCGATTTCATCATCGAGCGCCGGCCCCGCCGCCATAGCCAGTGCCGCCAGGAGGCCCAGTAAAATGCGTGGCATCATACGCCTGCTTCCGCCGAGGCAATCAGCTCCTCGATCATGCCGCGGCATTTTTCGGATTTTGGTCGACGCTCCGGCGCAGCGCCTCCATCTCCCGCTCGAGAGCGGTCAGCTTATCGGCCAAGTGCAGGCATGCCAGCACCGCGATGTGGGTGGAATCCGCGTTCGGCGCCTTGGCGGCCAGGGCGAGCATCAGGTCGTCCAATTGCGCCGCCATGCGTTCGATCTCCCCGGGATCGCCCGCGGCGCGCAGCGTATACTGCCGGTTGAGAATGGTAACCCGCACCGTCTGTTTTTCGGGAGGAGGGCTTTCCATGCTTCTCCAGCAAGCGGAATCCGCCATTATCCGTTGCTCAATTGGTCGATCTGTTCGAGCAGCTTTTCAACGCGGGTGCGCACCTGTTTGCGCTCCGCTTGCAGCGCTGCAAGTTCGTCCGCCAGTCGTCCGGCTTCGGCCTGAGCCTCGGCGGCCTGGGCGAGCGCCGCATCCTTTTCCTGACGCAAACGGCCCACCAGTTGAACCGCCCGCTGGATGCGATCCTCCAAGCTGGCGAGCGGATCCGGCTGGTGGCTGGTCGTCATTTCTTTTCCAGCGCCGCGCGGGCGGAATCCTTGACTTCGAGCGCCGTCTTGGCAACCGAAACCAGTTGCTGGAATGCCGCATCGTCGTGCAGCGCCACTTCCGCCAGCACTTTGCGGTTCAGTTCCAGGCGCGCGGCCTTCAGCCCGTTCAGGAACCGGCTGTACGAAATGCCGGCCTCCCGGCAGGCCGCATTGATGCGCACGATCCACAGCGAGCGGTACTCGCGCTTCTTGTTCTTGCGCCCGACGTAGGCGAACTTCAGGCCGCGCTCGACCGCCTCTTGCGCGGCGCGGTTCAGCTTGCTTTTAGTAAGGAAGTAACCCGACGCCTGTTCCAGCGTCTTTTTCCGGGCAGCCCGGCGGTGGGTACCACGTTTAACTCTGGGCACGTTTCAATCTCCTTTGAAATAGACTTGGCGGAACGGGCACGTGCCACGCGCACCGTCCGCGCAAAACGCTCACCCGTTTAATAGGGGAGCATGCGCTTCAGAGCCGGCTGGTTGGTCGGATCGGCCACCACGCTCTGATGCAGCTTCTTCTTGCGCTTGTGCGGTTTTGAGGTCAGGATATGCCGGCCGAAGGCGTGACTGCGCATCACCAGCCCCGTGCCGGTTTTATGAAACCGTTTGGCCGCACCTTTATGTGTCTTGAGCTTAGGCATAGAATTTCCGAGGGTCCTTGCGAACGGGAAACTCTTCGAGTATAGCATGGCGGCGGTAGGGCGTGCTTAGCTTGCCCATACCACAAGAAACGGCATCCCTGCCGCTCTCAAGCCGCGCGCCCGAGGGCCCCACCGGGAACTCGTTCAGTCCAGCAATTCGACGCGATACTCTTCAATCACCGGATTAGCGAGCACATCGTGAGCGATGGTTTCGATATCCTTCTGCGCCTGTTCGCGGCTCACCCCGCTGGCGATAACGATATCGAAGAACTTGCCCTGGCGCACAT
>CAWJLI010000125.1:0-16149 GCA_963843095.1 Bryobacterales bacterium
ACCATAGTTCGTATTACAGGGATTATCTGGCCCGCACCGTAAGCCTTCAACTTCCGGACGCGCAAATCGAACAAGCGTACGACTGGGCGAAGGTGAGCATGTTGCAAGGCGTCGTCGAGAACCCCTTCTTGGGGGAGGGCCTGGCTGCCGGATTTGACACCTCAGGTGAAGGCGAGCGGCCCGGTTTCGGGTGGTTCTTTGGCCGGGACGCGGAGTGGACTTCTTTGGCGCTGGATGCGGAGGGCGATTTCACCACGGTGCGCAGCGCCATGGACTTCCTGAGCAAGTATCAGCGGGCCGACGGGAAGGTTCCTCACGAAGTCTCGCAAAGCGCCAGTTTTGTGGACTGGTTCAAGAAAACACCGTTCGCATATGCGTCGGCGGACGCTACGCCACTGTTCATTATTACTGTAAACGATTACGTAACGCGCAGCGGCGACGTTGACTTCGCCCGGCAGAAATGGGACAACCTCTGGCGAGCGTATGAGTTTCTCCAATCCACCTGCGATGCGCAGGGACTAGCGCAGAACGTGGGCGCGGGTACGGGCTGGATCGAAGGAGGACCGCTCTATCCGGCGAGGGTGGAGCTTTATCAGGCATCGTTGGGAGTCGAGGCTTTGCACGCGCTTTCTCACCTCGCTCATCTTCTGGGCAAAGAAGATCTCGCCCAGCAACTCGCGCAGAGTTTCGAACGGCAAAAACCGCTGTTGGATAAACTTTTCTGGTCCCAGGAAAAACAAATCTACACTTATGCCCTTGATCCAAATTACAAAGATCCGAATCGCAAACGCGGTGACACGGCAAGCGTCCTGGCCGCGGTGCCGATGTGGTTTGCACAACTCGACGGAGATCGAGCTCGAAGCACGATTCAACAACTCGCCGGCCCCGACCATCAGGCCGACTGGGGCATGCGAATTCTGTCTTCTCACGACCCGAGCTACGATCCCGGTGGATACCATTTCGGATCGGTGTGGCCGTTGTTCACCGGATGGGCGTCGGTCGGGGAGTACCGCTATCATCGCCCGCTTCCCGCCTACTCGAATTTGCGGGCCAACGCGCTGCTAACGTTGGATGGATCGCTCGGCCACGTCACGGAGGTCCTTTCCGGCAAGTACTATCAGACGCTGGCGACGGGCTCGCCGCATCAGATCTGGTCGGCAGCCATGGTGGTCAATCCTCTGCTCAGCGGCCTGTTGGGCTTGCAATCCGACGCTGGCAATTGTCATTTGGATTTCGCTCCTCACGTTCCAGCGGACTGGAGTTCGTTTTCCGTCAATAACCTGCGGGTCGGCGCGATGACATTGAATCTGAATTATGAGAAGACGCCCGGCCATATCCGATTAGAAGTGCAATCCACCGGCAGCGGACATTGTTCAGTCGAGTTTTCGCCAGGGTTGAGTTTACGCGCGAAAATTGTGGGCGTTCGACTCAACGGCCGCACCCTGCCATTTCATGTGGAAGCAAACTCATCGGATCAGCATGTCACCATGGATATTCCGATTACCGGCGGCCGAAACGCCGTCGAAATTCAGGTAAAGAACAACTTTGAAGTGAGCGAGTCGTCGGCGCTTCCGCCTCTGGGAAGCACAAGCCACGGCTTGCGCGTGCTTTCCGAGTCGTGGTCGCCAAGCCGGGATGCTCTAACCGTTCAACTTGCGGGCGCAGCGGGAGAGAGTTATACGCTTACCGCCTGGGATCCGAGTCAGATTGCTTCGGTGGAAGGCGCGGAGTTTGAGAAGACGAGTGGGGAAAAGGCTGAAGTCCGAGTACAGCTTCCGGCGGCTGCACCCGGAACCGATCCTCAAGCCACCGTCATCTTTCATTTTGCCAAACAGTGAGGAACCGCTGCTTTGAATCCGGTTCTTCACCATTGCTTGGTAAACATTATTGTTGAATAAGGGAGACGGACGTTGATGCCTCGAAATCCTAAAGCGGCAACATTACTCATCGTAAGCATGTGCGTTTTAACTTCTTTCTCTCAGGCGCAGGCCCGTGCGGTGGATGCGGAGGGACATCAGTGGTGGCAAAATGCGGTCTTCTATGAACTTTACCCGCGCAGTTTTGCCGACAGCAATAACGATGGTATCGGAGATCTCAAGGGCATCGACTCGAAACTCGACTATCTGAGGGACCTCGGCGTGGACGCGATTTGGATTTCGCCATGCTATCCGTCGCCTCAAGTCGATTTCGGTTACGACGTTTCCGATTACGAAGATATCGATCCCATGTACGGAACGCTCAAGGATTTCGAGCATCTGGCGCGCGATGCGAAGCAGCATGATATCCGCATCATCATGGATTTTGTTTTGAATCACAGTTCCCCGCAGCACAAGTGGTTTCTCGATTCAGCGTCATCGCGCACTTCGGCGCATCGCGATTGGTACATCTGGCGCGATGGCAAGGCGCCCGGCGTTCCGCCCAACAATTGGATCTCCAGCTTCGGCGGTTCGGCCTGGCAGTTCGATCCCAAGACCGGCCAGTATTACTACCATTACTTTGCCGTTGGGCAGCCCGACCTTAACTGGCGTAACCCCGCCGTCGAAAAAGCCATGTTCGATGTAACTCGTTTCTGGTACAAACACGGCGTTTCCGGATTCCGGCTCGATGCCGTGGACCTCTTATTTGAAGACCCGAACCTTCACGACAACCCGGTACTCGAAGGCAAGAACGAGTTCGGCGACCCCAACATGCAGAATAAGTACAACGATAAGTTGCCCGAGGTCCACACTGAGCTGAAGAAGTTGCGCCAGGTTGCCGACGAGTATAACGCCGTCTTGATCGGAGAGACTTATACGTCGAACCGCGACGAACTGAAGGAATACTACGGCGATCATAACGATGAAGTTCAGATGCCCATGGATTTCATGTTCTGCACGGTCGACAAGCTCTCTCCGGACGAGTTCCGCACCCAAATCGCGAACGCCGAATCCACCGGCGGCTGGCCGGTTTACGTTATAAGCAATCACGATATGCCGCGCTCTTACGTGCGCTATGGCGACGGCAAGCACAACGACCAAATCGCCAAGCTGATGGCTGGGATGTATCTGACGCTTCGCGGCACCGCGATCACCCGACGGCCAGAACCGCGGACGCGGCAGCGGCGCGACCGATTGCGGCCAATACGATTGCGAGGAGGAAGTGCTCTGGCCGGATGGCTGCGCGGCCCTGTACCGGAAAGCCATGCTGGATGAGATTGGCGGATTCGACGAGGACTTCTTCGCTTATGGCGACGATGCCGAACTCGGCCTGCGCGCGCGCATCGCCGGCTGGAGATGCATCTACACGCCGCAGGCGGTGGTGCGCCACCACCGAGGGTCGACGTTGGGCAAGGACTCGGTGCGGCGCCTCGAGTTAATCGAAAGGAACCGTCTGCTGCTGGCCGTGAAGCTTTTCCCGTGGAGTCTGCTGCTGCTCAATCCGCTATTCTTCGCGGCGCGTTTGGCCGCCGGAGCGCTGGCGGCCTGCCTTGGCGCGGGCGACACGGCTTACTTCCCCGGCCTCGCCGGCAAATGGCGCCTGGTGCGGGCACTGGCTGTGGGCCAGTTCGAAGCCTTACGCATGGCGCCGCGGATGCTCGGCAAACGCGCCGATCTGCGCCGCATTCGCCGTCTCACGCCCGCCCAGGTGCGGCGGCTGATCTGGAACAACCGCCTGCGCCTGAGGGACGTGGCGTGAGCGCCTGCCTGCTGTGCGGCTCCGAAAGCGCGGCGGCGCTGTTCCCCGCCACCGACCGCCTGCATCGAGCCACCGCGCGCAGCTTCACCATCCTACGCTGCGGGCAGTGCGGCCTGATGCGACTGGACCCGCAGCCGACGCCCGCCGAATCGCGCCAGTATCATCCCGAGAACTATTGGTTCGCGCCCGATCAAACCGCTGCCGGCCGCCTGGAAGAGACCTACCGCCGTCTGGTGTTGCGCGATCACGCGCGTTTCGTCGAGCGCGCTCTGGCCGACTGCGGCGTGCGCGGCCCGTTGCTCGACGTGGGTTGCGGCGGCGGACTACTGCTGGGAATGATGAGGAAACGAGGGCACAGCGTGGTGGGGCTGGACAATTCCGCCGCCGCCGCCGCTATCGCCTGGAGTCGCCAGTGCGTGCCCGCGGTATGCGGCGTGCTGGAACACGCCCCGCTGCGCGCCGGCGCCTTCGCCGCCATCACCATGTTTCACGTGCTCGAGCATGTCCACGACCCGCGCGCCTACGTGGCCGCGGCGCGTCACCTGCTGGCGCCGGGCGGGCGGTTGATTGCGCAGACTCCCAACGCCGCCTGCTGGCAGTTTCGTTTGTTCGGCCGCACATGGAGCGGTCTGGACGTGCCGCGCCACCTCTTCGATTTCCGCTCGATCGACCTCGAGCGGTTGCTCGAATCCTGCGGCTTCACCGTTCTGCGCCGCAAATATTTTTCCTGGCGCGACAACCCGGCGAGCCTGGCCAGCAGCGTGGCGCCTGGCCTCGACCCGATGGGGCGCCGCACGTGCCGCGTGGTCGAAAGCTCCGCCGCGCGCATCGCCAAGGACCTGGCGTACTTCGCGCTGGTGGTGGCCGCGGTGCCGTTCGCGGCTTTGGAAGCCGCCGCCGGCGCCGGCGCGACGGTCATGATCGAGGCCCGCAAGTCATGAGATACCAGGAGATCGCCTACCGCCTGCCGCGCCCGCTGCGGCGGCATGTTCTTATCGTTGAGGCCGAAATCGAAGACGCCGTGGCCGCTCTGGCGCGTAGCCTTCCGACGGGAGTGCGCGTCCTCGATGCCGGTGCCGGCGAGAACCGCTACAAGCATCACTTCGCGCAGCATCGTTATTGCGGCGTGGACCTGGCGGTGGGAGATGCCAACTGGGACTACAGCCGCCTCGACGCGATCGCCGACCTGGCGGCACTCCCTTTTCGCGAAGGCACGTTCGATGCCGCGCTGAACATCGTCACCCTGGAGCACCTGGCCGAACCCGCTCGCGCGCTGGCCGAAATCGGACGCGTGCTGGCCCGTGGCGCGCCGCTGCTGGTGGCCGTGCCGCAGGACTGGGAAACCCATCAGGCGCCGCACGACTACTTCCGCTACACGCGTTATGGCCTGCGGTGGCTGCTGGAGCAGGCCGGTTTCGAGGTCGTCGAGATGCGCGCCCATGGCGGCTATTTCCGGCTGCTCGCGCGGCGGCTGCTCAACGGCTTACAATTCTTTACAGGCGGAATTCGCTGGCTCGGCTTCATTCCGGCGGCGATCCTGGTAGTCCCGCCTGCCTTGATCCTGCCGTTTCTGGACGGAGCTGATCGCGACCGCAATTTTACGCTCGGGCATGTGTGCCTGGCGCGCAAGCGCTAGCAGTGGGGCAGGCGCCCCGGTTTTCCGGTCCATTTCGGATTCCGCCTGCCAACCGAAGCCGAAAGGATAAGCTTGGACGGAGCCATCGTCATCGACAAACCGGAAGGCTGGACCTCGCACGACGTAGTGGGGAAAGCGCGGCGGATCACCGGCATGAAGAAGATCGGCCACTTGGGCACGCTCGACCCGATCGCCACCGGCGTGCTGCCGCTGGTGCTCGGCCGCGCCACGCGCCTGGCGCAGTTTTACACGCGCAGCGACAAAATCTACGAAGGTGTGATCCGCTTCGGCTGGTCGACCCACACTTACGACCGCGCCGGCGGGCCCACCAGCGAGAAGACTGAACCGCAGATCGATCCGGGTTCGCTCGAACAGGCGCTCGAACGCTTCCGCGGCGAGTTCCTGCAGACTCCGCCGCCGGTCTCCGCCAAGAAAGTGGAGGGCCGCCGCGCTTACCAACTGGCGCGCCAGTCCATCGCGGTGGAACTGGCGCCGGTGCCTGTGGAAGTCTACGAGCTAACCCTACTCGATCTGGCCGGCCCGCTGGCGCGGGTGCGGGCGCACTGTTCCGGCGGAACCTACCTGCGCTCGATCGCCCACGATTTGGGCCAACTGCTCGGCTGCGGCGCGCACCTGGAAAACCTGCGCCGCTTGGCCAGCGGCGAATTCGAGATCGCGCAGGCGCGCACCATCCCACAACTGGAATCGCTTGCCGGCGACGAACGGCTGATCGACGCGCTGGTTCCCGCCGCGCAAATGCTGCCCGGCATGGCCGCCGTCTTTGTCGACGATCTGACCGCCAGCCAGATTCGCAACGGCCGCAATTTTCCCGCATCCCCTTTCCGCTCGCAGCCCGCGTCGCGATATGTCAAGGCCGTCACGCGTAGCGGCGATCTGGTCGCCATCGGCGAAGCCGTGCTGCCGAATCTGTACCATCCGGTGGTGGTGCTGTGATGGTAGCTCCGTTGGTTCGGTAACGCGATGCGTAGGGAACGGCTGTACGTCGCGCTGGGGGCGCTGATTGTAACTTATGCCTTTTTTTATGAGTACTTACCGCCCTTCAAACGGGTGCATCTCTGGTCTGACGTGGCCGGTTATCACTATCCGCTCCAGAGTTATGCATTCCGATCGCTCAAGGAAGGGCGCATTCCGCAGTGGGACGCGTCCATTTACTGTGGCATCCCATTCCTAGGTAATGTGCAGGCGGCGTTTTTCTATCCACCGACCTGGATGATGTACGCCGCAGTTTGGAAGCTGCCGGGAATTCCGTTCAAGGCACTTGAGATATTCACATTCCTCCACCTATGGCTCGCATTCCTGCTGTGCTACCTGTGGCTGCGGGGCAGAGCCGGGAAGCTGGCCAGTGTTCTCGGAGCAGCCGTCTTCGCCTGGGCGGGTTACATGGTGTACCAGGTGTTGCATACCGGGGTTATCGGGGCAATGACATGGATGCCGCTGGGATTGTGGGGCATCGATGAAGCTGTGGACCGGCGGGATTGGCGTCCTTTGTGGAAAGTCGCCGCCGCTTCAGCGTTGTCATTTCTGGCAGGCTATCCGGCGGCTTGGTTTGTGAACTGCGCCATTTTCGTCGTCTACGCTCTGGGGAGCCGTTCCCACGTGCGGGCGGCCATGGGTGTCTGCCTTGCGCTGGTAGCATCGGTGCCGTTGTTCGTCGCGCAACTGGTGCCCACGATGGTAGCCAGATCGCTGATGGTCCTGGAACCGAAGTATGCGCCCGGAGCTTACAGCCTGGGCGCCTTACTGCGTTCCTATCTCGTTCCGAATTGGTTTGATTTCAACCCAGGCCATCCTACCGATTTTGAGCCGGGCTGTATCTACTTGTATCTCGGTCTGCCGGCCCTGTTCGCGATCGGATGGGCTTTATGGCGTCACAAAGGCCGTGCTTACTTGCAGCCTGTGTTGGGGTTGGCGGCCGCTCTCCTGCTGGCGAATCCACCGCACTTGCTGATCCGCGTGGTCGAGCGAGTTCCGGCATTGGACTACACGATCCAGTCATTTAACTTCTATGCGGCCGCTGCTGCGATGGCGGCACTAATCTCGGCTATCAGCTTGAATGACTTCTTGGAGAGTCGCGTGGAAGGCACTATGCCGGTGTGGGCTCTCATTGCATCCTCGATAGCGCTGGCCGGGTGGTCTTTTCGAGAACTTTGGATCTGGCATCGTGGCGGGCTGTTCGCAACCGGCACACGGGCAATGGCACAGACGGCGATCGCTCTCGTGCTCTTTTCGCTCTGCCTCTGGTGTCTCCGCCAAACTACCGGACGAGCGAGAACCCTGGTCGGCGCGCTGCTGCTATTCTCAACCGCAACCGACTACAAGGTGTTTGGTTCGGGGCGATGGTTTAATGCCGTGAACGGCGACGTAGATGACGAATATCCGCGGTATGGGATAAGAGGGATAGACGATGCCGCCTATCGTGCCATGCGGGAGAACCGGCATTACCGGGTAGTTACCGACGATCTGGCTGGACCGCACCCGGTTCTGTACAGAATCTGGGGGTTGGCGACGCCGGACGGCTTTGACCCCTTCCTTTCCGCGCAGTTCAAGCAAGCCATTCAGCGTTGGGTTCCTTTTCAGACCAATCGTTTGTTCTACACGGATGTGCAAAACGAAGATATGCTGCAGACGCTTGGCGTGCGGTATGTGCTGGTGAGGGACGGCGCTGAACATGACCCGGTGCTGGCCGCCAGCCCGAATTTCAAGCTGATCGGCCGAAGGAACATCTTCTGCCACGTTTACGAGTATCTGCACGCCAGACCGCCCTATCATTGGGAGGACGAGCGGAGTGGCAGTTCCGCCAAGCTGATTGAATGGATTCCAGAGCGGAGAGAGTTTGTCGTGCGGTCCGAGCGGGGCGGCAGGTTCGTCCTGATCGAGCAGTCGTTTCCGGGTTGGCGGGCGATTGTCGACGGATATCCTGCGGAGATCGAGCGGTGGGGCGGAGCGTTTCAGGCGATCCGGCTAACGGCTGGCGAGCATCGTGTCCGATTCGAGTTCCATTCGTTGAACGCACCGGTTGTCGCGATTAATGTTGTTGCGGTTTGCGCTCTGTTCATCCTGGCGTGGGCAGGCACCCGGCCTGTTATCTCGAACGGAAAGCCGCCCGGCTGACGAGTTGGTCTCCTTCCATCGCCGGTAGCGATGAGCTTGCGCGGGTGGATGGAGCGGCACGCGATAGGTGTTACCGTTGTGAGCAACATGGAAGAGAAGCTCATACCGGTCCGCATGCTCTCCATTGCCATGCCTGTCTATAACGAGGAGGCAGCGATCGAGCGCGTGGTGCTGGAACATGCTGAAGAGCTCCAGCGAATGAGAGACGTCGTGCCGGAATGGGAGATTATTTGCGTCGACGATGGGAGCAATGACCGCACGCCCGAGATCCTACAGGGCTTGCAGAAGCGCGTCCCGCAACTGCGTGTCGTACGCCAAGAGAACCAGGGCATTTCCGGGGCTTTCGCGGCGGGATACAGAGAGGCTAGGGGCTCGCACGTCTTCGCCACGGGTTCGGACGGGCAATGGCCGGCCGAGAACCTGACGCCGCTGTTGCGGGCGGCGTTCTCCGGGGCCGACCTGGTGGTCGGAGTACGGTCCAACAAGCGGGAAGTTTATGCGTCGTCGCGGCGCCTGGTTTCAGGGGCCTTCAATCTGCTGCCCACGATACTGTTCGGAGTACGCGTAGTGGACGCCGGCAGCATCAAACTGGGGCTACGCGAGGTGTTCGAGTACCAGTTAATATCGCGTAGCGTGTTCGTCGAAGCGGAACGCATCATTCTGGCGCGGCGCAAAGGGCGCCGGGTGGAGTTCGTGCCGATTCGATTCCTGCCGCGGAGCGGGGGCAAGGCAATGGGCGCAAGCTGGAAGAATCTGCGCAACTCGATCGTGGATCTGCTGCGGTGCCTGTGGAAGTATGGCTTCCGCTGAATGGAGCTTCCGGCTAATCTTGCTTGCATGAGTACCCAAACGAACCGGCCAGGGAACTAGCGCTGCATTGCTAGGCGCCTGCCGCAAGCACCCGTCGCAATTTGGCGGACACTTCCTCGATCTGCGCCCGAGTCAGTTCGGGAAACATGGGCAGGGAGAGCACTTCGCGCGCGACGCTCTCCGATTCGGGGAACGATCCCTCCGGGTACTTTGCGTCACGATAAGCGTTTTGAAGGTGAACCGGTATCGGGTAGTGAATTCCGGTCTGTACGCCTGCCGCGGTCATCGCTTGCACGACGTTGTCGCGATTCTGAACCCTGACGGCGTAGACGTGATACACGTGGCGCGCGCGGGCCATTTCACGCGGGAGCGTGATGCCGCTCCCTGCGAGCGCCTCGCCGTAGATGGCCGCATTGCCGCGGCGGGCTTCGGTCCAGGCTTCCAGGTGGCGAAGCTTGACGCGCAGGATGGCGCCCTGGATGCCTTCCAGCCGGTAGTTGAATCCGCGGAGGTCGTGATAATAGCGCTTGGACTGGCCCCAGTCGCGCATCATGCGGACGAATCCGGCGTATTCCGGATTGCTGGTGACCACCATGCCGCCCTCGCCATAAGCGCCGAGATTCTTGCCGGGATAGAAGCTGTAGCAGGCCATAACGCCGAGCGAGCCAACGGGCCGTCCCTTGTAGGAGGCACCGTGGGCCTGGGCTGCGTCCTCGATGACGACAATGCCGCGGCGCCGCGCGATCTCGAGGATCGGGTCCATGTCGGCGGGATGCCCGTAGAGATGCACCGGCAGGATGACCTTGGTGCGCGGCGTGATCGCGGCTTCGAGCTTCGCGGGGTCCATGGTGTAGGACACCGGATCGATGTCGACGTAAACGGGAGTCGCGCCGGTGTAGCAGATAGCCGCCACGGTGGCCACGAAGGTGAAGGGCACGGTGATGACTTCGTCACCCGGTCCGGCGCCGGCCGCCAGCAAGGCCAGGTGCAGCGCGCTGGTTCCGGAATTGACGCCGATGCCCTCGCGCGCGCCGCAATAGGCTGCGAACTCGCGTTCGAACGCGGCGACTTCCGGACCGAGGATAAACTGGCTGGTCTCGAGCGCGCCCAGGATCGCCTGGTCAAGTTCCTGCTTGATAGAGTGATACTGCTCTTTCAGATTGCCAAAGGGAATCACGCGGCATCTCCTGCTTTTTCGAACTCCATCAATCTTCCTTGTTCCTTCATCGAGCGGGTCGCCATTTCGAGGATGCGGACGGTGCGGAGGCCGGCGAAGCCGTCGGTGATGGGCGCGCGGCCCTGCTCGATGCTGCCGACGAATTCGGACGCCTCGCGCTTGAGCGCTTCGGTGATGTCGAGCTGGGGAATCCAGACGTCGCCGGCGCGGTAGCTGATCATCATCTGCGCGATGCCCTCGCCATCCTGGCTGACGGCGATGCCTTTGTCGTAGACCTTGACCTTTTCGCTGGGCTCGACGTCATCATAGACGATCATCTTGCGGCTGCCGCCGATCATGGTGCGCCGCACCTTGACGGGGGCGAGCCAGTTGACGTTGACGTGGGCAAGCAGGCTGTTTTCGCAGAAGAGCGTGAGGTAGGCGATGTTCTCGGCACGGCCGGAGACGTGGCTCATGCCGCAGGCCGAGACGGCGAGGGGGCGCAGCGGAAGCACATAGTTCAAGATCGAGACGTCGTGGACGGCGAGGTCCCATATGACGTCGACATCTTGCTGAAAAAGGCCCAGATTGACGCGCACGGAATCGTAGTAATAAGGCTGGCCCAGTTGACCATCGGCAATCAGCTCCCGGATTTTTCGCACGGCGCCGGTGTAGACAAACGTATGGTCCACCATAAGTACCAGCTTGCGGCGGGCGGCTTCCTCAATGAGGCGCTCGGAGGATTCAGCACTCGATGTCATGGGCTTCTCGACGAGCACATGCTTGCCGGCAGCCAGGGCTTTCTGCGCCAGGGGAGCGTGGGTCACGACGGGGGTGGCTATGGCGACGGCGTCGACCCGCGGATCGGCAATTAGCTCGTCGGCGCTCCCGGTGGTCCGGACGGCCGGGTAGCGCCTTTGCATAGCCGCCAGGCGGAGAGGATTCAAATCGCTGATAGCCTCAATGGCGGCTCCGTCGCACTCCGAAAAACAACGGATCAGATTGGGACCCCAATAACCGCAGCCGATCACGCCAACGCGAATCATGCCCATTCCTTTTTTGACACCGTGCTATTCCTTCGCCTGATGTCACCCACCTGGCGCGCCGGGACACCGGCCACGATGGCGTAGTCGGGGACATCCTTGGTGACCACGGCACCGGCCCCGACGAGGGCGCACTGACCCACGACGACTCCGCCCATGACGGTCGAATTACTGCCGAGAGAGGCGCGGCGAGCGATCCTCGTTTCGACGACTTTCCAGTCCGCTTCGCCCTGTAAGACGCCGTCCGCATTCACTGCGCACGGATAGATATCATTGATGAACATTACGCCGTGGCCCACAAAGACCTCGTCCTCGATCGTGACGCCGGTACAGATGAACGTGTGGCTCGAAATCTTGCAACGGGCGCCGATATTCGCGCCCTTCTGGATTTCCACGAACGCGCCGACGCGCGACTCGTCGCCGATGGTGCAGCCGTATAGATTGACCAGGTCAGGCTGGAAAATCCTAACATCCCGTCCCAGAATGACGTCTTTTGCGATCATGTATGTGTCCCGATGGGAAACCATATGGTAGCGCAGGGCCGTTGTCCGCACCTACTGTCGAGCAAGGAATAACGATAGCCCGGCGATCCGGCTAACGGCTGGCGAGCATCGCGTCCGGTTCGAGGTCCATTCGGTGAGCGTACCCATGGTCGCGATCGATACGGTCGCCGCCTTCGCTTTCCGTGCAGCAGGGCAAACAGGCCGGTTGACACCGGATGCGAGTGTCGAATATACTGATTATCGCTATCGAATGACGATAACGAATAACGATTTCGATAATCGCTTTGAGTATCACGATCTTTGCTCAGGCCTTATCCGTCTCCACATTCTTTATCACGCCGTCGAAGGGCCGATCTTCGGACTCGAAATGGCCGGCGAACTGGCGCGGCACGGCTATCGGATCAGCCTGGGAACCCTCTATCCCCTCCTGCACGGACTGGAAAAGAAGGGATACCTGCGCTCGGTGGAGAAGCGCAAAGGGCAGTCGATCCGTAAGGTCTACCGGGCCACGCCCCTCGGACGGAAGGCTCTCAAGGCGATGAAGGCAAAAGTGAGCGAACTATTTGGAGAGCTCATTGAAACGCAGTAGCCGAATGTACAAACTCGCCGCGATCAGAATATCCCGGGCAGTTGCCGTGCTGGTTTGCGTTTCAACGGCTGCTCTGGCCGGTCCTCCGTTTCAGACGGACGATCCGGAGCCGATCGACTTCAGGAACTACGAGTTCTATACGTTCGCGGCTTCCGACGGCACGCCGGTGGAAACCGACACGGTTGGCCCGGCCCTGGAGTTCAATTGGGGAGCTCTCCCCAACGTACATCTCCACATCATCGTTCCCGCCGCGGCGGTTCTGCCGGCAAACAATTTGGCACTGGCGCCTGCTGGTATGGGTCCGCGAGCTTTCGGCCTGGGCGACATCGAACTCGGAATCAAGTACCGGTTCGTGCAGGAAACCAAGCATCGTCCCATGATTGGGACATTCGTGATGTTCGAGATGCCGACAGGCAGCGCCGCGAGAGGTCTGGGAGTCGGCAAGACGTGGTATAAGGTCCCGCTCTGGGTGCAGAAAAGCTCTGGCCCATGGACGACCTACGGAGGCGGCGGTGTGACGCTGGTCAATGCGCCAGGCTATCGGAATTCTCCGTTCGCGGGCTGGTTGGTTCAGCGGGACCTCGGCAAGAAGTGGACGCTGGGAACCGAGGTCTTTTATCACGGGCCGGAAGGACTGGCGACGCCACAAACGAGACCGGCGACGCTGATCGACGTCGGCGGTTATTACAAATTTCGGGATCCCGGCTTTCAGTTCCTGTTCTGTTATGGCCACACCGCCATCGGGCAAACCGAAAACTACGCTTACCTCGGTCTTTACTGGACCTGGGGTAAGGGCGGCAAGCCGGGCGATATCGATAAGCCCGCAGGCACCGCATTCAACGGCATGGCGCCGCCGGGTCTCATGGGACGCTCGTAGCGTTCCCGGCGGCCGTCGAAGGGAAGATGCAATGAACATCTCGACCAGCGACGTTGTACTTCTCGCGCACGCCGGGTTCGGCGTCACGGGATGCCTGGCGGCATTGTGGGTGTTCCTTGAGGCGCTCAATGCGCAACCTGGGAACGCCGCTCGTATTCGGACGGCTGCTCTGGTGACGGCGTTCTCGATGGCCGCCGCTTGGATCTGCGGCGGATATTGGTACGTACACTTCTATCCACCCGATAGGGCACTGATTCTCCAGGGGCCGTGGCCGTTCGCCCACAATCTCGTTATGGAAACGAAAGAGCACCTGTTCTTGATCACGGGCATTCTGGCATTTCTGCTTCCGGTAGTGGCTCGCGAGAAGCTGCATTTGAATGCCGCTGCCCGCAAACTTGTTCTTTCCGTGGCCGCGCTGATCGTGATTACGGGTCTGGTGGTGGAAGGCGCTGGTGCGGTTATCGAACACGGGGCTAAAGTCGCTCTGCTTCGCGGCGGCTCGAAAGGAGCTCAATAATGCGATCCGCCATGGCTCCCGAATCCGAGAAGCTGACAGCCGCAACCTCGGGCTTTGTCCTTGCCGCCGCCATCACCGCGTTGTTCAATACCGCTCTCGCCTGGGCGCGGGACGCGTACGCCCCGCTGAACGGCATCATGAAATCGCTTACCGGCAATTCCTGGACAGCGCACTGTCTGGCCGACCTGGTGCTGTTCGGCGGACTGGGATTGATATTCACGAAGACAAGAGCTGCGGAGAAGATAGATGCGAGTCGCCTGACCGGGGCACTAATAGGAGCCGTGGCTATCGCGGCGCTCGGGCTGGCTCTTTGGTTTGCGTTTGTTTAGAGCCCGACGAGAGCGGCGGCAGAGCGCTCGCTTCCGGGGTCCGCCTTACTTCTTTTGGCTTTCCTGCTGGTGGCGGCGCTTGCGGGCGGCTTCGTGCTCGGCGCGCAACTGGTCGTAAAGAGGCACCTGGTCGGGACGCAGAATGGCTTTCACTTCGGCCACCTGTTTGTCCCAAACGGCGTGGCCCCGGTCGTTCATGTCCTTGTGGATCTGGTCGAACTGCGCGCGCGTGTCGTCGAAGATCTTGTTGAGCTTGGCGATCTGCGCCTCGTCCAGTTTGACGCGCTGGCGCATCTCCTCCAATACCCGCTTCCGTATCTCCTCCGGATCGGGCCCGGGAGCTTTGCGTGCACCCGCCGTGCCCGGCGACAGGTTGTGGCCAAATACGGAAGACGCCATGTAAAGGTGGTAGCCGAAGGCGCCGGATAAGGCGCCGCTGACGAAGATTGCCAGCAGGCCGAGGAACGCGAGAAAGCGGGACTTGGGCATGGGAGTCAGTTCATCGGCCCGGTTCGTTCAAGTCCAGCCTCACTGGTTCGACGTTTTCCGGCGTGTCCAGCGCATTGGCTTCCGCCAGGGCTTCCAGGTAGGTCACTTCCGAGGCCGGCTTGGCGCGCGGCAGGGACACGTACACGCCGATGGCGATGGTAACCGCTGCCGCCACGGTCACGAAACTTCGCACCATGCGTTGAAAGGAGAACGTGAGGTTCCGCCGCGATTCGATCCGCCGCCATAGGGCGGGCATGAAATTAGCGCTGGGTTCCCGATCCGGGCACGCCTCACGGTATGCCTGCAATAGGGAATCCAGTTTGTCGTCACCGCCCTCGGTTGGGTACATCACTTCGTCGCTCCAACGGCCTCAGCCGTTCCCACTTTCCTGCTCCGACGTTTCGAACGCCTTCAAGACCCGTTGCCGCGCGCGGAATAAACGGACCTTAAGAGCATTCTCCTTGACCCGATAGATCTTTTCAAGCTCCCGTAAGGAGAGCCCTTCCACTTCTTTCATCAACAACAGAACGCGATCCGCCTCGGAAACCGCGCCCAGCAGCGAATCCACGGTTTCCCGAAGCTTCTTCTTCTGCTGCTGGTCGTGCTCGGCCTTGCCGCCGGCCGCCGCATCCGCCATCATAACCTGCTGCTCGGATAGATCCGACATGCGGAACTCCGGCCGCCGCCGCTGCTTGCGCAGGTAATCGTAAGCCGCATTTACGGTCAGGCGGTACAGCCACGGTTCAAAGACCTCCGGCGCCCGCAACTGGTCGAGCGAAAAGTACAGCCGCAAAAAGACTTCCTGTGCGACATCCTCGACATCTTCCGTCCGGGCGATCAAACGGCCGATGGTTCCCATCGTGCGCTTCCGGTACGCCAGGACAACATCGTTAAATGCCGCACTATCACCCTGTTGCGCACGCCGGATCAGCTCGAAGTCTACCAGCATGCCACACCGCTCGCGGCCACCGGCCCGGTCCTGGACTTCACTAGCATAGGCGAATATACATATCCACAGGTTACAAGGTCCGCATTTGATGGGCATGCTTTAGCCTTGCCCGCCTTTTTGTTCCGCTGCGATCCCCCGAACCGCGATGATAGCCTAAAGACATGCGCTTTTCCGAGTCCATTTTTTCCAGCCGCTTCCAGATCACGCGCCACGACCTGGAAAGCCACCTGGCCGAAGCGCTTTCCGCCGGCGGCGATTACGCCGACCTGTACTTCGAATACCTGCTCACCAGCTCCATCAGTATTGACGAATCGATGGTCAAAAGCGCTTCCCAGGGAGTTTCGGTCGGCGTCGGGGTGCGGGTAATCGCCGGGGAGCGAACCGGTTACGCCTACTCGGACGACCTAACGCCGGAGAAGATCCGCAAGGCGGCACGTGTGGCGG
>CAWJLI010000126.1:0-101907 GCA_963843095.1 Bryobacterales bacterium
GTGGCGGAGCACAACGCGCTGCTGGGGGGCGAATCCTCGGGCGGGCTGACCATCCGGGGGCACATCCTCGGCAAGGATGGCATCTTCGCTTCGGCCCTGGTGGTGGAAATGCTGGCGCGCACCGGCCAGAAGATTTCTCCGCTGCTCGAACGAGTGCGCGGCCTCACCGGGCGGCTCTACGATTTCGAGGAGAGCCTGCCGGCCACGCCGGAGATGCGGATCGTGGTCCCGCGGCGCTTGAAGGAAGCGCCCTGCAGCCACATAGGCCCCTACCCTGTGATCGGGATCTCGCACATGGACGGCACCAAGCTGATGCTGGAGAACGATAACTGGGCGCTGCTCCGGTTCTCCGGGACCGAGCCGGTGCTGCGGCTCGCCGTCGAAGCCGATTCGCCGCCGAAGGCGCAGGAACTGGTGCGCTGGCTGAGGCAGTTTGTGTCGGTGTGAGGTGCGTTTTGCGCTACGGCTACTTCGATAACCAGAACCGGGAATACGTGATTGAGCGGCCGGATGTGCCGGTCTCCTGGACCAACTACCTGGGCGTGCGGGATCTCTGCACCGTGATCTCGCACAACGCCGGCGGTTACTCCTTCTATCGGAATGCCGAGCATCAGCGGATTACGCGCTTCCGCGCCAACGGCGTTCCGCTGGACCGGCCAGGGCGCTATGTCTACCTGCGCGACGACGAAACGGGCGAGTATTGGTCGGTCTCCTGGCAGCCCGTGGGCAAGGACCTCGAGAAAGCCAGCTATCGGTGCCGGCACGGTCTCTCGTACTCTAAGTTCTCCTGCGACTACCAGGAACTGCACGCCGAGCAGACCGTTTTCATCCCGGTTGACGACGATGCCGAGCTGTGGGATGTGCGGATCAAGAATACCGGCTCGCGCGAGCGCCGCCTCAGCGTGTTTTCATACCTGGAGTTCTCCTTCCACCATATTGAAATCGATAACCAGAACCTGCAGATGAGCCTGTACGCCTCCGGCGCGAGCTACGAAGACGGCATCATCGAATACGATTTCTTTTACGAGCCATGGACCTTTCACTACTTCGCCTCCAACTTCGAGCCGGATGGCTATGACTGCATGCGGGACCGTTTCCTGGGGAACTACCGGACGGAAACCAACCCGGCGGCGGTGGAGCGCGG
Source organism: Bryobacterales bacterium (assembly GCA_963843095.1). Lineage (GTDB taxonomy): Bacteria > Acidobacteriota > Terriglobia > Bryobacterales > Bryobacteraceae > Bog-375. The sequence continues at coordinate 1,145 of CAWJLI010000126.1, forward strand.
GCAGTGTTCCGGCAGTTCCGAGCTCGGTGGGAATCACTGCGCTGCGCTGCACAAGCGGCTGACGCTCGCTCCCGGAGAGGAAGCGCGGCTGGTTTTCCTGCTGGGAGTGGGCCCGCGCGCCAAGGGGCGCGAGGCGAAGGCCAAATATTCGGACTTGGCCGAGGTGGACCGGGCGTTTGCGGCGCTCCGGTCGTATTGGGAGCCAAAGCTCGCCGCGTTCCAGTGCAAGACCCCCAACCAGGGCCTCGACACCATGATCAACACCTGGACGCTGTACCAGGCGGAAACCTGCGTGGTCTGGTCGCGGTTCGCATCCTTCATCGAGGTGGGTGGGCGCACCGGCCTGGGATACCGCGACACCTCGCAGGACATCATGAGCGTGGCGCACACGAATCCCGGGAAATGCAGGCAGCGCATCCTCGAACTTCTGCAAGGGCAGGTGAGCGAAGGCTATGGGCTTCACCTGTTCGACCCGGATTGGTTCGATCCAGCCAAGCAGAAGGCCCCCAAGTTCAAATCGCCCACGGTGACGCCAGCGCCGGACCGCAAGAGCATCATCCACGGTCTCGAGGACGTTTGCTCGGACGACGCGCTGTGGATTGTGGTCTCGGTCTGCGAATACGTGAAAGAGACCGGGGACGACGCGCTGTTCGCGGAGGTGGTTCCGTTCGCGGACCAGGGCGAGGCCACGGTCTACCAGCACCTCAAGCGCGCTCTCGATTTTTCCGCCCGTCAGGTCGGAGCCAACGGCATCTGCAAAGGACTGCGTGCCGACTGGAACGATTGCCTGAACCTGGGCGGCGGGGAAAGCGCGATGGTGAGCTTCCTGCATCATTGGGCGCTGCGCGCTTTCGTCGAGGCGGCGGAGTACCTGGGCTGCCAACAGGATGCCCGCGAATACGGCGCCCTCGCGGACAAGGTCAAAGCGGCCTGTGAGAAGGAGCTTTGGGATGGCGACTGGTATCTGCGCGGCATCACGGCGAAGGGAGTCCGCATCGGCACGCGGGAGAGCGAGGAAGGCAAGATTTTTCTCGAAAGCAACACCTGGGCCGTGCTTTCCGGCGCGGCGTCGCCGGAGCGCGGCAGGCTGGCGATGGACGCCGTGGACCGGCATCTCTACTCCCCGTACGGCATCCACCTGCTGTGGCCGGCGTTTTCCAAGCCGGATGACGACATCGGGTTTGTGACACGCGTCTACAAGGGCATCAAGGAGAATGCGGCCATCTTCAGCCATCCCAATCCCTGGGCCGTCATCGCCGAGTGCAAACTCGGGCGCGGCGATCGGGCCATGAAGTTCTACGACGCGCTGCTGCCGGCGAATCAGAACGACATGATCGAGGTTCGCGAGGCGGAGCCGTACTCCTATTGCCAGTTCGTGATGGGGCGGGACCACACGGCATTCGGGCGCGCCCGGCATCCGTGGCTGACCGGCAGCGGCGGATGGAACTACACCGCCGCGACGCGCTGGATCCTCGGCGTCCGGCTGAGTTTTGCGGGGCTGATCGTGGATCCCTGCATTCCCGGTGAATGGAAAGGTTTCCATGTGACGCGCCAGTGGCGTGGCGCGACGTTCGAGATCACGGTCGCCAACACTAATGGAGTACAGAAGGGCGTCCGGTCGATTACGCTGAATGGTGAGCCGGTCGACGGCGCGATACCGCGTCAGCCGGCGGGCTCGGTGAATCAAGTCGACGTAGTGATGGGGTGAATCATGCGGCATCGTGCCCCTGCAGTGGGCCTGCTGTTCCTGTACGCGCTGGCGGCGAACGCACAGCGGGTCAACATCGCGTACTTCTACGACGGGGACCAAGCGTATCACCCCAAGAACATCGCGACCAGCGGCGCAGCGTCCCGCATCACGCACCTGATGTACGCATTCGGCAACCCGACGGCCACCGGGTGCGCCATTGCGGATCCGCAGGCAGACTATGAAAAACCGTATGATGCCGCTGACAGCGTGGACGGGAAGGCCGACCGCGCGGACCCACGCACCGTGCGCGGCAACTTCGGTCAATTGCTGAAGTTGAAGGCCAAGTATCCGCGGCTGAAGGTGCTCATCTCGCTAGGAGGCTGGACGCTCTCATCCCATTTTTCGGAGGCGGCAGCGAGCGCCGACTCGCGCCGGGCCTTCGTGGCCTCCTGCATCGGTCTGTTCATGAAAGGCGACCTCGGGAATGGGATGTCGATGGCGGGCCTGTTCGACGGCATCGACATCGATTGGGAGTTTCCCGGCGCCTGCGGCAACACCTGCGCGTTTTCGCCCGCCGATCCGCGAAACTTCACGTTGCTGCTGGCCGAGTTTCGGCGCCAGCTCAACGGCCTGGACAAACGCTACCTGCTGACGATCGCGGCGCCGGCCGGTCACACGGACTACTCCCTGCTAGAACTCAATGCCATTCATCCCTACCTCAACTACATCAACCTGATGGCGTACGACCTGCACGGGACGTGGGAGAAGGTCACCAATCACCACGCCGCGCTGTACGCCAATCCGGCTGAGCCGGCCGACACTGCGGGCCGGAACATCGACCGCGCGGTAACGGACTACCTGGCAGCGGGCATTCCGCCAGGGAAGCTGGTGTTGGGCGTGCCGTTTTTCGGCCACGGCTGGCAGGGCGTGCCCAACACGAACAACGGGCTGTATCAACCGGGAACCGGGCCCGCGCAGGCGAGCGAAGAGCCCGGCACCGAAGCGTTTCGCGTGCTTAAGAATCTGGGCTACCCCGCTTTTCGCGACCCGGTAGCGCAGGCATTCTGGGTCTACAGCCCGTCCGGCGGGGTCTTCTGGTCTTATGACGACCCTGCTTCATTATTGAATAAGACCAACTACATCAAGCGCAAGGGCCTGGCCGGCGCGATGTCGTGGGAACTGAGCAACGACGATTCCACCGCCACACTCCTGACCGCCCTTTCAGACGGCTTGCAATAGGCAGGCGCAGGACATCGCGGGCGGCCCTAGCGCGGACCATTTCGAACGCCGTTTGACACGGCTTTCAAGAATCCTGTGCGCATCCACACGAATCGAAGGCGAGCGGCAACCGGATCGAGGGTCGCCTTGGTGCGCCAGTCGTGCCCACGTGGAATTCAGCGGTATCGAACATGTTGCGAACGCCCGTGCAACCGTTTGGAACTGGACGGCGATTACCGAACGGCACAGGATTGCGTGTAAAGCGGTCAGGGGACTTTCGGTCGGTGGTTGCGTCGGCCGGCATGGCGACGCACCGGCAGGACAGGCGCTCCTAACCGAAGCGATCAAGTGAAATGAAAGGAACTTCAATGCAACTAAAGCGCTACGCCACAGTTCGGGTTCTTGCGCTGTGTCTATTCACGGCCCTCGCCTCGACCCTTTCGCTCCGCGCGCAGGACGTTACCGCGTCCATAACCGGCGTCGTCAGCGATCCCACCAGCGCAGTAGTCGCGGCCGCCAAGGTCACGGCTGAAGATCTGGATCGCGGTACGATATTCTCCACCGTCACCGATAGTGCCGGCGCCTACAATCTCGCCCGGCTTCCCGTAGGCCGTTATCAGGTGAAGGTGACCAGCGCCGGGTTCGAGACCGCGGTCCAGCCGAAGATGGAACTCGTGATCAACCAGGTCGCCAAACTGGATTTCCGGTTCAAGGTTGGCAACGTCAGCGAATCGGTGGAGGTGACCGGCGCGGCGCCGATTCTGCAGAGCGAGACGACCACCATCGGCACGGTGCTGCAATCGGACGCCATCACCAGCCTGCCGCTCGAAACCCGCAACTACAACCAACTGACGCTGCTGATTCCCGGCTCCGTCACCACAAGCCCCGGCGCTTTCAATACTGGGCAGTCGACATTCAACTCCGGCCGCCCCTATATCAACGGCAACCGCGAGCAGGCGAACTATTACCTGCTGGACGGCATGGAAAACGTGGAGTTCGTCGACAACAACGTCGCCTACGCACCGAACGTGGATGCCATCGAGGAATTTAACGTCATCACCAACAACCCGCCCGCGGATTACGGGCAGTTCATGGGCGGCGTCATCAGCGTGATCACCAAGTCGGGAACCAACGCTTACCATGGCGATGCGTTCGAGTTCTTTCGTAACAACGACCTGAATGCCAATGAGTGGCTGCGGAACTTTAGCCAGTTCGCCACCGAAAGCGCCAGCCCGCAAAACTTGCGCTGGAACGATTTTGGCGGAACCTTCGGCGGTCCTATCAAGAAGAACAAGCTCTTCTTCTTCGCCGACTACCAGGGGTCGCGCTTCGACCACCCGACCACGGTCACGTCCATGAATACCTTCACCTCAGCCGAGGATAGCCTTAACTTCACGGATCTGGGGGTCGCGCTGCACTACCCAGGCACGAATGTTACGATGCCCGCGAACCTCAACCAGGCGACGCAATGCGGCGCCGGGCAGAAGATGGGCGTCAATCCCTGCATCGCCATTAGCCAGGTGGCACTGAACATAATGAAGGCGCTTCCGCAACCGGGCGGCAGCGGGCTGGTCAATAATGTGCCCAACTCGGAACACGATTTCACCAATGGCGATCAGGGCGACGTCAAGATCGACTGGGCCCCGACCGACAACGATCACGTTTCGGTTCGGTACTCGGAGCAGAACGTGGTGCAGCAGTTCGTGAACAGCCAGGCAGTGCTGTACAGCACTAACGGCAACGAAAGCCTCCCGCTCTGGAATGGCGTCATCAACTACGCCAGGACCCTGAAGCCGACCCTCGTCAACGAGTTCCGCGTCGGCGTGAACTACTATCCCGCGGAAGGAAACATACAACCGGGCACTTCCTCGAACCTGGGCTCGCTGGTGCCCGGCGAGCCAACCAGCTACCTCCCGGGCTTCTCCTTCTCGGGAGCGCCGCTCGGCGGCACTGTCAACGGTCCGTTCGCATTCGGAACGGTCGATGCCCCGGAGATCTTCCACCAGACCTCCATCCTGTTCGAAGATACGGCGCTCTGGACCCGCGGCACGCACAATGTGAAATTCGGGCTCCAGTTCATCCGTTACCGCAACGATTACATACCCTCGGTGGTCGCCGATGGCGGCGCGGGACAGATCGGCTTCAATGGAACCTACACCGGAAATGCGGAAACCGACTTCGTCCTCGGCCTTCCCTCTTACATGGGTATCGGCACCGGGTTTGGCGCCACCGTCGGACAGCGCAACGACGCCGTGGGAGCATATGTCCAGGACGACTGGAAACTCACTCCGCACCTGACCCTCAATCTCGGCTTGCGCTGGCAACTGTTCACGCCGATTTACGAAATTGGCGATCGGGAGACCAACGTTCAGGAATTGACGGGCAAGATACAACTTGCGGGCGTGGGCGGCGTCAGCGACGCCATGTACAACCAGTACAACGGCATCGCCAACTTCCTGCCGCGCGTCGGTCTGGCCTGGAGTCCTTTGAAAGACACGGTGGTTCGCACCGCGTTCAGCCGCTCCAGCTTCTCGGAAGGCACCGGCGAGTACAACCGGCTGGCCACGAATGCTCCCTGGAACGCCGACCTGTCGGGCAATTGGAATGGCACCAACGGCATTCCCTCGAATCAGGTCACTCTCAACCAGGGCTTCACAGGGCTCGGCTCCGCGGGCGAGTGCACGGTCGCGAACGTGACTTCCGCTCCCGCGGCCTGTTTCTCAGGCGTTCGGGTGCACCTGACGGATCCGAACTACCGTCCAGCGGTATCCAATCAGTGGAATCTCTCCGTGCAACGGCAGTTCGGCAGCTCAACCACTCTACAGGCCGCCTATGTCGGGCAACATAACGACCACCTGGCGACCATCGTCAACGCCAACCAGGGATACCTGGCGTCGCCGGGCGTCGTGTTGCCCAGCCCGTACTTGGCCGGAAATCCGGCCCTCGCCGGCGACGGACTGGGTCAGGTGAGACTCAACCTAACCACGGGTGCTGCGAATTACAATGCCTTGCAGCTTTCGTTCCAGCAACGGCTCAAGCAGGGACTATCGTTCCAGGCGAATTACACCTGGTCCAAATGCCTGACCAATAACAACGGTTACTACGGCCGGTATGGAGACGACGCGTCCAGCCAGGCCAGCAACGACATCAGCTTCCCGCAGAACACTTATGATATAAACGCCGACTATGGCTACTGCGACCACGACGTGACCAGTGTATTCAACGGCTACGTGACTTACCAGTTGCCCTTCGGCAAGAACCGTATGTATGGCAAGGATGCGAGTCCGGTTGTCAATGCGGTCCTCGGCGGTTGGGATGTGAACGCCGTTTTCACCGCGCATGGAGGGTTCCCGATTACCATGCAAGACTGGGGCGGCGACCCAGGCACCGGGTCGTTCGATCCTCGGCCCAATTGCAACGGGCCGTCGATAGCGACTCCGTTCGCGGAAAACTCCTCGGCGAATGGCGGCGGCTATGTCTGGTTCGGCACCGCCAACATGTCCAATCCGCCGGCTGGCTACTTCGGCAATTGTGGTGTCGGCACGGAGCGGGGCCCCGGATTGAAGCAACTCGACCTCAGTCTGGCGAAAAACTTCGCGATTCCGGGGCACGAGAACCAGCGTATCGAGTTCCGGGCGGAAGCCATCAACTCCTTCAACACCCCGGTTCTCGATGTGATCGGATATTCCGCCGACATTTTCGGCGGCTCGCAAGCGGGCGTCATCAACACTTCGCAAGGCGCTCGCAATCTGCAGCTCGGTTTGAAGTACGTGTTTTAGTCCCTCCCGGCGCGGGCGCGGCTCAGCATCGCAAACGGTGCTGAGCCGTGCATCTGCTCAAGGGCTTGGAGAAAAAGCGAGGCACAATGAGAAACTACATGGGCCCGGGAGTGGGGATTGGCGTCGCCTTGGGCGCTGCGCTTGGAGTAGCGCTGCATAACATCCCTCTCTGGGTTGCTTGCGGAGTCGCCTTTGGCGTGGTTTTCGGCGTGGTGAGGAACAGACGGCGCCGAGCCTCGCACTAAGTACTCACCGCGAAAGAGGCAGCCCCGCCACAGCCAACCGCCGGCTCCGCACCCACGCCACTCGGGATCTGCCGCAAAACGGAAGCCTGTGTGTTCCAATATAGTGAGCGAGTCCCGCATGCGTCGGCTGGCCATCTTGGCACTTCTCTCCGCGGTGTTTTCGATTGGCTCCGGCCTTGCCGCGCCCGATCAGTCAGCCGTCGAGCGCGCGACCGAACTGGCCGAGCATGGGAATTGCACCGAGGCGATGCCCCTGATCCACCAGGCGCTGGAACAGGATGCTCAGATCCCGGACCGCGATCTGAAACGCCGCATGGGAGCCGCCGGCGTGCGCTGCGCGATGATGTTGAACCATCAGGGCGCCGCCACTACGTTGCTGGCCTGGCTGGAAGAGCAGTTCCCGCACGATCCCGAGATCCTGTTCATGGCCACCCACGTGTTCTCGGATCTGTCGGCACGGAGTTCGCGGGAGCTGATGGACGTCGCTCCCGATTCGCCCCTGGTAATCGAAATCAACGCCGAGAATTTCGAGAAACAGGGCGATTGGCGGAAGGCGATCGCCGAGTACCGCGTCCTGCTGAATCGCGCGCCCCAGATGCCGGGGATTCACTCCCGCATCGGCCAGATCATCCTGACCCTCCCCGCTACTGCCACGTCCAACGACGAGGCCCGCAAAGAGTTCGAACAGGAGCTGAAGGTCTACCCGCAGAACGCCGGGGCGGAATACTTCCTGGGGGAGTTGGCCCGCAAGGGCGGCCACTTGCCGCAGGCCATCGAGCATTATACGAACGCGACCAAGCTCAATGCCGGTTTGCCGGAGCCGTACTTCGGTCTGGGCCGGTGCTTATTGGATTCCGATCGCGCCGCCGAGGCCGTGGGGCCGCTCGAAACGGCCGCTCGCCTCTCACCCGGCAATCCGACCATCCACTTCACTCTCGCCCACGCTTACCAGGACCTGGGGCGCAAGGAGGATGCCGCCCGCGAGTTCGCGCTGCAGAAAAGCACCTCCGAGAAGATCCAGCACAACACCGAAACGGTGAAGCGGAACGTCTCGGGCGTACCGGCTCCGGATAGCGGCGGCAAGTGAGACCGGCACTCCTCACGGCCGGCGCGGCGGGCGCCTTTGTCGCCGGCGCAATCGCGTTCCAACCGGCACAGCCGCACTTCATCGACATCACCGCGCGTTCGAAGTTTTCCTACATCACTAATAACGACCTGTCGCCGCGGAAGTACTTCGTGCAGCCGATGGCCGGCGGCGTCGCCATCTTCGACTACGACAACGACGGCAGGATGGACATCTTCTTCACCAACGGCGCGAAGTTGCCGGAGCTGAAGAAAACCGGCCCCGCGTTCTACAACTGCCTGCTCCGCAACAAAGGAGACGGCACGTTCGAGGACGTGACCAGGAAAGCCGGGCTGCTCGGCGAAAACCTCGGCTACAATCTGGGCGTCGCCATCGGCGATTACGACAACGACGGCTATGAGGACATTTTCATTTGCGGCGCCGGGCGAAACACTCTGTACCACAACAACGGCGACGGGACCTTCACCGACGTCACGGAACAATCGGGGATCGGCGGGAAGCCCGCTGGGGTACTGAGCGTCGGCGCAGCCTGGTTCGACTACGACAACGACGGCCTGCTGGACCTGGTGGTGGCCAACTACACAACCTGGACTCCACAAACCGACCGGCGTTGCAGCGTCAACGGAGTGGAGTACTACTGCAGCCCGACGTTTTACCCGCGCGCCTCGCATCGGCTCTATCACAACCTGGGCCACGGCCGGTTCGAGGACGTGACCGAGAAGTCCGGCTTCGCCGCGGCGCCGGGCAAGGGAATGGGAATCTCCATCGCCGACTTCAACGACGACGGCTACCAGGACGTCTTCATCGCCAACGACACCGAGCCGAACTCGCTTTTCATCAACAAGGGAAACGGCACCTTCGAAGACCAGGGCCTGCAACTCGGCGTCGCCTACAACGACGATGCCAAAGCGGTCTCCTCCATGGGCAGCGACGCCAAGGACTACGACAACGACGGCCGCGTGGACATCTTCACGAACAACCTGATGGGGCAGATCTGGCAACTCTACCGCAACCGCGGCGACTTCTTTCGCTACGTCCCCGAGCAGGTCCAATTGCAACAGCTCAGCCAACCGCTCTCCGGCTGGAGCACCGCCTTCATCGACTACGATAACGACGGCTGGAAGGACTTGTACTCCGCCAACGGCGACATCGACAACGTGAAGCCGAACTCGCGCCAGCATGACACCATGTTTCGCAACCTGGGCGGGAAGCGGTTCGTGGACGTGTCCGGCGAGATGGGCGCCGGCTTCCTGCGCGTCGGCTACCAGCGCGGATCGGCGATCGGCGATCTCAACAACGACGGCTTCGAGGACCTGGTGGTGACCTCGCTCATGGAGCGGCCCCGCATCCTCCTCAACTCGGGCGGCAACGGCAATCACTGGCTGACGCTCAAGCTGGTGGGCCGCTACAGCAACCGCGACGCCATCGGCGCGAAAGTGAAGCTCACCACCGCTTCGGGCCGCGTGCTCTACAATCACGTATCCGTCAGCACGGGGTTCATGTCTTCGAGCGACAAGCGAGTGCACTTCGGGCTGGGAGGCGAAAAGCAGATCGCCTCCATCGAGATCCGGTGGCCGCGCGGCGCGGTGCAGACCCTCAGGGACGTGGCCGCCGATCGATTCCTGCAAGTTGAGGAGGATGTAAGCCACTGATAGCTCAGCCGTTCGCCCGGTAACAAACATGGGGTAACGGTGCGATAACCGTTGTGAACTGGACTGGCGGCCTGGCCTGCGTCCACCATGGTGACTGATGCAAGAGAAGCCGCTGCTCGATCCCGGATTCGTTCCCGCTTCGCTGTGGAACCGCGATTTTCAAGCTGCCGTGCGCGCGAGCGGACGCGCTGGCAAGCTCGCCATCGCTCTCGAGCGGCAGGATGGCTCGCGTTCCGTCTTCCATACCGAGATCTTTGCCGACGCGAGTCCGGCGAACGAGTTCTACGTGGAACGCCTGGTGAAGTTCCTGCTGTGGCAGAGGGGCGGGTGGAAAGTGACCATCGCCGGTGATCCCGGCCTGGCGGCGCACATTCGGTGGGTCTATTCCGCAACCGGCCCGCGCGCGTTCGACTTCGATTTCATGGGCACCCGCGTGTACGGGCGGACGATGGTAATCGAGGGAGTGCCTTATGAACAGGCTCCCGAGCCGAAGGAGATCGGGCTTGCGCTCGGACGCCACCAGGACGGCTGCCGCATCGGGTTCGACCTGGGCGGCAGCGACCGCAAGTGCGCAGCCGTGGTGAATGGGGAAGTGGTGCATAGCGAAGAGGTCGCGTGGGATCCCTATTTCCAGGCCGATCCCGCCTATCACTTTGCCGGGATCAACGACTCTCTCCAGCGGGCGGCGGCCAGGCTGCCGCGTGTCGACGCCATCGGCGGCAGCGCTGCGGGTATTTACGTGGATAACGAGGTCCGCGTGGCGTCGCTCTTTCGCGGGGTGCCTCCCGACCTGTTCGAGCAGCGGGTACGGCGCATCTTCTTCGAGCTCCAGCGGGCCTGGAATGGAGTGCCGTTCGTGGTGGCGAACGACGGCGAAGTGACGGCTCTGGCGGCTTCGATGGCGCTGGAAGACACCGCTATCCTCGGCATTTCGATGGGCACCAGCCAGGCCGCCGGGTACGTCAATCCGCAGGGCAACATCACGGACTGGCTGAACGAGCTGGCGTTTGCGCCGGTCGACTACAGGCAGAACCCTCCGCGGGACGAGTGGTCGGGAGACGGCGGCGTCGGCGCGCAGTATTTTTCGCAACAGGCCGTCAACCGGCTTCTACCGGCCGCTGGCATCGCGCTGGATCCCGGCATGCCGCTGGCGGGGAAGCTGGCCGCGTCTCAGGAACTGATGGCCGCGGGCGACGAGCGCGCTTGGAGAATTTATGAGTCCATCGGCGTGTATCTGGGTTATGCGATCGCTCAGTACGCCGGATTCTATGAGCTTCGTCACGTGCTGGTGCTGGGCCGGGTGATGACGGGAGAGGGAGGCGGCGTCATCCTCTCGACCGCGCGCCGGGTCCTGCAGCGGGAATTTCCGGAAGTGGAAGGAAGCCTCCAGTTGCACGTGCCCGGTGAAAAGGAGAAGCGCCTCGGGCAGGCAGTGGCGGCGGCAACCCTCCCGGCATTGTCGAAGCGGTAATGGCCTGATTACATCGTCCGTGTGATCTTGTGCAGCATCCTCGGCCGATCCGGGTTTAGCCCCTTGATCTCCGCCAGTTGCGCCGCGAACAATTGGGCCGGCACGATGTAGGGAATGGGCGTATACAAATCCTGCTTGGCACCAGAATTGCCCATTGGATTCGGGAGCCGGATCAGCCGCGCAGGTTTGGCGCAGGCGTCGCCGTTGCTCTCGTCGGTGATCACCAGCGTCTCGGCCTTCACTTCCTCCAACATGTCCACCACGGCGGAAATAGACTGCCACGTGACTCCCGCCGGAGCGAACACAAAGACGGGAAACGCGTGTTCCACCAGCGCAATCGGCCCGTGCATCAAATCCGCCGACGAAAACCGCTCTGTCACCACGTAACACGTCTCCATCAGCTTCAAGCCGAACTCCAGCGCATTGGCGTAGTTCAAGCCGCGGCCCACGGTCACCGCCCGGGTCATGTACATGTAACGCTCGGCGATCTCGCCCACACGCTCTTCGATCTCCAGCACGTCCTCCGTCCACTGCGGCAACTGGCGCAGCGCGTCGAATGACACCTCGCCCCCCAGCGCATACGCCACCAGGTACAGGGCCAGCAGTTGGCATGTGTAAGTCTTGGTCGCGGCCACGCTCTCTTCCTTGCCGGCCCGCGCCAGCAGCGTGTACTCCGAGATCTCCGCCATCGTGCTATGGGGTTCGTTGGTAATTCCGAGGGTAGTCGCTCCCCGGCTGCGTGCATCCGCCAACACCGCGTTGGTGTCGGTCGATTCCCCCGATTGCGAGATTCCCACCACCAGCGTGTCGCGCAAATCCAATGGACTGGCATACAGGGTCAGTACCGACGGTGCCGCCAGCGACACGGGGATGTGCGTGGTAATCTCGATCAGATATCGGCCGAATTGTGCCGCGTTGTCCGAGGTGCCTCGTGCCACCAGAATCACCAGCCGTGGCCGCTTGGCTTCCAGGTGGCGGCGCAGTTCGCGCAACCGGATGGCCCCGTCCTCCAGCGTGTTCGACAGCGCTTCCGGCTGCTGGCGTGTCTCTTCCAGCATCTTAGACATGGTGTCTAACTCCAATCTGAGCAGTCCACGGGCTCCATGTCCAGTACCGAACGGTTATGAAGTTGTTGTGGATGGTTCATTACCACGACCGAACGCCAGTACTTTCAGCGTGTCGGGCGCATTATGGTGGATCTGGTAGAATCGGACCAGCAATCGGTCGGGCCCATGTCTCAGGGACATTCTCCGGAGGTTTCTTCGAGGTCGGTGCCGGACGGCGGGCAGGCCGCGTCTGTCAGCGAGGCGCAGGTCCGCGAGGAATTGAACCGCGTCCTTGCCTGTCACGAATTCCGCACCAGTAAGCGCAGCCAGGACTTCCTCCGTTACGTGGTCGAAAACACGCTTCAGGGCCATGGCGATATGCTCAAAGAGCGCACCATTGGCATCGAGGTATTCGGCCGGCCCACCAGCTACGATCCCAGCGACGACGCCACCGTCCGCGTCAAGGCCGGCGAGGTTCGCAAGCGGCTGGGCCTCTATTATTCGGATCAGGGATCCCATAATCCGGTACGCATCGAATTGCCCTCCGGCACCTACATCCCTGAGTTTCACCTGGTGAACGGCCCCCCATCCCCTCCGCTCGGACTCAGTCCCGAAGCTGCGCCGGCCGTCACGTCACTTCAGGCCGCGCCCCGCTGGCGCGAATTCGCGATTACACGCCGCCGTGCAGCCCTCGCGGTGATGGTCCTGGTGGCTGTCGCCGCTCTGGTCTGGGTGTTGACGCGCCCCGCCGTTACGACGCTCAATCAGTTCTGGGCGCCCGTCCTGAACGGATCGTCGCCCCTGCAACTGTGCGCCGCCTACGTGCCCGTGTATGGCGTCGATATCGACCCGTCGATCACGCCGCCGTCGCACGTCGGAGACTTCACGCTTTTGACCGACCAGTTCGTGGGCGGCGGAGACCTCATCGCTACCTCCCGCCTCACCGCCATGCTCAGCCGGCTCGGCCGTCCCTATCGTGTCAAGCTCGGCAACGACGTCTCCTTCGCCGACCTCCGTTCCGGCCCCGCCATCCTGGTAGGGTTCTCGTACACGAGGTGGAAACAGATCAGCAATGAGATGCGTTTCTTTGTCGATGGCTATCGCCGTCCGGCCGGGATCACCGACGATGGCAAAGCCACGGAGTGGGTGCTGCCCGCGCTTCCGCGCGACCGTCACACCACGGAAGACTACGCCATCGTCTCGCGCGTCTTCCATCCCGATACGCACGCCATGTTGGTGGAACTCGCCGGCATCACCCAATACGGCACCGACGCCGCGGCGGACCTGGTCACCAATCCCGACCTGATGGCCGAGGCGCTGCGCGGGGCTCCCCCCGACTGGCAGAAAAAGAACCTGCAACTCGTCCTGCACGTAAAGGTGATCTCAGGCGCGCCCAGTTCGCCTAAGGTCGTCAAGCAATACTTCTGGTAGCCGGCTGCGTGGGGAGGTCGCAGGAGCGATGGCCGGCACTTCTGTAGGTCTGAGGATCTGTGGCAATCCCGTCTGGGACGTCAGCCACGCGTCAGACTTTCGGCCGGCAGTGCGCTGCGGCCTCCCGGATTGAGTGTACCACCCGGCGTATGCGCGATATCATGCGGACATCGCCATGAAACGCCTATTGCCGCTCGCACTCTTCGCTTCCGCCATCGCCGCCACATCGGCCGGTGCGGAGTCGCCCGAAGCAAAGCCATTGCGCATCGCCATCGCCGGGCTGAACCACGGCCACGTTTGGTCGTTTCTGCGCGGTGCGCAAAGCCGCCCGGCCGATGTTGTCGTCGTCGCGGTCTGGGATCCCGATGCCGCGCTGCTGGCAAAATGCGCCGCATCGAACCACGTTGGTAGCGATCAGCTCTTTACCGATCTCAACGCGATGCTCGATACGGCGAAGCCCGAAGCCGTCGCGACCTTCACCGACACTTTCTCGCACGCCAAGGTCGTCGAAGCGTGCGCCCCACGCCACATTCCCGTGATGATGGAAAAGCCGCTGGCCGTGGACATGAACCAGGCGCACGCCATCCAGCAGGCGTCGGAGCGCTACCACACTCCCGTCATCGTCAACTACGAGACTACCTGGTACCGCAGCCACGGAGAGATGTGGACCCTGCTACACGAGCAGAAGGCCGCCGGCGACATCCGCAAAATGGTGGCGATGGACGGCCACCAGGGTCCTCAGGAGATCGGCGTGCAGCCGGAGTTTTTCGTCTGGCTGAGCGACCCGGTAAGGAACGGCGCCGGCGCCCTCTTCGATTTCGGCTGCTATGGCGCCAACCTGATTACATGGATGATGGACAATCGGCCCCCGCTCAAGGTGACGGCGCTGACGCAGTCCGACAAGCCCGCAATCTACCAGCACGTCGATGACGAAGCCACCGTGCTGCTCGAATATCCCAAAGCGCAGGGCATCATTCAAGCGTCGTGGAACTGGCCGGTGGGCCGCAAGGATTTCGAGGTCTACGGCGCCACGGGCTACGCCATCGCGACCGGCGGCGACAACCTGCGCGTGCGGTTGGCGGGGGCACAGGCCGAAGAGATACGTATGCTGCCGGACCTGAAGCCGCAGGAAGCCGACTCCATTTCATATTTGATCGGCGTCGCTCGCGGTAAGTTCGAACCGCGCGGCCTCTCGTCGCTCGAGAACAATATGATCGTGATCGAAATCCTCGACGCCGCCCGCGAATCCGCGCGCACCGGGCGGACGATTACGCTGCGATCGGAGCCGCGACCGTAAGGGAGCGGCGCAAGACCAGCGCGTTCTCTGCCTAAGCTCCGCCGCGCGGAAACACCCGCACCAGCCGCGACACCACATGCGGCCGGAGTTTCTGGAAGAGAGATTGAAAACCGGGCGCATCGAGGAATGCCGCCACGTACTGCGGCAGCGCGATCGCCAGCGGCGCACGCCGCCAGCCATCGTCAAATGGCCGGATGCGCCGGAAATGATAAGTATGCCAGGCGATGCTGTCGCGGACGCCAAGCGGGCATCGCTTCAAGAGCAGCCGATACTCACCGCGCTCCCATTTGGACGCGGCCCCGAGCAGCCGCTCGTGCAGATCCGGCGGTATCGGCGCGCCAAACCTCTCCTGCAGAAACCCCAGTGCATTCGCCAGGCGGAACGACATCGAAGCCGATCCGGCGAGCTGGCAGATGCGCTGCCAGTTCACTGGCTCACCGAGAACGGCGAGCGCGTCGCCGATCCAACGGACCTTGCGCGTCCAGTCCCACTGCAGACCGTGCACACAGACGTGGAATAGCTGGTCGGAGGGCGACGGCACCAGTACATCTTGGTCACCGAAGCGCACCGTCTCGGCCCCTTCCCAGAACAGCCGCGTCACTGCGGGGGAGTAGCAGCGGCCCACGGGCCGCCAGTGAAGGTCGAAATTCCAGTCCGGCTCGCCAAAGAACTGCCAGCCGTGGCGGACGCGCACCTGGCGGAGGATGGCATCGGGCGTGGCATCTTCTTCGGCGCGATACCCGGCGCGGTCGAGCAGCGCGGCGGCGCGGCCCACGTCCTCGGCTCGAATCAGGATGTCCAGATCGCCCATGGAGCGAAGCCCGAGATCGGCGTAGTGCCGCAAGGCGAGGGCCGCGCCCTTGAGAGCCATCCACCGGATGCTCTCTTCCCGGAATCGCGCCGCGATTTCGGCAAGCTGCGCCATGCCTTCGCGATTCCGCTTCCAGGTTGCATAATAACCCCGCCGGCCAAGCTCGATGATTTCGTTTTCCGCCGCCGGCCACCGCCGGTAGACGAGCGGAAGCAACGGCATTGCGCCGGGTTCCGCGCCGGCGCCGGCCCATTCCTCGGAACACCGGCGGAGAGCCGTGCGGGCATCCTCCTCCGGAGCAAAGCACGCCAACAGCAGTTGTTCTTCGAACGGAGTGGGCCAGACCGGATTCATGCCAGGGACGCGAGCAGCTCGATCGCGCGATCGGCCGCCTCGGCGGCCTCGCCGCGCACGCCGCTGTAGCAGGCCGCGGAACTGACGGCCGCGCGCAACGGCGCCAGCATCTCCGGCGACTGGGCCATCTCCCGTGGAGTGTTGCGCAGCAGCAGCACCAGCGCTTCGCTCTGCGAAATCCGGCGTACGTTCCATTGCGCGCCTTCCACGCGCTCTACCGCGACGATCAGGCGAACCGGAGCGGGAACTTCGCAAGTCGCCGCCTTCCAGGTCGACGCCAATACGGGAGTCCGCCACCCGCCGTCGCCGCGTAACAAGAGGGCGCGCGGATACGGGTGGACCCGGCCTTCGGCGTCCACCAGGCCGTATTCGTCCGAACTATAGACGGCGCCTTTCTGAAGCAGTTCGGCGACCAGACTGGTCTTGCCGGATCCGCTCCCTCCAGGCAGCAGGGCGGCGGCGCCGTTCCAGACAACCACGCCCGCGTGAACCGGGACCATATCCGGCAGCGTGCGCACTACCTTTTCGTCCACCAGCGTCTGCAACGCCTCGATGATCACGTTCATCCCGTCGTCTGCAGCTAACAGACGGTCGCCGGCATAGGCCGCAAAGCCCCGGCTCTCCGCCTCTCGATTGCGCAACACCCGGAAGACCAGGCCGGCGGTTTGAGGATCGGGTTCGTTACGCGGCAGCCATGGCAGTAAATAGAGGCGGAGAATGGCTTCGGCGGCCCGGCAATCGGACAGAACCGCGATGCGAAAACCGAAAAGGGAAATGCCAAAGCCCACGAACCCTCCGGCAGGTGGTTGGCACCCTTCCTGCACCCGGGTTTGCAGAAAGTCCAAACTGTTGCCCCGCCTCAACCAGAGGGCGATCCCGGACGGCGCCCCCGGCAACTCGGCCATCAGGCGGTCGAAGATGCAGGCATGGTAGGCTGTAGCAGCCGGCAGGCGGTGAATCCGCCAGGGTGCTGTCCGCAAGCGGTCAACGGCATTGCGGAACGGCTCGAGCGCGGCCGCCGATGGCACGAACTCCTCATCCAACACCAAAACGTTCGCCAGCTTCTGACGTCCCGCCTCTTCGAGGATGCGCCGGTGCGCCAGAATGCGCCCGATCTCGCTGGAAACCGGAGCCTCAGGGGCTGGGAGGAAGCGGATCTTCGCATCCAGGTCGAGCGGCGTCCACCGGTCGGGGGTGTCGCCGCGGCGGATAGAATAGATCGCGTCGAAAAAGTGGAACGGACCTTCGATCTCGCGCTTTGCCGCCGCGATCGGCGGCGCAGCCTGTTCGGCGCCGAGGAAACTCTCGAAGTGCTCTCCCACCTGCCGCCCATCCAGCCCGAGTTCGGCATGGCCGAGCAGGTAATTGCGGATGCGCTCCTTCCAGATCGGGCGATAGGGGGCGCCGAGCGGCCGATTGAATCGGTGCGTCCAGCGCAGAAAGGGCAGGCACAAAGTCCGGCCGCCTCTCTGCCGGAATTTCTCGTGGAGGTAGCCCTCCTCGCCGCCAAAACCGCCGAATCGCGGGTTGAAACCGGGCCACGCCTCTCTCCGGCACACGAACACGCCAAGGCCTTGCATGCCGATTTCGAATGGCCCGGCGTCGACATCGGCCGCGCGCTCATCGTATGCCCACTGGCCGTACATCCCCTCGGACCATACCGGATTGAAATGGGACGAAAGCCCCTTGAGATCGTCCGACAGCAGCGGCCCTTGCCAGAGATCGTTCGAATCCGGTTGTCCCTTCAGGAACTCCAGCAGCCGCGCCAGCGCGCCGGGCGCGAACTGCACATGCGAATCCATCGCGAGCACGTATGGGGACTTCGCTTCCCGGAAAAGCAGGTCCCGAACCGCGGTTCCCCTATGGCTTGTGTAGGGAACATAGCGATACCCTTCCACGTGCGTTTCCAATTGCTTCAATGCCGCCGCGCACGGCCCTTCCGGATGATTGTCGATCACCAGGATTTCAGTCTGCGCCGTGATCTCGGGATGGTAAATGCGGATGGCCTGGACGGAAAAATAGACTCCGTCGTAGTCGTCGTAGGTGGCCATGCCAATGGTGAGAAAGCGACCCGGCCCCGGCGGCGTGGGCTTGGGGATCGAGGAGCGATCCGCAAGCAGGTGGCCGTCGAGCAGCCGGGCCGCGCCCGAAAACAGGGGCGACGACGGCCCGGCCTGCTCCAGGATCTCAATCAGCCGCGCGATTGAAAGAAGCCGGTCTTGGTCTGGCATGAATCCACGCGGCCCTTGGCCTGGTTCGACGCGGCCGTCAGTGTCGATCCGTCACGGCCGGAAAACAGGGGTGATGCTAGCAATCGCCGATCGTGAGCAGCCCCGTCGCAGTCAATACCTCAGCCCCGGTCGTAATCGTGAAGTTGAAGTTTGTTCCTATGGTACCGGCGCCGGCCAGTGTCACCGTCAGGTTGGTAAGTGAGTTGACCGTGATGGATATTTGACTCGCAGTCGCCGGCGTGAGGGCAGCAACCGTCGTCGTGGCTTGGTTGAAGTGGCTATTCGCGGCCACCACCGTGATAATAGTCAGACAGTTTCCCGGGGGGGCGCCGGTGCCGTCCAGCACAAACGTTGTCCCATGATTGGTGCTTACGGATACGAGCGACGGCGCACTTGGCGCGGGAGTCGTTGTCGTAGTGGTTGTTGTTGTTGTGGTGGTGGTAGTGGTGGTCGGCGCGGCAGTTGTAGTGGTGGTCGGCGCGGCAGTTGTAGTCGTGGTCGGCGCGGCAGTTGTAGTCGTGGTCGGCGCGGAACCCGCCCCGGCGGCAAAAGCGCGCTGCTCGGCCGCCGTCAGCGACAGAACCACTGGCAGGGCGATGCCGGCAGCTCTTAGCAAGCTCCGCCGTGACGAATCCACGAGTTCTTCCCTGGCGCCGGACACCGTCACCAGCCCCGCGCGCTTCAACTCGGAAACGGCTTCCAGGACCGTCTCCTCCGTGACCGCTCTGCCCAGACTCTGGCGCATTGCGTCCGTTAGCGCGGGTAGTGTGGTTGGCTCCTGACAGGCTTCAAACGCGGCGGCGGCGCTGAAGTCCAAAGCGTGCACCGTATCGGTCACGCCGTCAAATACGGCCGTGGACCCATCGGGAAGCTTCTCGACGACGCGAGACTTGCTGTTGGTCTGTTGAACCAGCATTCCTCGGATGAACATTCGCTTTCCTCCAAAGCGGAATATTAAGGCGCGACTATACCAAATATCTCGTGTGCAGACGGTCTGAGAATTGTCCAAACGCAGGATGATCCCGTGCAGGCAAGCGCTCACCGGATCAGCGCGAAAACCGCACGCGCGTCCTCAAATGATCGACCCGACCGGCAGAAGGAATCAGCCGGATGGTCCCGCGGGAAGCGTTCGCCTCATGATACAGCGTCTCAGGGCCGATTCGCCCTGTCTCGTCGCGCCAAAGTGCCGTCCAGGCCCTTTCGAGCGGCATCGAAGTCCGGTTTGATCCGAAGAGCCTCCGAAAACTGCGCGATCGCTTCGTCGAGCCGCCCCAGGCTGGCCAGTAGCTGGCCGAGATTGTTGTGGACACTCGCATCCGTGGGCCTAAGCCGCGCTTCGGCGCTGAACTCGACGAGTGCTTCGTTCAATCGTCCTCGGCCCAGCAGCGCGACTCCCAGGCTGTGGTGCGCGTCGGCCTCGTCGGGCCGAAGCCGGATCGCCTCGTAAAACTCTGCCATCGCCTGGTCCGTTCGTCCCAATGAGGCCAGCATCCTCCCCAGGACAAAGTGCCCGCCGGCATACTCCGGTTTCAGTTGGACCACCTCCCAGAACTCTCGCAGCGCTTCGTTGGCGCGTCCCTGGTTGAACAAAAGCGCTCCATACCCGGAATGCCCCTCTATATTGCGCGGTTGAAGAGTCAGCGCCACCCGATACTCCTTCTCGGCTTCATCCGTCTGCCCGGCTCGTCTGAGAATGGTCGCCAGATTAACATGTGCCTCGGCGTAATTCGGCTGGACGCGCAGCGCCTCGATTACGTGGCTGCGGGCTTCGTCGTTCCGCAGTTTGCTGAGATAGTAGTCCGCCAGATTATTATGCGCGATATAGTTGTCAGTCGTGACACTCACTGCGTGCCGGAACAGCGACTCGGTGTCGGCCCAGTATCGTAGTTGGATCGACGTAAGCGACGACGCAGGCCGAACAAGCCGCGACCGCCGAGACGACGACCACGGTCCTGGCGCGCGGATAACGCTTGAGTAGGTCCGCCGTCCCCCAACTCAGCATGATGGCAAGCCCCACCGTTGGCAGGTAAGTGTACCGATCCGCCGAAGACTGCCCTCCCACCTGGACCAGTCCGATCACTGGCACGAGAGTCCCGAGATACCAAAACCATCCGACCGCGAGATAAGGGTAGGGCCGAAACCGGCGCAGCGCCAGGAACGTGATGCCCGCCAGGGCGATGCCGGCCGCCACCGCGCGCCATGCTGGAAGCTGATGGGAGTAGGGGTAAAACACGGCCAGTTTCGCGGGCCAGAACATCCTGGCAATGTACACAATGTAAGTCACTAAAGCATTCGCAATCCGCAAACCGGCGGGCAAGGAACCGAACGATTGGATCGCGTGCCCCTGTCGTTGCGCAATATAGGTAACCAGCGAGACGGCGGCCGCCAGCCCGAAAAACGGCAGCTTTTCCCAGAGAATGGCGAGGCGATTAGCGCGCCGAAGGGGCCAGACGTCCAACAGCAGTAGCACAAATGGCAGGGTGACGATCATCGGTTTGGCCATCAGGCCGCAACAGAATCCGAGCAGGACCACCAGATACCGGCCAACGCCGGGCCGTTGCGCATAGCGCGCGTAACACCACAGCGTCAGGCACCAGAAAAACGCGCACAAAACGTCTTTTCTCTCCGCAATCCAAGCTACGGACTCGACGTGCAAAGGATGCAGCGCGAAAACGAAAGCTACAAAGGTGCTCCGCCAGACCGCTCCGGTCATCCGTTTCAGTGCGGCGAACAACAGCAGGCTGCCCAGCGCGTGAAGCAGCACATTGGTCAGGTGATGCCATCCGCTGCGCAGCCCGAAGAACTGTCCATCCGCCATCTGAGAAAGCCGTGTCAGCGGAAACCAATTCTCGGCGTCATAGGAAGTGAACGCCCAAACCAGACCTTCCCACGTCAGTCCCGCGCGCACGTGGTTGTTTTCGGTGACGTACTCCGGGTCGTCAAAGTTGACAAAATCGAAGTGCCAAACCTGGCTGTACACTGCCAGGGTAGCGAGGAACAGCAGCAGATAGATGCACAACACGCGTACCCGCTTCCGCTCGCCGGCCGGCGTGATCACCTTGCCTTCCGCCGGCGCCGAACGAAGGTTTCTTAGGCGTCTGGATCGCTTCCCCACGTGATGGATGCCGCCATTCTAGCAGCGTTCGATCCTTTGGAGTCCGCGTTACGAAGTGTTTCCGCTGGACCAGGCTCCGGCTCGCCCTACACCTTCGCCAGCTTCCAGGTCCCGCGCCGGAAGCACGCGATTCCGACCAACGCCAGAACCGATTCGGCAATACAGATGGCCAGGTACACGCCGCGCGGTCCCAGCCCAGCCCATTCGGCCAGCAGCCAGGCCAACGGAATCTGCAGCAGCCAGTAGCAGAAGAAGTTCATCCAGGTTGGCGTGGCCGTATCGCCGGCCCCATTGAAGGCTTGTTCCATGATCATGCCCCAGGCGTAAAACGGGTAGCCCAGGCTTAAATAGCGCAGGCAGGCCACCGCCACAGGCGCCACCGCGGCGTCGGTGGTGAACAGGCCCACCAGCGGCCGCGCCGCGGTGAAAAAGCACACCGCCACCGCGGCTAAAAACGACATGTTGTACACTCCGGCCACCCACACCGCGCGCTCCGAGCGCTCCGGCCGCCGTGCGCCGAGGTTCTGCCCCACCAGCGTGGCGGCGGCTGACACGATGCCCCACGACGGCATCAGCGCGAAAAGGATGATGCGCAATGCCAGCGTGTAGCCGGCGATGGCCGCGCTTCCAAAGAGGGCGTTGATGCGGGCCAGGCTGACCCAGCTCGCCGTCGAGATGAAGTACTGCAACATCGCGGTCGAGCCCACGCGAAGGAGCCGCCCCATCACCGGCCAATCGGGCCGCAAATTCAGCAGCGCCAGCCGCACCCGGCTCTTGCCGCGAAACAAAACCGCAAGCTGGTATATCACGCCAATCGATCGGCCGATGGTGGTCGCTACCGCCGCGCCGGTCACTCCCAGCCGCGGGAAAAACGCGAAGCCGTAAATGAAGCACGGGTCGAGCGCCATGTTGATCAGGTTCGCCAGCCACAGCGTTCGCATCGCGGCGGCCGCGTCGCCGGAGCCGCGGAACACGCCGTTGATCAGGAACAGCATCACGATGGCGACGTTGCCCCCGAGCACAATCCTGGCGTAGCCCGACCCGGTGTGGATCACCGACGCCGGGGCGCCCATCAGCCCGAGCAGTCGCGCCGCCAGGAACACGCCCGCCAGGCCGGTGGCGATGCCCACCGCCGCGCCGCACACGATCGCTTGCCCGGCCGCGGTCGCGGCTGCCTCCGGGTCTTTCTCGCCGATGCGCCGCGCCACGGTTGCCGTGGCCGCCATGCTGAGACCCAGCGCAATGCTGAAGACCAGCGCCACCGGGCCCTCCGTCAGCCCCACCGCTGCCAACGAATCGGCTCCCAGCCGCGCCACCCAGAATGCATCCACTACGCCGAACGTGGATTCCATCGCCATCTCGAGCATGGTCGGGATGGCCAGCAGCGCGATGCCGCGGCTGAGACTGCCTTCGGTATAATCCTGATTGCTTCCCGCCAACGCCTCTCGCAAAAAACTGCGCCGGCGGGAGAAACTACTCTTCTCTGTTGCCTGCATGGAAAAACCCTCGCGGAGTACAGCTCCGCACTGACCTGGTTTTTGGGTGAATGGGAAACAGAAACTACCGGAAGCGCGCTCGGCGCTTACCGAATAGCGACGGTTGGATTGGGAATTCGCATGGGCGAAACTACCTGGAAGCTATGATATCATGAGCCGGATTGCTTCAATAGAGGCCAAATGGCCCGAACGGTTGAGCTGGTGGCGGACGCAGCTAATCGAATCGTCATTGACGCGCAACATACGGATCGACACTCAAGACGTTGATGTCGTTTTCATCCTTAGAGGCTACAGTGATCCAGACCGTCGATCCAGCATCAAGAAATGCTGGCATCCCCCTAAACCCAGCGGCCGCTACCAAGGGGTTGTTCGTTGCATAGAGCCCTGGTGCGCTGGCTCCTTCTACCCCGATCCAAACGGCTTCACATGGGCGACTACAGGACACCGTGAACATAGGGAACTGGAACCTGCCAAGTAACTTGACTACGAGACTCAGGCCGGGGTGTTTAGGGCCCGACGACGCATTGCCAATCCGAGGGGGAGTAGCGTCTTCAACCCGAGAGCCCGTCCAGGTGATTGCTGGGGGAGGCTGCGATGCGGCGTAGTTGTTGTTCACCGTCGGGTTGATCAGCGTTCCGCCGCAGTTTCCGTTAGGACATACATTAACCGGTGGCGGCTGCGTCACTGGTTCGGAATTGGCTTGCTTCGGCGGCTGCGTTGTCTCTGGCAGCTCTTCCTTCGGCTGTCTGGCAACCCGAACCGACGTGCCTTTTGCCTTTGGCGCTCCCTTCCTTCCAGCCGAGCTACTCGATGATGCTAGCGGGATCGGCTGAGCAGCGGGCGGCAAGGCCGGCGCAGAGGCAAGGGAATCGGCTCTTCTTAGCTCCGCCACATGCTTCAGGCTCGTGTGGATCGCGTACCACTCTCCGCCGCCGAGTGCGAGGATTACGCAACCGCCGGCAGTGGCCACGGTCAGGAGATACTTCAGCGGATGGGCCACGCCGAATCCATGATGAAAGGACTGGATCCTCCCAGAGACGGCCGGACTATTGAGAATTAGCCCGGCGAAGAGCGATGCAGCTACCAAACCGGCGATTGGGAGAATGTAGGCGTTGTGCCGGAAATACCCCTGGTCGATTGCGACCGGGATGAAGATGCTCAGCACGATAGCGGTCGCACATCCGGCGACGCGCTTGCCGTTCCAGGTTGCCATCCTCCCCCAAGCCTACCGCATGCCAGAGCGCCGCGCCATCGCACAGAGCGCCAAAGAGTCCCCACGAGGGACCCGCTCTTCGGCCAAGTCGAGCCGCCATCCGCCGCTTTCCTACTTCCTCCACACCACGCCGCCCTTCATCACGAAGCTGACTTTTTCTAGCGCGGCGATGTCCTCCAGTGGATCTCCCTCCACCGCGACCACATCGGCAAGGTAACCCGCCCGCAGCGCCCCGATCTGGCCTTCCCATCCGAGCAGCTTCGCCCCATGCAGCGTACCGGCTTGGACCGCCGCTAGCGGCGACATGCCGTATTTCACCATCAGCACGAATTCGCGCGCCTGCGTGCCGTGCGGAAACGGCCCCACGTCCGAGCCCATCGCGAACTCGACGCCGGCCGCCAACTGCTTGCGAAATTCCGCGGCGTGATATTCGAGCATCGCCCGCTCCCGCGCCGCCATGGCGGGCGAGGCCGCATGGTCGGCGAAGTACTCGACGATGGCGAAGGTGGGCACGGCGAAAATGCCGCGTTCCCGCATCAGCCGCATGGTTTCGTCACTCAATTGATAGGCATGATCGATGGATGCGACGCCGGCGCGCGCCGCGTACAGCGTGCCCGGCTCGCCGGTGGCGTGCACCGCGATACGCTTGCCCACCCGCGCCGCCTCCGCAACCGCGGCCGTCAGTTCGGCCTCGGTGTACTGGAACGGCGTGTCGAATTTGCCGCCGGCCAGCGTGTCGTGGCCCGTCTCGTAGATCTTGATGAAGTCCGCGCCCTCTTTGAACTGGCCACGGATGACACGGATCAGTTCGAGCGCATTGTTGGCCTGCGTGGCGTTGGGCAGCACCCGCTGCTCCGGGTTATAGCCGATCGCGTCTTCGTGGCCGCCCAGGATATCGACCGCGTTGCCGCTGATGCGCAACCGGGGGCCCGGAATGGAGCCGGCGTTGATGGCGTCGCGCACCGCCGTGTCGGCCGATCCGGCGCCCTCGGTACCCATGTCGCGCTCGGCCGTAAACCCGGCCATCAGGTCGTCGCGCGCCGCCAGCACCGCCGCTATGGTTCGCTGCGGCACCGACTCCTGCACCGTCTGCAAGTCCTCCGCGCCAGGATGCAGGAACAGATGCACGTGCGCGTCAATCAATCCGGGCAGCAGCGTGCTGTCTCCCAGGTCGATCGCCTCGGCGTCCGCCGGCCGGTGAACCTTCACGCCAACTTCGGCGATCCGGTCCCCGCGCACCAGCACTTCGCCCGGCGCGATCACTTTCCCCGTCTCCACATCCAGCAACCGGGCCGCGTGCAGCACGATCGAGCGATCCACCGGCTGGCACCATGCCGCCGGGCCAGCGAGCGCCAGAATAAGTAACGAGAAACAACGCCAACGTTTCATAGCTGTTGCGCGCCATCATACCACTTGGTAGGGCATGCTTTAGCTTGCCCTCATGTCCAACGGCGTTTTGGAGTACATTATCTTTTGGGCGAACGCCCTTGAGGTGAACGAATGAAGCTGAGCACGCTTAGCTCTACGGCAATTCTGATATCGCTTGCATCCACGCCGGCCTTCTCGCAAGCGAAACCCTCCACGAACATCCCGCACCTCGAAAGACACGGAACCGCCACGCAGTTGATCGTGGACGGCAAACCATTCCTGGTCCTCGGCGCGGAATTGAACAACTCCAGCGCCTCCAGCATGGAGTACTTGAGGCCGCTCTGGAGTAAGATCGCGGCGACCAATCTCAACACCGTGCTGGCAACCGTGTCCTGGGAGTTGATGGAACCCGAGGAAGGCCGCTTCGACTTCAGTCTGGTCGACGGCCTGATTCAAGATGCCCGCCGGTATAACCTGCGCCTGATCATGCTCTGGTTTGGAAGCTGGAAGAACGGTAAGTCCACTTATCAGCCCGTGTGGGTCAAGACCAACCAGCAGCGGTTCCCGATTATCCAGGACGAAAAGGGCAAAGGCTTGCCGACCTTGACCACGCTGAGCAACGCCAATCGCGACGCCGATGCGCGCGCCTTTGCCGCACTGATGAAGCACATCCGCGAGGTGGACGGAGACGCACACACGGTCATCATGATGCAGGTGGAGAACGAAGTCGGCGTTCTCGGCCCCTCGCGCGACCACTCGCCGGTGGCCAACCAGGCGTTCGCGGGGCCGGTGCCGAAGGAGTTCATGGACTATCTCCAGAAGCACAAAGACACGCTGATTCCCGAGTTGCGCAAGCGCTGGGAAGCCGCCGGCTTCAAGACTTCCGGAAGCTGGGAAGAGGTCTTCGGCGCCGGCGTGGAAACCGACGAAATATTCATGGCGTGGAACTACGCCCGCTACGTCGGCCATGTCGCGGCGGCCGGCAAAGCCGAATATCCGTTGCCGATGTTCGTCAACACCTGGCTGCGCCAGGGAACGTTCAAGCCCAACGAGGACATGCCCGGCGGCTATCCGAGCGGCGGCCCATTACCCCAGGTAATGGATGCCTGGAGGGCCGGAGGGCCGGCCATCGACATTCTCTCGCCGGACGTCCACGTCCCGAACTACGACGATTGGTGCGCCTGGTACACGCAGTCCGGCAACCCGCTGTTCATCCCCGAGTCCAGGGGAGACGCGAAGGGCGTCGCTTGGGCGATTGCGACCGCCGGCAAGTATGACGGCATCGGCTACTCGCCGTTTGGGATCGACCGGCTGGCGTCCCCGGATGGCGAACTCGGCAAAGGCTACCAGGTCCTGTCGCAGGTGGCTCCGCTGATCCTGGAAAGGCAGGGCCTTGGAAAGGTGACGGCCGTGCTGGTGGATGCGGATGCCCCAAGGTCCAAGGTGCGGCTGGGCGACTACACGATCGAGGCCCGATTCGCCAGGCGCAGCCAGGATCCCAATGCGCCCATCGCCGCTCCGGTGGACCGCGTGGCCGGCCTGTTCATCCAATTGGGCCCCGACGACTACGTGATTGTCGGCAGGAGCATGAGCGTTTATTTCGAGACGGCCACCGACGCAACCCAAAGCGTGGGACTGGCCACGGTCGAGGAAGGCCAGTACGTCGACGGCCGCTGGGTCCCCGGACGCCGCCTGAACGGCGACGAGACTCCCGAGTGGAAAGCCCTCTGGTTCCCCGGCGACCGCTACACGATCCAGAAGATCAAGCTGTACCGCTACCGCTGAAGAACGCGGCCGCATTCAGCAAACCCAGGTGGAATGCCGCCGAATTCGTGGGGCGAACGCCCGAAGCGCGCGGAGCGCATGGAATCGGTATCGGGGAGATCAAGGGGCGACGGGAGGGCCCGCAAAGATGGACACGGCGGTTCCTGTGTTGTATGCCGCCAGTATGGTCCCGTAGTAGGTATCGAGGACGGCGACGTCGCCCAGCGGGTCGCTGAAATAGGCTCTCGCACCGTCTTGAGACAGGCTAAAGGTTCGTCCCACTGTCGTGGGCAGTCCGGAGTTGAACTCGTTAGTGACCTGGCGTGTAGTAAGGTCGAAGACCGTCAGGTACACTCCCACATTCCAAAAAAGCCGCGTCCCGTCCGGGTGTATGTATACCACGCTACCAAAGCCCGGGTAACCAAACTCCGACCCCGGCTGATAGGTCGCTACGGTAAGATCGGCCGTGCCACTGAGGACATCGTAATAAAGAATGTCTCCTCCGCTGCTACTGAGAATGTATGCCGTCAATCCATCCGGGGCCATCAGCAATGCATTGGGAGTGATTTTCAGCGGCATGGTGGAGGTGACTGTTCGCCCGGCGGCGTCAAAAACCACGAGTGCACCATGATTCCCGGAAGAATCCGGCGAGAGATACTGGAAGGCCTCGAACGCCGTCGCGCCGTCGGCAGTGAAGACGATTCCGACCGGCACTGCGGAAGTGGATTGGGGGATCGATGGAGTGAGAATGTTGGTGACCAGGCTTTGTGTGCTAAGGTCGACGACCGAGACCTCCGCTCCAGCCGCGATCTCATTGCCGCTATTCAGCACCCAGACTTCATTGGGGGGGGCCGTAACGTTTGGCCGGATGCCGAAGGGGCCCACTACGCTGGGAACAGGGACCTGGCTCACAACCGAGAGCAACGTCATGTCAATGGCGACGAATCCCGCCCCGTAGCCATCCAAGAAGACGAACCGTGGGTCAGGGGGAGCCGCCGGTTGTACGGTTGTCAGATCCGCGCGAGGCCCTATCTCCGATTGCGGCCGGAATAAAGGGCTGTATGTTGTTTGCCCGCCGGAAAAGTAGCTATAGAAAGGAGCTACCGCGGGATATACGGCGGAAAAGTCGGTGTCGAGCGACCCAGTGATAATGGGAGCCGCCGAGCTCTTCGGGGATGTCTCAACGCGGCGCCCAATATGGTAAGTGTAAGGGATTACCGGTGGGGGAAACAGCGCCTCATAAGCTGTTAAATCGTCGCTTGCGTTATCCTCATCATAAATCAGGAGGGCGGTCGCTCCACCGCCTAGAAAACCCTCAGTCATGTTTAAGGTTTGCGCAAGCAGCGAACCTGAGAAGATCAAGAATATACAAAGCGGCTTCATTGGAGCACCACCGATTGGCTGACCCAAGTCGAGTTGAGCAGAATTCCATTCACGGCGAGGCCGTTCGTGAATGAGATTGCGTGATTCACTCCGAGCGTCCCAACGATCAGGTTCGCGTAAGAGCCATCGATCATCCGATAGCTTGACGGCAGGTTCGCCAAGGTATCCGCGGAAATGGTGAATGTGCCGGCCCCAGGCGCGGCGAGGCACTGTACTTCCACCGTCGAGTTGGTGGACGCGGAGTAGGCATAGAGCAGAATAGCAGTGGGGGCCGTTGTATCCCCAGGAGTAAACGTGAGCGCGAGGGGAGCGTTGCGCGGAACGACGATGATTGCGTTGGGACGGGTCCAGGCAGGCGGCGGCTCGGGGTTAATGGCAAGAGCCATTTGGTTCGCTCCGCCAGGATCGATCGTGAAACTCGCACCGGCGCTCAACGGGTTCAAGCCGACAGAGGTTGAGTCGACCGTCTCGCCCACGATGGCCGCGATAAAGGGACTGGTAATCGTGAGGCTCTCAGACTGCGTGCCGTTGTTATAGGTCTGATTGGGCTGCGGACTGAGGCTGGCGCTGGCGGGCAGAGCCCCGCGGAGGCTCAGGGTGTTGTTGGAGTCCCCCGAAGTCTGGTGCACCAGACAGGTTCCGGCCGGCGGATAGGACAGGTAAGGATCGAAGTTGAAGGGCGAATTGGGGCGGGTGTAAAACCGCGAGTAGACATATTCGAGAGCCTCGGTGATAGGGGTAGCCGTATTGATATTCTCGATATCGTTGAACTGTTCCAGGTGAATGAAGGCCTGCGTTCCAGGCGTGCGAACCAGTTTCGAGAGAGGGTTGCCGGGATCGTCGCACGTATTGGCGCCGGGGGCGGCAATGGCTATGGTGGTGACATTGGAAACCACGCCGCCGGCGTTAACCGACACCGGTACCCAGCAGCCGAGCGGGGCATTGGCGGGGACGTAGGCGTTGATCTGATCGACGCCGGCGCAGCACGGGCTGCGCCCGGAATAGAGGAGGTTCGCCACCTGGCCCCCGATGGTGACCGTCACCGGCGTCGAGACGTTCCCGGGCGTGGGCGTGATGTTATCGGGAAACGTGACCGGGCCCAGTCCGGTGCCCCAGATCTCGACGATTTGACCGGGCGCCGCTGGAGTCGTCAGCGAGTTGAGTGGCAAATTGGTCGCGGACACATAGTTCTGGATGCTGCCGGGGCCGGCCGCATTGGCGACGGCGAAAAGGCCGGGCGCGGAGTCGGCGATCTGGATGGTGATGGCGTTGCTCTTGACGCTGTTGTAGAACAGGCGCAAGGTCGCCAGGCCGGCCGTGACACTGGAGGGCATCACCGCGTTGATCTGTCCCGCCGAAACAAAGAGCGGGAAGGCCTGAGTGACCACGCCATTCTGCGTGACACTGAGAGACACACCGCCAAATGTTGCGGCGAGAGGAGCGGATGCCGTCTGGTATTGGCCGGGGCCCAGGTTCTCACCGTACACCGTGAACACACTGCCACGCGCGATGGGAGCGTTGGGCAAGCCGAAGGGCGCAGAGGAAGCCGCGTTGACGGTTCCGCGATTGTAAAGGATTGGCTGTTGGGCAAAGAGAACGCCCGTCCCCAGAACGAGCACCACGACCCGCATAGGGCTCAGTCTACTATAGACATGGCCAAAATCGAGCGGAATGCGCAGAATTCAGGCGAGATGGAGAGAGCGGCAGTACTAAATCACCCCATTGAGTTCTAGGACTGATCTTCGCGTCTACCAAACTCACTCGCCAACCGGCCGTCGCTAGGGCAACAAATCCCGCGCGTCAATCTTCCTTTCTTTGGGCAGCGGAGTGTTCAAGAACCGCAGGAACGGCACCATCGCGCGAAAGCGGTCCACAATCTCCCGGTACAGCGTGGGCGAAGTGGCGATTCGGGCGGAAGTTCCACGTACAGGACGAACTGCTTGAAGCGCAGCAGGTCGGCCGCGGGATGTTCCGCACAGAACCCTTTCGGCACTCGCGCCAGTTGCTCACCTTGTAATTCGCCCAGCAGCCGGCGCACTTTCGCGTTTGCCAGGATGCGCCGCAGTTCCGCATGGTTCTCCGCAATGTGGTTGCGAATGGCCAGTAGCGCAGCAGGCTCCGGCATGTACACGCCGCCTCCCGCCGCGACTTCCTTGTGTGAAACGGAGAGATAGAAACCGCCGTGCCCATGCGACATGCCGCCGCGCAACGGGAAACTGGCGGCGATGTGCTCCTTGTAGGGCTTCTTGTCTTTGCTGAAACGTACGTCGCGATAGATGCGGAAGATGGCCTTCTCCGGATCGGTGGCATACTCCGGAGCAAAGCCGGCCAGCGCCTGGTTCAGCGCCGCCACCAGCTCGCGCATGGGCTGCTTTATGCTAGTCTCGAACACCGCCTTCCGCGGCAGAAACCAGTCGCGATGGTTGTGCCGCGCCAACCCGCGGAAAAACCCGATTGCTTCCGGGGGAAAGCCCGCAAAGCCGGAACGCGCCATGTAACCTCCCTTTATAATCGAGATAATGCCGACCACCGAAGAG
This sequence comes from Bryobacterales bacterium, assembly GCA_963843095.1. GTDB lineage: Bacteria > Acidobacteriota > Terriglobia > Bryobacterales > Bryobacteraceae > Bog-375. The sequence continues at coordinate 32,330 of CAWJLI010000126.1, forward strand.
ATGCGCGCGCATCTCGCCGCGATTCCCAATTTAACCGTTTCGGTCGACGTCCCGCTGGCGAGCCATACCCGCTTCGGCGTGGGAGGGCCGGCCGATCTGTATGCCGAGACCGGCGCAGAGGGTTCCTTCCTCGAGGCGCTCCGTACAGGCGAAGCCAGCGGCTGTCCGACGGTAGTGATTGGCGGCGGAACTAACTTGATCGTCTCCGACCAAGGCTATCGCGGCCTGGTGCTGCGCTACCGCGGCGATGCTTTGCAAGCCGAAGGCAACCGCGTCACCGCCGGCGCCGGCGCCGAGCTGCAACGGCTGGTGGATTTCACGATCGACCGAGGGCTGCAAGGCCTGGAGACGCTGGCCGGAATCCCCGGTTGGACCGGTGCGGCCATCTACGGCAATGCCGGTGCGTATGGCCATTCGATCTCCGAGCGCGTCGCCTGCGTGCGCTTCTTCGATGGCCGCCGCGTGCGCGCCTTCTCCAACGCGGAGTGCCAGTTCGCCTACCGTGAAAGCATTTTCAAACGGCATAAAGAGTGGATCATCTTCACTGCCGAGTTGGATCTGGAACCTGGCGATCGAGCTGAGCTCCGCCGCACCGCCGACGGCATCGTCAAGGTTCGCAACGAGAAGTTCCCCGTCACCATGCAGTGCGCCGGCAGCATCTTCAAGAACCTGCTGCTGCGCGACCTGCCGCCCCGTGTAGCGGCCCTCGTACCGGCCGAGGCGGTGCGCGAGGGCAAAGTGCCCGCCGCCTGGTTCCTGGAACAAGTGGGAGCTAAGGGCAGCCAGCGCGGCGACATCCACGTGGCCGGCTACCACGCCAACCTTATATACAACGCCGGCGGCGGCACCGCCGCCGACTTGTGCTCCCTAATCCAGGATTTGAAAACCCGCGTGCGCACCCGCTTCGGCTTCGACCTGGAAGAGGAAGTGCAATACGTTGGCTGATTGCACCATTTCGTAAACGCCGCGCTCTGTCATCGCTGCAGGGGCCGGAAACGCGGCCCATCTCCGCTCGGTGAGATCCGATACCATCTGGGAAGCGAGTTCACCCCGCTATTACTTTGACAAGGAGTCTGTCATGCGAAGTTCATCGCTATCCGGCCTGCTGATGGCGGCCGCGGCAATCGCCTCCGCCCAGCCGGCCGCGAACCCAAGGCCGCCCGTCATCGATGTTCACGTCCATACCTTGGGCGGCTTTCCCGGAGCTGGGCCGATGTGCCCCTTCAACCCGCAGTTCCTGGCGGCCGACCCGCGCACCAAAGCCGATCCGAGCGGCTGGGCCAAACAGGACTGCACCGATCTGCTGGAGGCCTCCAAGACTCCCGACGAATACATGAAGGCCATGCTCGCCGAATACGAGCGGCTGAACGTCACCGCCGTCGTCATGGGAGATCAGAAGTCTGTGCAGAAGTGGAAAGACGCGGCGCCCGACCGGATCATTCCAGGCACCAGTTTCGACAACGCCATGTTCGGCGGCAAATACGTCCCCGTGGAAGAGTTGCGAACCGCTTTCACCAAGGGCGGCTTCAAAGTGATGGGCGAGGTGGGATTGCAGTATCAGGGTGTGTCGCCGAGCGATCCCTCCGTGGACGCCTATTTCGCCCTGGCCGAGGAACTGGACGTCCCGGTGGGCATCCACATGGGCACCGGAGGGTCCGGCCGCGCCAACATCACCATGCCGAAATTCCGCGGCTCCATGGGCAACCCGCTTCTGCTCGAGGAAGTGCTCGCCCGTCATCCCAAGTTGCGCTTGTGGATCATGCACGCGGGCTACCCGATGATCGACAATTTGCTCACTCTTCTGCAAGCCAACGCCTACGTGTACGTCGACGTTGCGGGGCTCATCTGGAGCTACCCGCTGGAAGAGGTCCATCGGTACATCCGGCGCATCGTGGAGGCCGGTTTTGAGGACCGCGTGATGTTCGGCACCGACCAGATGATCTGGCCCAAGCTGATGGCCACCTCGATCGGCGTGATCGAAGGCGCAACATATCTCACGCCCCAACAGAAGCGCGATATCTTCTACAACAACGCCGCACGCTTCCTACGGCTGAACAAGGCGGACAAGAAATAGGTGGGGCATGCTTCAGCTTGCCAACGCCCGCTTGCGGGCGCATGTTTTCTAAGGTTCAGACCGGTCGCCGGCATTTTTCGACAAACTCCTAAAGCTTAGCCATAACGCGCCGATCTCTTAGTACTAGAGATCGATGCCAACCCACGAAGTCCTATTCACCAAAGCAGCCCGGCGGCACGTCGCCCGTCTGGCGCGGCTGATTGCTCCGGCGGCGGCGGGGCTGGAGCGGAAGTTTCTGGCGCTGCTCCGCAAGCGGCGCTATGGCGCGGTAGAGCGGCGCGCGCTGCTAGCCATTTCACCGTGCGCGGCGGCGCGGCTCGGGTCAATCGAGAAATTCCTCGAGCAGGTCGAGTATAACGGCCAGCGCCTGGCCAAGTGCAACCTCCCTCCCGATGCAGCCGGCGAAGTATTGCGGCAGTTCGATGAAATGCTGGAGCCTCTCTTGCAAGGCAGGTTTGGCCCCTCGCTGGAACAACTGCAATGGGCTACCCTGCTGGCGCTCGAGCGCGCCTATTACCGCGTGCGCGAAGCGGAGAGCCAGGCCCTGTTCGGCATTTATCGCGCCGGAGCGGAAGTGGCCGATTCCGGGGAGTTATCCCACCGCCTGGTGCGCCTGCTGGCGCGCGCCTTTCCGGGCCCGCGCCGGAGGCCTGCTGGTAAAGGAAGGGGAACTCGACCGGGAACTGCGCCAGCCCTTGTATATCGAGCAAGGTACCGCCGAAGAGCGGTGGATTGCCGATCCCGCGTTGCGCGGGCGGTACGCGTCCTACTGGTCTTACCCGCTGAATGGGTCGGCGGCGATTCAACTCGGCTTCCCGGTTCCGTATCCATGGCTGCCGCGTGAGTTGGAGCTTCTGGAGGCGGCGGCGGAACACTTCCGCAAAGCCACCGAACGCGCGCTGCTGCTGGAGGAGGTGGAGCGGCTGGCGGCAGCCGCCCGCCAGGCCGAGGATGACGAGCGGCGGCGCATCGGCCGCGAACTGCACGACGAAGCCGGCCAATCGTTGCTGTCGCTGCGGCTGCAACTGGAAATGATGGAGCGCCGCGCGGATCCGCCCATGCGGGCCAGCCTGCGGGAAGCCCGCGCCGTCGTCGAACGGACCGTCATCGAGTTGCGCCGGATCATCGCCGCGCTCAGCCCGGCCGTGCTCGAGCGGCTCGGCCTGGCGCGGGCCCTGCGCCTGCTGGCCGGCCGGTTTGTGGGGACTTTTCCGGCCGGCATCCGGGTCCGCATCGCCGGCCGCCTCGAAGATCTGCCGCCCTCTCTACAGCAAGTGATCTACCGGGTCGCCCAGGAGGCCTTACAAAACGCGGCCAAACATTCTCAGGCAACCACCGTAAAACTTTCCCTCATGCGAGCCGATAAGGTTATCAGAACGCGCATTTCAGACAACGGCCTGGGTTTTCAGGCCGGCGTTACGGCGAAGCCGATGTCATTCGGCCTGGCAGGCATGCGGGAGCGCGCCGCGCTCCTCGGCGGCAAGGTCACCGTGCGCAGTGCGCGCAACCAGGGAACGACGGTGATTCTGGAACTGCCGCTGAACTCGGTTCAGGAAAAACCAAATGTCTAAGATTCGCGTACTCATCACAGACGATCATGCAATGTTCCGGCAGGGGGTCCGCACCTTGCTCGCGGCGGAGCCCGACCTCGAAATCGCCGGAGAAGCCAGAGACGCCGCCGAAGCGGTCAGCCTGAGCCGGCAGAATCGCCCCGACGTCGTGCTGATGGATATCGGCATGACGGGGATGAGCAGCTTCGAGGCCACTCGCGTGATCCGCAAGGAGCGGCCGGAAACCCGCGTCGTATTCCTCTCCATGTACGACGACGACGAATACCTCGCCGAATGCGTCTCCATCGGCGCCAGCGGCTACATCCTCAAGGAAAGTCCCGCCGAGCAATTGTTGACCGCCATCCGCGAGGTGCACCGCGGCGGCAGCTATCTCAGCCCGCGCCTTCTCACCCGCCTGGTGGACGATCTCCGCACCCAGGGCCGAGAGCCTGTCCGCCAACCGCGCTTCGGCACGCTCACCAAACGCGAACGCGAAATCCTCAAGATGCTCGCCGAAGGTCAATCCGTCAAAGAGATCGCTACCGCCTTCGAGCTCAGCGTCAAGACCGTCGAGGCCCACAAGTTCAACCTCATGCGCAAACTGGACATTCACAACAAGGCGCAACTCGTGCAGTACGCCATCCAGAAGAAGATCATTCGCCTGTCCGAGCCATTGCTGAATTGAAAAGGCGGCTGATCCCCCGGGCGGCGGTTAAATCGGGTTCGCGGCTGGTTACCAGTCTGCGCGCCCGCGATGCTTCGGGCCCAACGACGCGGCCCGGCCCATCCTACGTGTCAAATTCATAGCTTGCCGAACCTGAACACTAACCCGGTCGAAATACGCACATTTGGATAAGCACGGAGGGTTCCGCCCGCATTGGTTACGGTGGTCAGCAATTCCGGCTGAATGATTCGATAGGACAACCGATCTGAAATGCGGTAGTCCACGCTGCCGCCGAGCGAAGCGGCAAATCGATTTGAACCTCCATAAGCGAACTGAAGGCCATTATATGGCAGAAAAAGGCTACTCCCGACCATCATCCCCGCCAGCGCTCGCACATTGACGGTCAACCTATCACGTTGGAGTAACTTGAATTCCGGCCCAGCCAAAAACGTGTGCTGGTATCCGGGTCGCAGCTGGGCACAGAGAGCACAGCCCTGCTCGTAGTGGCCGCTGAAATCGGCAACCAGGCCGATACCTTGCGTCACGTTCAGCTTGATCGAAGCGTTCCAGCCGTTCAGGTTCGCGGCGTCGAATGGCGGGTTGGTCTGCTGGGCTAGTCTTAGATATGAGTATCCGCCGAACACTTCAACCTTCGGTGTACTTTGTGCGGCAACAGTGAGCGGAAAGAGCAACATAAGTGCTTGTGTTGATCTCGTCGTATTCATAAGCGATCTCGACTTATGGAGCATGAGCCGGTTTCTCTTAGCGCAAGTAAGGTTCCACGACGAGAGTTCGTTTCGAAACTTCGCTGATGGGAACTTCGATTACCTGACAGTCCGCCCGCATTCGCACCGAATCGGCGAAACCGGCGATGGCATATCGTCGCATCGGCCGCAGAAGATTGATGGCGATGAAGACAGGTCCCACGCTGGTCTCGCGGGGAAATTCAGACGAGACGGCGGATGCCCTGCCTCGCTGCCAGCCTCGGTGCCGATTGCCGGTCTGATGGCCAAATCGGCGCCCAGTTTTTCCGCCCGCGCTCCGCGTTACACTCGACTTTTAGCCAACCTATGCGTCCACAGAAAGCAGTGCTTACTCCTATCGCCAGATCCAGCAGCCCGGCGGCGTGCCAATGACGCCCGAACAGTTCCGCCAGTGCGGCCACCAGGCCATCGATTGGGTGGCTGATTATTTGGCCAATCCGCAACATTTCCCGGTGCTGGCGCGGGTGCAACCCGGCGAACTCACCGATGCTCTGCCCGCTCGCGGGCCGGAACAGGGCGAACCTCCGGAATGCCTGCTAGCCGATTTCGAGCGGCTCGTCCTGCCGGCGGTCACTCACTGGAACCACCCCGGCTTTATGGCTTATTTCGCGAATTCCGGATCGGCGCCCGGCATTCTGGGCGAGTTGCTGGCGTCCGCGCTCAACGGCAACGGCATGTTGTGGAGGTCGTGCCCCGCCATCGTCGAGCTCGAGCAGGTCACCCTGCGCTGGCTGCGCCAGTGGACCGGTCTGCCCGAGGATTGGTTCGGCCAGATTTTCGATACGGCGTCGGTGGGCAGCATGCACGCCCTGGCCGCGGCGCGCGAAGCCGCGGACCCCCAGTCGCGCACCAGGGGAATGACGCCCGGCTTGGTCGTCTACACCTCCGAACAGGCGCATTCCTCCATCGAAAAAGGCGCCATCACCCTCGGCTTCGGTCAGGAGCGCGTGCGCAAGGTTCCGGTGGACGCCGAGTTCCGCCTTCGGCCGGACGCGCTGGCCGAAATGATCGAACGCGACCTCGCTGCCGGCTTGCGCCCTTGCGCAGTCGCCGCTACCGTGGGAACCACCGCCACTACCAGCGTCGATCCGGTGCCAGCCATCGCGGAAATCTGCCGGTACCACAACATCTGGCTGCACGTGGACGCCGCCTACGCCGGCTCGGCCGCCGTGGCCGAGGAGTTCCGCTGGGCGCTGGCCGGCTGCGAGCACGCCGATTCCATGGTCACCAATCCGCACAAGTGGCTGCTCACGCCCGTGCGATTGCAGCGTCTTCTTCACGCGGCGCCCGGACGTGCTGCGGCGCGCTTTCTCGCTGGTGCCGGACTATCTGCGCCACCGCCGACGATCCGCGCGCCGTCAACCTGATGGACTACGGCGTTGCGCTCGGCCGCCGCTTCCGCGCCCTCAAACTGTGGTTCGTGATGCGCAGTTACGGGCGCGAAGGAATCGCCGCGATGATCCGCGAGCAGGTCCGCATCGTGCAGTCGCTGGCAGCCAAGATCGATGCCATCCGCGCTTCGAGCGCACCGCTCCGACGCCGTTTTCGGCCATCTGCTTCCGCTACCAGGGGACCGACGACGAGAACCGCCAGATCCAGGAGCGCGTCAACGAGACCGGCGAGATTCTTCATCTCCGGCACCGAACTGCACGGCCGCTTCACGCTTCGCCTGGCGATCGGCAACATGGCTACCGCCCAGTCTCACGTCGACCGCGTGTGGGAGTTGATCCAGGCTGAGGCCGCCAAGCTCAGCGGCTGAGAGCTGGCAGTTCCCTCACTGACGTACCGCCGGGCGCGAATTGGATCGGGCATTCCCTTCCACTTCGGTTAGCGCCGCAAAATGGTGTATTACTGATTGGCACGCGCCGGCACGAATACGATGCGGGGCGGGTTGGCTGCGGCATCCACCAGCCAGACAGGGCCGGAGCCGGCATCGGTCAGGCGGAACAGGCTTCCCATGCGCGCCACACCGGTAGGAGCGCAGTTGCAAACGAGGGTCGTGGCGGCGCCAGCAGCGGCGAGATTGAAAATCGTAACGGACTTACCGGAGCGCGCCGCGGCCAACACAAGCTTGCCATCGGCGGAAAACGCCAAACCCGCGGGCGCGGCAAGGCCAGGCGCCGCGATGCGCTGCTGCCAGGAGCCCGCGGAAACATCCGGATACACATCCAGCCATGGACCCGCTCCGCTTAAGACCGCGGCGGTGTGGCTACCGGACGCAAACGCGACGCTAACGTCCCTCACACCATCGAGCAGCCAACTGCTCGATGCGGACGCGCCCAGCAAGCGAAGGCGGCCATCGCTGGCCACCAGCAACCAGGCTGCATCGTCACTCAGCGCCATGGCTTCAGGCGCGGCGCTGGCCGGCTTGCGCCCAGGTTCTGCTTTAGATAAACCGAGCTCGGCGGCAAACGCCAGCAACGGCGCGGTCGGCAAGCCGGTGAAAACCTGTACGCGGCCTGAAGCATAGACTGCGGCAGCCTTGCCGGAAGGGCTGTACACCGCCCGCGCCGGAGCGCTCGGCAAGCCATTCCACCAGACTTCGGTTGCGCTCGAGCCACCCAGGCGAAACAGGTGCAGCGACCCATCGTTGGCCGTAACGACGGCCGAATCGAGTTGCGGCGAAACCGCGACGGCGCTGGCCGCCAGCCCAAGGTCAATCGCTCCGCCCAGCGTTGCGCCGCCCGGCACGCCCGCAATGACCCGCAGGGCCGCGCCATCGAAGACATATCCCACCACGGGGCTGGAAACCTGCGTCGGCTGCCCATGGATCGCCAGCGCGGGCAGGCACGCCAGAATTGCGGTTACACGACTCAAGATCGCCATCGCCTTATCCCAAAACCGCAGAGTAGCTCCGACCCGCTTAACTGGCAAGGGGTTCTCCTTCCATAGTGCGGCGCAAGCCTGGATCTTCTCACCCACCCACAATCGACCGACCGATGCACTCACCCAAGCCCCGCCAGCTTCTTCGCTGTCCGGAAAACGTCCAGCAACATCTTCTCCGTCAGCTTTCCGGTGGAGGTGTTCTGCTGGCTCGGGTGATAGGAACTGACCAGGGTGGGCAGCCCCGTGCCGATCCGGAACTGCCGGTTGTGGCCAAACACGAAAGCCGAGCGGCTGGAAATTCGGCCGCGGGCCTTGAGCAGGTCCAGGTAGTTGTCGAAGGCGATCCTGCCCAGCGCTACGACCACCGCCAGGTGCCCGAGCAACTCCAGCTCCCGTTCCAGATAGGGCCGGCAGTTGCGAATCTCCTCCGGCGTGGGTTTGTTGTCGGGTGGGGCACACCGCGCCGAGGCTGTGATGTAGACGCCGCGCAGTTGCTGGCCGTCGTCGCGGGAAACGCTGACAGGCCGCGCGGCGAGACCAGTCTGGTACAGGGCGCGGTAGAGCCAGTCTCCGGAGCGGTCGCCGGTGAACATACGGCCGGTGCGATTGGCACCGTGGGCGGCCGGAGCCAGCCCCAGGATGAGAATGCGGGCTGCCGGGTCGCCAAATGCGGGCACCGGTTTACCCCAGTACTCCTGATCGCGGTAGGCGCGCCGTTTGATTTCCGCAATGTGGGCACAGTGCGCGAGCAGGCGCGGGCACCGCCGGCAGCGCACGATTTCATCCTGCAATACGTCGAGCATAACGCGATGGTGTCGGGCGGCGTCTAAAGTAAAGGAGCATTTGCGTCGAGAATCAGGGATGAGCCTCCTGACCAGATGTTACAACCTGAGCAAAAACGCTTGACGAACCCCCGGCTGACAGCGGACAATCGAGGAGTCCGGCTGCTCCGTCCGGACGGTTCGTCGCGCTGCTCTGGCGCACTCACGATTTGTCCTTTCGCGGGCGGTCCTGCTATGAAACAGCCACATTCATATTTGTACCGCCGAATGACGGAAGTCGCATTGCTATTGTGCTCCATTGCCAGCCTGAGTTTTGCAACCGCCACCACTAGCACTACGACCACGACTCCGCCAAAGCGCCGGGCGCCAGTACACCATGCCGCGGCAACCTCGCATGCGGCCAGCGTGCGGCACGCGACACCGCATCGCGGCGCGAGCCCGGGCGCGCCCGTAATCGCCGGCGGCCCTTGGGATAAGCCGACTTTCGCGGATTCAACCGAAGGCGACCGGGTGGATGGGGAGGACTTGACGGTTCGCCGCGCGGCGGTCGAGGCGCTGGGTTCGTACAATGGCTCGGTGGTGGCCCTGGATCCGACCTCCGGCCGGATTCTCACCATGGTGAACCAGAGGATCGCGCTCGGCGAAGGCTTCCAGCCGTGCTCCACCATCAAAGTCGCGGTGGCGCTGGCTGGCTTGAGCGAGAAAATCATACAGCCAAACGCCCGGTACCGGCTCGGCGGCATGCGGATGGACCTGACTTACGCGTTGGCCCATTCCAACAACTACTATTTCGCCACGCTGGGCCAGAGGCTGGGCTTTGACAAGGTGACCTACTACGCACACCTGTTCGGCTACGGCGAGAGGGCCGGCCTGAACATCTCGGGCGAGCAGCCCGGCTACTTCCCAGCGGCGCCTCCCAAGAACGGGGGCGTCGGGATGCTGACCAGCTTCGGCGAGGAAATCCGGCAGACGCCGCTCCAACTGGCGGCCCTGATGGCGGCCGTCTCCAACGGCGGCACGCTCTATTATTTGCAGTATCCGCAGACGCAGGCCGAAGTGCGCAACTTCGTGCCACGGGTCAAACGGCGGCTCGACATCGACGCTCTGATTCCCATGGTCAAACCGGGGATGCGCGGAGCGGTGGAGTTTGGCACCGCGCACCGGGCCAGAGAAGACGGTCCCATCGCCGGCAAGACCGGCACGTGCAGCGAAACCCACACCCACCTGGGCTGGTTCGGCTCGTTCAATGAGATGGGCGGGAAGAAACTGGTGGTGGTAGTGTTGCTCACGGGCGGCCGCCCCGCGATAGGCCCGCTCGCTGCCGGCATCGCCGGCGACGTTTATAAGCTCCTGGGCGAGGCGAACTACTTCGCCAACGGGTTCCCCGTCACGCCGGCGAATCTGGTGGCGAGCCAGATCTGCTGCTCGCGCTAGACCGCGCGAGCCAGGGTGGCATCGTGTCCCTGCGTTTTCACCGGCAAACCGGTCACCTGCCGCTTAGGCTAGCGCTTGGCCAGGGTTCAGTGAACAGCTTCAGGGACTCGCGCCGAGAGCCACCGGGGCTGCCACGTCAGTTGCGCCCTGTACCGGATCAGACTCATGGTACACTGATCCGTACGATATTCCATCATCGACACACTGAACAATACAACTCAATACAACTCGCGGGACCGAAGGGCGGCGCCTCGATATATACTGAAAGGGATCCGGAGGTCCAGAATGGAGATTCCGCTTCGTGAGATGCGCTGAACCGACCTGTTTCTGTCGTTCATGAGTACAACACCTTGGCCGAATTTCCGTTGCCCGGTTCACGAGATCGGACTGCTCCATGAGGCCTCCTGCCTTTCCTGCCCGAGGAGCCATGACTTCCTTATCATTAACGGAATTCCTCGTTTTGTTGCCCAATCGAACTACGCGGACCATTTTGGTTTGCAGTGGAATCACTTTCGGCGAACTCAGTTAGACTCGTACACAAAGGTGCCGACAAGCCGCGACCGGTTGCGGAGGTGTATCGGCGAAACGCTCTGGAAAGAACTCCCCGGGAAGCTGGTGCTGGAGTGCGGCTGCGGGGCGGGGCGGTTTACTGAGGTGCTGCTCGAACGTGGATGCTCCGTGATGTCAATTGATCTCAGCAACGCCGTGGACGCAAATGCGCAGAATTGTGAACCGAGCGAGTTCCATCGGCTGGCTCAAGCTGATATCGGGCAGTTGCCCTTCGAGCTCCAGCAATTCGATCTGGTGCTGTGCCTCGGAGTCGTACAGCATACGCCGGACCCGGAGCTTACGATGCGGGCGCTTTACGGCCAAGTGAAGCCCGGCGGTTGGCTCGTCATAGATCACTACACTGATCGGCTAGGTTGGTACACAAAGGTGGCGTCGCTCTTCAGGGTCTTGATGAAGCGCATGCCGCCGGATCGGGCATTAGCAATGAGCGAGCGGTTGGTTGATCTATTCTTGCCGCTGCATAAGAGTGTGCGGCGAGTCCCGATCATTCGTTCAGTAGTTTATCGCCTCAGCCCAGTGATCTCGTACTACACCGCCTTGCCAGAGCTTGACGACCGGCTTCAGTACGAGTGGGCGCGCCTTGACACCCACGATAGCCTCACAGACTGGTTCAGGGCATTCCGAACTCGGACGCAAATCACACAGGCATTCGACGCTCTTGGCATGGACGCCATCTGGTGCGAATACGGTGGCAATGGCGTAGAAGCTCGGGGACAAAGGCCTCTACGCTCCGGGCATGAAGATGCGGGATGAAGGCGAACAATCCCGCAAATCCTAAGCCGCCGGCGCGGCCCATCAACGGTGATTTGCTCTTAGGCCCATGATACATTAATCCGTCTATGCGGGCGCTGCCAATCAACTCAACGCTGATCGTCTTTGCGATCCTGTTGGTTTGGTCTCTTGCCAGGGCTGCGAGGTTCGGCATGGGCGGAGCGCAAGCGACCTGGGGGTTTCTGGGGCGGATTTTGTCCCAGCCCGCCATGCTGGCCGTCCTTCTGCTGGGGGCCTCTTTCAACGTCGCATTTTCGGCCTTGGCGGGCTACATCAACCCCAGGGACTACGTGCAAGATGTGGTCGCCGCACGCCAGTTTCTGAAACACGAGACCGTGTATCCCCGCGATTTGCCCCAGATGGGAATCGTCGAGTTGGCAGCGCCCATAGCAGGGCGCGAAGCACTACAGCGGCTGCCAGTCATTCGGCACGAACTGAGCACATTGATGGAAGCGCCCGCCACTGCCAATGCGCATCCGCCATTCCTTGGAATCGCGCTGGCGGCTCCGGTGCATCTGCTTGGGTTGCGGGGCAGCTATGTTTTTGTGGTCCTGCTGTCCGTTGCGCTCCTTTATGTGTCGGTAGTGGCGATCTTGCGCGAGTTGTACCCGGCTTTACCCTTTGGAACGTTGTGCGCCGTGATGGGGTTAGTCTTCGGTTGGTATCCGGTTGGCACAACCCTCCGCTCAGGCCAACCCAGCATTGTTCTCTTCGCTCTGATCACGGCAGGCTGGCTGATGCTGCGCAGGGACAGACCGTGGATGGCCGGCGGCGCGATTGGGCTGGCCGCGTGTCTTCACGCGTTCCCGGCGTTGCTCATTCTCTACTTCGCCGTGCGATTCCGCCGGGCGTTCGTCTCGGCGGTCGGCACCATAACGCTGCTGAGCGCGGCAGTCGCCTCGGTGACTATCCCATCGACCTTTCGGCAATGGCTGAACACCATGGACATAATCGCCCAGCGCTTCGTCCCCAGAGCCGGCAATCTTTCGGTGGCGGGGCTGATCACTAGTTTTTCGGGTGGATTTGGTTGGGGCACAAATGTGAAGATCGTCGCACCGGCAATGGTCCTGATCATCGCGGGAGCGCTGGCAATCTTCCTGTGGCCCTGGAATCGCTGCAACACGCGGCCAGAGCGGCTGGATGTCGAGTACTCGGTGTTCGTTGCCGCGATGCTCCTGGCTTCGCCCATCTCGTGGGGACGTTACCTGCCAATCATGCTTCTTCCGTTGGCGGTGTTAATCCGGAATTGGAGACAGAATCGCCCCAAGCTGGCGGCCTCGGCGTTGCTCGCGGCGCTTGTTTTCCTGTCGTTTTCGGATGCGACGTCCGGTTGGCTGTGTGACTGGTTTGCACGGAACCTGGGTTTTGCGGCCGGCTGGCTCATGGCCGCGATGCCGTCATTCTCGATCCTGGCGATCTTGCTATGGCTCGGCTTTTCGGTGCGTTTGACGGCCGACGCCGAACCGGAAGACGTAGGGGCCACCCCGGCAATGCCATAACTGTGGTTGGGGGATTTCAGCCGCGGTTGCCACACCAAGAAACAGCAGAAGGCCGCTGCGCAGCCGGCCCGGCACCCGATGGCGCGAAACCTGGGCGCCCCTAGGCCGCCGTCGCTCTTGCAAGCCGGCGCGGATCAGTGGTGATTTGCTCTTTGCAGAACGTGTGCCGGCGGCATGGGAGTTTGCCCGTCGCGACCCGATCTCATGGTTCGCGTAGCTGCGTAGCTGAGCGTAACGGCGAGCCCTATCATCGACGGCAACCTGGTACGTGTAAGCCTGCGCTAAAAAGAGCAAAGCCACAAGGTAACCCACCATCCCCAGCAGGTAACAGAAACATCCGTTTGCGATGTCCGGGTAGCCCTCCCGCTTGGCCTTGCGATAGGTCCGCACCATAAGCAGCATTGCCGATCCGAGACCGGCAGTAAAGAAAATAAATGCGGGCAAGCCGCACTCGGACGAGACCTCGGTGAAGGCGCAATGCGTCTCGTGCCAATCGCCGTGCAAACCATGCTCCCGGCTGGTCTTCCCCTCAAAATTGGAGAACTGATCGGGACCGACCCCAAACACGGGGTACTCCAATGTGAACTTCAGGCTCGTCCTGAAGAGATACTGGCGAGAGGTCGCCGATAGGTCGGCCTCGCCGTTCTTCTCTCCAAATAGCGTGCCCAGGCGGTTGCGCGTCACGGCAGGTAATGCGACCATCGCCACCATGGTTATCGCGCCGGCAGTGACCACTAACGCGAGCCTCTGCGGTACGGAAGCGTGTATCAGGATGTAAAGAAACACGACCGCCAAACCAATCAGGGCGCCACGGGACGCGGTTCCCAATATGACCCAAATCCCGTCCAGTAACAAACCCAGTACCACGATCCGGACAATTATCGATCTGCCTCGACCCATCGCGAAGAACATCAGAAACGGCAGCAGCAATAGCAGTTGCGCCGCCAGATCGTTCGAATTGCCGATACTTCCGCTCGCCTGCAGGGTCACCCGGCCGCTGGCGACATCTTCGAAAATGCGCGTCGAGGCCAGATTCACCACGGCAGCGGCGGCAATGGTGCGGAATATGACGCGGACTTCATTCCAGTTGAGGGCCATGCCGCCGACCAAAACCAGAAAAATGACGTCGACTCGGGCATACGACTGCACTTTCCCGATCGAACCTCCTGGCCAGGAACTGAACGGCGTGGCCAGGGCCATCCAGGCAAAAAACCCCGCCCAATACTAGGAGGCGCGCGATCTGAATGTGCGCTGCACGCCTCCCTTTAACAGCGTCGAGACTATCGCCAACGGTGCGACCAGGTACAAAAGGTAGGTATTGGCATGGGTGACATAATTGATTAACTCGGGCAGGACGCTAACCCGCAAAAAGAGCGCTGCCAGGCAAAAGTAGAGGGAGATCTTGCGGATGGGCGCAGTTTCCCAGTCGTCCTCAAGCGAGAGGGTGGTCAGCCCAACAGGCGCCGGCGCCAAGGTGCCCGGCGCCATCCCATGCGGCCTCCGCGCCGCTCCGAAAGGACCGGCCACTGTGCGTTGTTGTTGATTGGATTGCATCCGTTCACTCTAATCTTAGATCTTATTACCGGCACACGCGCCCGCTCATCATGAGCACGGTACGCACGCACGGCAACCCACGGTCACACGGTGCGCATGTATTTCCAATAGATTCTCACGATGTCGCGGAAAGCCACGAGAAAGTCGCTGGGCCTGACTTTGGAACCGGCGACGTCGCGCCAGACCATGAGCGGGAACTCGTAGATTCGCGCCGCTGCCGCGTTGGGAGAGCCGAGTTTGCGGATGTAGCGGGCGAACACCTCCACGTCAAACACCCAGCGGCTGCAGAAGGGTTCGTCGAAAAGACCGGTCGTCGCCGGCACGGCTCGAAATATCTTGGCGCCACACTGTGTGTCGTAGACCGCCACTTGCAACACCGCCGAAGCCGCAGTGGCAAATACTCTTCCTAGATAATGACGTGCCGCATGGCGCTCCACCTTGCGGCCCAGAAGCTTCACGCGGGAGCCGAACACCATATCGATTTCCGGACGCGCTTCGAGGACGCGCAAAAACTCGGCAATATCATCGAGAGGCGTCGCCAGGTCCGCATCCCAGAAACCGGCATACGCGGCGCCGCCCTCCAGCGCAGCGCGCATACCACGCCGCACGGCTTCGGCCTTTCCTCCGTTCTTGCCGCATTCGAGCAAACAGGCGCGGCCTTCACGACCGGCGCAAATGCCGCGCAGCACCTCGACGGTATTGTCCGTGCTGCCATCATCGACAAACAGCAACTCGGCGCCCGGCCGGTCGAGAAACTGTTGGAAATCGGAAACCGGCAGGCGGCGGCCTTCGTTATAACACGGGACGACGATGACGGCCCGGCGGGATTCCGCTGCAGGGTGATGCTGGGTCATGGGCTTTCAAGTGTGCGCGGGACCGCGATCGTGCGATCGCTATTCCAGCCTGGTTCCATTGACTGCGCCATGGTCATTCACATCTTCGCACAGGCTCAGCCCGCGTGGCGCCCGCCTTTCCGGAAGGGAGCCATCGCCGGCGCCTGATGCCCGTCGACCCTGGGCCGGCCCGGATTATCTCAAGCTAGCAGAGCCGCCCTATCTTTTTTCGTCTTGTCCGTCTTAATCGGCGGATTAGACGCTTAGAAACAGGTACACTGAAGCGAATTCCAGACGGTGATGCCCGAATACGATTTCATGGCCGCGGACGTAAGGGGAAGTCTGCTGGCCATTTTGATTTTCCCATTGTTCGTATGGGTCCCGGGCTATGCGCTTGGGTTTGCTTTCAATGTGTTTGAATTTCGAAAACGCAGCGCCGCTTTTCGCGCCGTAATCAGCCTTCCGCTCGCCATCGCGCTCTGCCCGATTCTGACCTATTTCGCGGGCCGCTGCAGTTCCATGGGCGTGACGCAGGGTTTGTACCTGGCGACGGACGTGGCGCTGCTGGCGCTCCTGGCATTTCACGCGAAGGCCGGCTGGGCGCGCCGGCCGCGGCTGCCTGAGGGATGGGCGTTCTTTGCCGTGGTGATCGGCGTGTGGCTGCTGGTTACGCTGTTTTATCTGGCGGATCTTCAGGTCGCCGGCCGTCTCTACTATCCGACCAACTCACTGGATTATTCGCTGCGCGCCACGCTGGTTCATTCCGTGACGACGACGGGCATTCCGCCGCAGAATCCGCTGTTCCTGCCCAGCCCGCCGGCGGCGCTCCGCTATCACTATTTCTGGTTCGTGATGTGCAGCCTGGTGGAGCGTCTGGGTTCGCCCTGGGTGACCGCGCGGCATGCGGAGATCGGCGGCGCGTTCTGGTGCGGCATCGGGCTGATGGCTCTGCTGGCGGCCTGCCTGCGCTTGTTTGTCGTTAATCCGGAGGTCTCCCTGGCGCGACGCTTGCGCACGGGTGTGCTGCTACTGGGGATCACCGGTCTCGACATCCTGCCGGGCATGTTCCTGCTGTTTCTGTACGCCCGGGGGCAGATGGATTTTCTCCTCCCCAGCCTGGAATGCTGGAACGAGTATGTCGATTGGTTTCTGCACAGCGCCATCTGGGCGCCACACGCGATTGCCGCCCTAATCGCGGCCTTCACCGGCTTTCTGCTGTTCTGGCACGGAGCATCCAAGACCGGTTGGGCCGGCTGGGCGCGCTACGGCTTGTCGGCTGGTGTTGCGTTCGCATCGGCGGCCGGCACTTCCATCTGGGTCACCTTCGTTTTCGCCGCCTTTCTGTGTGTCTGGACGGCGATCTGCATCGGCAAGCGCTGGCGGCGGGAAGTGACGGTCATGGCGATTGCGGGCATCACCTGTTGCGCCCTCGCGTATCCCTACCTGCACGATCTCGGGGCCAGCCCCACCGCCGGGTCTCCGATTCACTTCACCGTGCGAGCCTTCTCGATGACGGCCCTGGTTCCCATGTGGCCCCCCGGTATGCCGCACTGGCTGCGTCTGATTCTGGTGAACGGATCGCTGCTGCCGCTGAATTACGCGCTGGAGTTCGGCTTCTTCTTCTTTGTGGCGGGGGTCAAGTGGCGTGAATATCGGGCCAGCGGCAAACCGCCCTCCCGGCAGGACGTGGCGTGCCTGACCATGCTGCTGACCAGTGCGCTCATCTGCACCTTCCTGATCTCCGACGTGAACGGCAACAATGACCTGGGTTGGCGCGGGTTCTTGCCTGCGCAGTTCGTACTGCTCCTCTGGGCGGCGGATATTTGGCCGCGGCGCAATGAGCTAAACTTCCTTTCCATGCGCCGGAAGCGGTTGCTGGCGGTTTGCATCGTGCTAGGCGCCGCCGGCACGGCGTATGAGATCGCCCTCGTTCGCCTCTACCCGATTCTGGCCGACCGGGGGATTCTCCCGCCGCTCCAATGGATGGCCCCAGACCGGCAGTTCGGCAAGCGGAACTACGCCGCGCGCTCCGCATACGAGTGGGTGCGCGCCACCACGCCAGAGACGGCCGCGCTGCAATACAACCCCGACGTCGAACAGCAGGAGACTGACGCCATGTTGTACGCCGATCGCCGCATCGTAGCCGCGGGCCGGGAGTGTGACATACCGTACGGCGGCGATTCCAGACTCTGCGGCCCGATCATGGCCCGTTTGAAGCGCCTTTATCCCGCCGCGGGTCAACCGGCCGGAATCAGCTTGGCGGAAGTCTGCCACGATCTGCCCATCGACATAATCGTCGCCAAGGACATCGACCCCGTCTGGAGGGATCCCAAGAGTTGGGTGTGGACGGAAAAGCCCGCGTTTTCTAATGCTTACATGCGGCTGTTCAGTTGCCACAACACTGCGGACGTGCCCGTGACACGCCCTTAAATCTGGACACCTCCACCTTCAGTCGATCATTACGACTGCGGGCGTGATTTGCCCCACCTACGGCACAACGTTGCGCAGTGTAGCCCAATCATTGCTTCTCTTCGCACTGCACTTATGTTGAGTTTCTCAACAAATCTGGGTTAAATGGCCGATTTTTCGATCACCAGATCTGTTGGTGATGATATTGCCAGAGCGCCATGGGAGCATCCTGCGCAAAGATATGGTTTGCGCGGAAAGAGGGAGCAGTGCGCCGTTTGGTGCGGGACGCAGGTCATTTGATTCGCCCGGCCCTGGTTTTGCTGGCCGGTCTTGCCGTTTTTCTGGTGGTGCGCAGCGCGATTGTCCCCAAAGCGTTTGGACAATATGGTCACTATCGCCCCGGTGCGCTCGCCTTGGTCCGGCAGCGGCCCATCGCTTACGCGGGGCAGGACACCTGCGTGCTCTGCCATGATGACCAGGCCAAAGCGCGCGCAGCCGGCAAGCACGCTCACGTAGCGTGCGAAGCCTGTCATGGCGCTTTGGCGCAGCATGCCGACGATCCCGCGGCGCACGTTCCGCAACTGCCCGACGTCGCCAGCCTCTGCCGGCGCTGCCACGAAAAAGACGCGGCCAAGCCACGAACCTTTCCCCAGGTGGCCACCGCCGAGCATTCCGGCGGCATGGTCTGCAATCAATGCCATCAACCCCACAGCCCGCATATCTGAGGCGAGGAACGAACATGGATATCAGCCGGCGCGATTTATTCAAGGTAGGCGGAAAGCTGCTGGTGCTGGCCTCCGTCGGCGCGACGCTGGAGCAGATCATCGGCGCCGAGCCCGCGAGCGATGCGTACAGAATGGCCGATCACTGGTGGGGAATGGTCATCGACATCGACCAGTGCATCGGCTGCGGCAACTGCGTGCGCGCCTGCTCCAGGGAAAACGGCGTGCCACACGGCTACTTCCGTACCTGGGTGGAACGGTACCAGATTGAGGAGGGTCATCAGCCGCGGGTGGATTCGCCCGACGGCGCCATGGAGGGCTTCCCTCCTAACACGCGCGAGGACCTCAAGAGCTTCTTCGTACCCAAACTGTGCAACCAATGCGCCGATTCGCCCTGCGTACAGGTTTGCCCGGTGGGCGCCACCTTCGTCAGTCCGGACGGCGTGGTGCTGGTGGATGAAACCTATTGCCTGGGTTGCCGCTATTGCGTGCAAGCCTGCCCGTACGGGTGCCGCTACCTGCATCCGCAGAAACAGACGGTGGACAAATGCACGCTCTGTTATCACCGCATCACGCAGGGTCTCACCACGGCTTGCTGTGAGAACTGCCCCACCGGGGCGCGCTTGTTAGTGGATTTCAAGAATCCCAAGGACCCGGTACACGAGATTCTGCGCAACAACAAGGTCGAAGTGCTGAAGCCGTATATGGCCACGCAGGCCAAGGTCTACTACAAGAACCTGGACGGCGCGGTGCGTTAGAGGAAGCGATCGATGATACCTGGCGTGAACGGTTTCATGTACCCGAACGAGGTCGAGTTGCAATGGAGCGTTCTCATTGTCCTCTACCCGTACATCACCGGCCTGGTGGCTGGTGCTTTCATTCTGGCTTCGCTTGAGCGCGTTTTCAAAGTGGAAGCGGTACGGCCCACCTACCGGCTGGCCCTGCTGACGGCGCTGGCCTTCCTGCTGGTTGCCCCGTTGCCCTTGCAGCTTCACCTGGGACACCCCGAGCGGTCGTTTGAAATGTACCTGACGCCGCACACCTCCTCCGCCATGGCCATGTTCGGCTTCGTCTACCTGTGGTACCTCACGGTGGTGCTGCTGGTCGAAATCTGGCTCGAGTATCGCGCCGAAATCGTGGGGCTGGCGCAGACCACCACCGGCATTCGCCGCCTGATTTACCGGTTGTTGACGCTGGGTTCCTACAACGTCAGCCCGGAGGCCCGCCGCATCGACGACAAGGTCGGTTATGCCATCACCGTCATCGGAATTCCGTCGGCTTTTCTGCTGCACGGGTACGTGGGGTTCATTTTCGGTTCGGTAAAGGCGAATCCGTGGTGGTCCACGCCGTTGATGCCCATCGTGTTTCTGTTCTCGGCCATGGTCTCCGGTATTGCAGCCGTGATGGTGCTCTACGTGGTTTGTTCAAAGCTGCGGAAAGTCGCCATCGATATGCGCTGCCTGGACACCATCGCGCGCTATCTCTTCTACACCTTCGTGATCGACTTCACTTTGGAAATGCTGGACCTGGTGCACCGCACCTATGAATCGGACGAAAGCTTCCGCAGCCTGGATTTCATGGTGCACACGCGCCTCTGGTTTTCGCAGGTGATTCTGCAAATCATGCTGGGCACGTTGGTGCCGCTGGCGATTCTCGCCGCCAACCAACTATGGAAATTCTCCGAGGGAGCGCGCAAGGCGATGTACATGAGTGCCGGCGGTTTGACGCTGATCGGCATTCTCGCCATGCGCTGGAATGTGGTGATCGGCGGGCAACTGTTCTCCAAGAGCTTTCTTGGCTACACCAGCTACAAAATGGAACTGGTGACGAGAGAAGGGTTACTGCCGGCGATCGCTCTGATGATTCTGCCGTTTATCATTTTTCTGGTGCTGATCAAGCTGCTGCCGCCCTGGCAGGAAGAAAAGGCTCACTAAGCCTGAAAGGATCTGGCTGTTTTCTCACTTTGCCGTCTTCAGCGCTCTAGCACCGCGCCGACACTCGGCAGAATGGGGAACATTTTGTCGATCGTCAAGTACGCCTGGCGTGTGCCGCTGTTATATCCGTTGAAGCTGCCGAAAAGAAAGTTCGCGTGATTGGTCAGGTTGACCACTTCCCCATAGAGCGTGGTCTTCCATCGATTGTGCGTCCAGGCCTTGTTGATGCGGAGGTCGGTGCGCTGGTAGGACGGCAATCGAACCTGGTTGCGGACGGTGCTGAGATAGTACGTCGACGCCACCTGCGTCAGGTAACCCGGAATCGGAAAGTTACTGCCGTAGCAGGATCGCAGGCTCAGATTGACGGTAGGGCGCAAGCGGAAGCCGCCGTACACATTGACGGTGTGCCGCTGATCGAAATCCGAAGGAAAGCGCTCTCCGGTCACCCCGTCGCGCATCCCGGTGCGGCCGTACGCATAAGATACCCAGCCCGTGAATCGGTTGGCGCTGCTGCGCTGCAAGAAGAACTCGGCCCCACGCGCATAGCCGCGCAAGGAATTGAGATACTGCGGATTGCCGGGAGGAGCAAATATCACGTACCCGGGGAGGAGCAGCCGCGGATCGTAGGTCGGTTGAAAAATCTGGTCGCGATCGGCACGGTTATAATACTCCGCGCGCAGCCGTGTGCGTTCGCTCAAACGCTTTTCCACCCCCGCCACCACCTGGTTCGATCGCGACGGCAACAGGTTGCGCGATCCCAGGATGGACGTCAGCACGGACAGCTCCGGAAACTGCACATACTGGCCCCAACCCAGATCGAAGTGCATTCCCCCGGCAGCCCGGAGCGACAGCGATGCCGTGGGGGAGGTGGCCGCCACCTGGTCCACCGAGTTGCGGTCCCACCGGCCCCCGGCATTCAGCCGCAGGCGTCCCGACCACGCCAGCCAGGACTGCTGCAAGTAGCCGCCCGTGCGCATCGCCGTGCCATCGAAACGATCCACGATGCCCGGCGCGGCCATGTTCGTCAGATACTCATTCGTGAAGCCTTCGTCGCGCATTTGCCGCACGCTGAAACCCGCCTCCAAAGGCGCGTGCGAACTCCACAGCCAGGAAACATCCGTGTTCCAGACCCACTCGCCGTAATAGCCGCCGCTGATCGGCAGACCGGTCGGATTGGAATCGTCGAATTTCTCGCGCATCCAGGCAAAGTGGCTCGTTACCAGCAGCCGGTCGCTCAGGTGAATACCGCCATCCCAGGTTGCCCAGGGTGTAGTGGTAGCCGCCTTCCATCAGCGAATTGATGCCCAGCGTGCTGCGCGCGTCAGAACGGTCCAGGCTGGAATAGCTCTCCAGCACGAACAGCGTCAGATTGTTCCTCGGCGTCAAATCGTAGGTGAGGCGGCCTTGCAGGTCTTCCATGCCGAATACCAGAGTGTTATCGGAAACCGTGCGATCCAGAATGTATTGCAGGTAGCTTTTGCGGGCAGATACCAGCCACGAGCCTCGCTTGTGCTTCCTGCCGAACGGCCCCTCCGCCAGGAAACCGGCGTTGGACATGCTGGCTTCGGCGCGGAAGGTGTAATCGGAGCGGTTGCCATCGCGCGTCGTAACGTCCAGGACGCCGCCGTCGCGGTCTCCGTAGCGGGACGGAAATGCTCCCTCGTATAACTCCATCTCCTCCACCAGGTCGGCATTGAAAGCGGTGCCCGATGCGCTGAGCGAAGTCCCCTCCACCATGTGGAACGGCTGATGCAGCAGGACGCCGTCGATGAACAGGCCGATCCGGCTATAATCGGCGCCGCGCAGGGAGAATCGCGCGTCGAAGTCGTCATTGGAACTGACGCCCGGGAGCCCTTGCACGGCGCGCAGAGGGTCGTCCGCCAGCACGCTGCCCAGATTCTTGGCATCGTTGCCCGCCAGCACCAGCGTGGACGGGCTGTCCTGGCGCATGGTCTCGAACGGGTCGGGCCGCGCCACCACGGTTTCGGTCTGGTGAAAGGTGTCCGGGCTGAGGACCACCTCGAAATCCTTGGTCTCGCCGGCATCCAGGTGGAAATCCTTTTTCGCCAGGTGATAGCCGACCGTAGAAATGTCGACGGTGTAGTCGCCTGGAGCGATCCCCGCAATCCGGAAATGGCCGCCGGAATCGGTAGTGGCGCGTAATGCCGCGCCGGCCAACTGTACCTGGACGTTGGCCAGGGCTTCCCCGCCCCGCGCGTCGACCACCGAGCCCTGTATCTGGCCTACCGCGCCCGTAACCGGAGCCTGCGGGCGCGCCGGCAAGACAGCGAATGCCAGAGCGCAGAAGAGTCGGAGCCTCACGGGAACCAGATCAGATGATAACGCGCGTACGCGTTGAGCTGGTCCCTGCCGGCGCCTGACTCACCCATCCCGCCAGGCGCGCCCACCGCTCCCCGCCTCCATCCGCGCCGGGCGCCAGGGACCCGTGTTACTATTCCGTTTTGCCAACAGGGAGCCAAGCGTGAAGGTTTACGAAAGCAAGGATATCCGGAACGTCGGTTTGGTGGGCCACGGCGATTCCGGCAAGACGTCGCTCACCGCCGGCTTGTTGTTCGCCGCGGGCGCCGCGAGCCGGCTGCTGCGCGTCGACGAGGGCAACACCATCACCGATTTTGACGAGGAGGAAATCTCCCGCAAAATCACCATCTCCACCGCTATCGCCGTGGCGGAGTGGAGGAAAACCAAGATCAATATCCTGGATACTCCCGGTTACAACATCTTTATCAACGACACGCGCGCCTCCCTGGTAGCGGCGGATTCGGCGCTGGTGTTGGTCGATGGCGTAGCCGGCGTCGAAGTGCAGACCGAAAAGGTCTGGGACTTCGCCAACCATTTCAAGCTCCCGCGCGCCATCGTCATCAACAAGCTGGACCGCGAACGCGCCGACTTTGGACGCACACTGGAAAGCGTGCAGGCAGCCTTCGGCCGCTCCGCCGTGCCCATCCAGATCCCCATCGGCGCCGAACGCGATTTCAACGGCGTGGTCGATCTCGTAAGGATGAAAGCGTACACCTACGCCGCCGACGGCGATGGCAAAGGCAAAGAGGGCGAGATTCCCGCCGACCTGGCCGACTCGGCCAAGGCCGCTCACGACGCGCTGATCGAAATGGTGGCCGAGGGCAATGACGCTCTCATGGAAGAATTCTTCGACAAGGGGACGCTGGCGCCCGATCAAATCGACGCCGGCCTGAAGCAGGCGATCCGCGAGATGCGCATCTTTCCGGTGCTCTGCGCCGGCGCCCTGCACAATACCGGCAGCGACCTGATCCTCAACTTCCTCGTCGAAAACCTGCCCGCTCCCACCGAGCGCGATGGCTTCGCGAGCGTGGCCGGCGGCGAGGAATCCACGCAGAAGATTATCGAGACCGGCCCCTGCTCCCTGTTCGTATTCAAGACCACGGCCGACCCCTTCGCCGGCCGCATCACCTATTTCAAGGTCATTACCGGCGTGGTGAAAAACGACGCCGCCTTACAGAACCTCACCCGCAGCTCGGCTGAGCGGCTGGCGCATCTCAGCAGCCCGCAGGGCAAGACTCTGCAGCCGGTCACCGAACTGCACGCCGGCGATTTGGGCGCGGTGGCTAAGTTGAAAGACACGCTCACCGGCGACACGCTGGCGGACAAGGGCTTCACCGTCACCTACCCGCCGGTGAAGCTGCCCGAACCTTCCATCGCCTTCGCCATCGAAGCCAAGTCGCGTAACGACGAAGACCGCATGGGCAACGCCGTGCACCGCATCCTCGAAGAGGACCAATCGCTGCGCTTCTATCGGGACCCGCAAACCCGCGAATTCCTTCTCGCCGGCGCCGGCCAGCAGCACGTCGAGATCGTGGTCAGCCGGCTGAAAAAGCGTTACAGCGTGGACGTCACCCTCAAGGCACCCAAGATTCCCTACCGCGAGACCATTCGCGGCCATGCCGACGTGCAGGGCCGCCATAAGAAGCAGACCGGCGGGCACGGCCAGTTCGGCGATTGCTGGATCAAGATGGATCCGTTACCGCGCGGCGCCAAGTTCGAGTTCGCCAACGAGATCTTCGGCGGCGCCATCCCACGCAACTTCATCCCCGCCGTGGAAAAGGGGATTGTGGAAACCGCCGAAAAAGGATTCCTGGCCGGCTATCCCATGGTCGACTTCAAGGTCACCGTCTATGATGGCTCCTATCACGACGTCGATTCCTCGGAACTGGCCTTCAAACTGGCTGCCCGCAAAGCCTTTAAGGCCGCCATGCAGGAAGCCAAGCCCTCGCTGCTGGAACCGATCATGAACGTGGAAATCCAGGCGCCCGGGGAATATGCGGGCGATTTGATGGGCGATCTGAACAGCCGCCGCGGCCGTATCTCGGGCAACGAAACCAAGGGCAGCACGCAAATCATCCGCGCCCAGGTGCCGATGGCCGAAATGCTGAGCTATCAAAGCGATCTGACCGCCATGACGCAGGGCCGGGCATCCTTCTCGATGGAGTTCGATCACTACGATTACGTGCCCCAGTTGCAGGCCGATAAGATCATTGCGGCGGCCAAAGCCGCCAAGACGGGTGAGGAGGAAGAAGAGGAATAGCGACACAGTGCAGGTGTTGCCGGTACACAACAGCAAGTGTTGCCGATACACAGTAGTCCGGGACTTACCTTACGCCAGTTGCATTGCACACTCATAGTGTTGTAATGTTTGAGCGTCCCCCTTTGGGCACAGCTAGGGTAAGTGCTTTAGAATCTTTCGCTGAGTGTGTGAATGAACGCGCGAACTCAGAAGCTCGCTACCATCATCGTGCTCGCCGGGGCCTCCGCCATCGCCGGATGCGCAATTAACCAGCACTCCGGCTTCCAAAACGCCTTTCTACCCCCGCACGCCCACTCCGGGCCGGTCAACCTTGACCTGGATCACGCGCCACTGGTCGAACCCAACATCTATATCAAGGACGTTCCCGGCTTCCTGCTTGCCGAGCCGCAGATGCCTCGCCGTACGCGAGGCGACGAACTGGTGGAGGAGGCGGAGCATCACCTCGCAGCCGGCAAGCAGGCCTATGCCACCGGGGCCTTCGCCACCGCGCGCAGCGAATTCGATCTGGCGATTGACGCCATGCTGGACGCCTCCGATCTGAGCCCGGCGGACCGACAGGCATACGAACGCCGGATGGACCAGATGGTGGATGCCGTTCACAGCTTCGACCTGGCCGCCCTGGGCGCCTCCGATTCGAGCGAAGAGGGCCGGTTCGACAAAGCGCCCCTCGAAGACATTCTGCAGATGACTTTCCCGGTGGACCCCAAGATCAAGGGGCAAGTCCTCGACCAGGTGGCGGCCACCGTTTCGCAGTTGCCGCTATCGGTCACTGATGCGGTGCTGGGCTACGTCAACTACTTCTCCAACCGCGGGCACGGTACGATAGCCGTGGCCATGCAGCGTTCCGGCCGCTACCGGCCCATGATCCAGCGCATCCTGGACGAAGAGGGCGTGCCGCAGGAGTTGATTCACCTGGCGCAGGCCGAATCGGGCTTCATGCCCCGGGCTCTATCGCGGGCCCGCGCCAGCGGCATGTGGCAGTTCATGGCCTGGCGGGGCGCCGAGTACGGCCTCCAGCGCACCACGTACACCGACGACCGGCTGGACCCGGAGAAAGCAACCCGCGCCGCCGCCCGTCACCTGCACGATCTCTACAACCTGTTCGGCGACTGGTACCTGGCCATCGCCGCCTATGATTGCGGCCCGCAAACCGTGCAATTGGCCGTGGAACGTACCGGCTACGCGGATTTCTGGGAACTGCGCGCACGCGGCGAGCTGCCGATCGAAACCACCAACTACGTGCCCATCATTCTGGCCATGACGATCATGGAAAAGAACGCACAGGCTTACGGCCTGGACCAGGTTCAGATGGACCCGCCGATCGAGTACGACACCGTCGAACTGACCGCGCTCACCTCCCTCCCGCTGATCGCCGATGTCACCGACACCTCGGTTCCCGAGTTGGCCGCGTTGAATCCGGCCTTGCTGGGCAATCTGGCGCCGGCCCAGTACGCGGTACACGTGCCCAAGGGCTCGGGCACGCGGCTGACGGCCGCGCTGGCTCTGGTTCCCGCCGAACATCGTGCGGCGTGGCGCCTGCACCGCGTGGCGCCGGGCGAGACCCTGGCCGCGATCGGCAGCCGCTTTGGCGTCTCTACGGCGAGCCTGCTGGCGGTCAACAGCCTGCCGTCGCACGCTGCCGTCGAGGGCGACCTGCTGGTGGTTCCGGCAGCGGCCACCCGGCCCACGCCCAAACGTGTTGTAACCAGCCGCGCGGGCTCGCATTATTCTTCCCATAGCGCATCCGCCGCAGCCTCACACAGCGCCCCGGCAGGGCACCCGGTGGCAGCCAGATCGCGTTCCGGCGCCGCGCCGGTGGTCAGGAAACCGGTCAGCCCGTCCGCCGCCGCGCACCAGCCCACGCCGAAGCCCACGCCGAAGCCCGCCACGCTGGTGGCGCACTCCGCCGCGAGATAACCGCGCGCGATTTTTCTCGCGACTTACCGTTTTCACTATTGCCTCTTCTGTAAAAAGGGGTATTCTAGGGTTGATCGTGCCCAGACGCAGGAGGCTTGGTGAATGTCGCATCGCTCACTGATCGTTGCAAAGGACGAAGAAGAGATGGAAGACTTCCACGACTACGAGGACGAAGAGCAGGAGGACCTGGAATCTAAGCTCGACGAATACGACGAGGAAGACGAAGAGGAAGAAGACGAGGTCATCATGGAAATCGATATTGTAGAAGGCGCAGCTCCTCCCGTAGCCCAGCCGGCGCCGGCTGAGTCCGGGCCGTCAGAACCCGCGGCCGTTGTGGAAGCCCCGCCCAAGAAGCCCGTGAAGAAGGCCACTGCGCCGAAGCCGGCTCCGGCGAAAAAGGCCGCGGTCAAAGCGCCCGCCAAGAAAGTTGTCAAGAAAGCGCCGGCGAAGAAGGCCGCCAAGAAAGCGCCGGTAAAGAAGGCCGTTAAGAAAGCGCCGGCGAAAAAGGTCGCCAGGAAGGCCTTCAAGAAAGCGCCGGTGAAAAAGGCCGCCAAGAAAGCCGCGCCCAAGAAGAAGCGTTGATCGGCGGCGGGAACGCGTTCCGCCGTTCCCGCTATTCTTCCTGGTTCACCACCTGCCGGCAACGCAGAAACAGCTCGAGGAGCGCCTCCGCGTGCTCCTCCGCGGAATGGGTGCCGGGCTTTCCGGAAAAGCCCGCCGAGGACTGTGGCGACTTGCCATAGCCGGTTTGCAGGGCGATGAACCGCATCAGCTCAAGTGCAACCTCGTCTTTCGTGCGTCCACCCGCCGCGGGCACTGGGGCGTCGGCTCCGTACTCGTTCGTGGGATTTCCAGTTTCCGCCATCTGTGATCTATTCCTCCGTGTGATACTACTCTAGGTTACCCGATTTTCCAGCCGATGCCGCTCACCGCTGTCCGGCACATCCGAAAAATGCGCGGAGGCGCCCAGTCTCATTTGATGGAGGCCGACGACGGCCAGTGGTACGTCGTCAAGTTCCGCAATAATCCGCAGCACCACCGCGTCCTGGTCAATGAGTTGCTCGCTTCCCGCCTGCTGGCCTATCTCCAAGTTGCGGCTCCGGAAACGGCTTTGGTGCGGCTAGGCGAAAAGTTCCTCGCCGACAACCCCGATGTCCATCTGACCCTGGGCAGCCGGCGGATTCCGGTCGAACCAGGCTGGCATTTCGGCTCGCGCTATCCCGGCGATCCCGCGCGCACCGCGGTCTACGACTTCCTGCCCGATGCGCTGCTGCCCAAGGTGGCCAACCTGGAGGACTTCCGCGCCATCCTGGTGTTCGACAAATGGGTCGGCAACGCCGACGGCCGGCAGAGCATCTTCTATCGCGCCGTGGTGCGGCGCCAGGAGTCCCCCGGCGGCAGCCTGGGCTTCGTGGCGAGCATGATCGACCATGGCTTCGCCTTCAACGGCCCCTACTGGGATTTTCCGGATTCGCCTTTGCAGGGCCTCTACGCGCGCCGCCAGGTTTACGAAGGCGTGCGCTCGCTCGACGATTTCGAGCCCTGGCTCGACCAGACTATGCACTTCCCGGAAGAGGTGATGGACCAGGCCTGGAAGGCCATCCCGCCGGAGTGGATCGAGGACGAAGAGGACGCCGTGGCGCAGTTGCTCGAACGCCTCTTCGAACGCCGTAAACTGCTTCCCGAATTGATTGCCGCCTGCCGCCAGACCCGCGCCAACCCATTTGCCAACTGGCGCTGAGCGGCCAGCGCTTCGCCCTGGACGTCTTTTCGGAGTCAGGTTTCAGGAGTCAGAAGTCAGAAGTCAGAAGTCGGAAGTCAGAAATCAGAAGTCAGGAGTCGGAAGTCAGGAATATCACCGGCTCCAACCGCTCCCTCTGGTCGCGGCTCCGTTCTTGTGTAGTCAGCCGTTTCTGAGCCGCCGATGTAAGGAAAGACCCCAAATTTCGCATCCCCCTTCTGTCTTCCGACTTCTGTCTTCTGACTTCTCCTCTTCTAATTCTGCGAACGATCCACCCTCCATGGTCGTATTGAGCGGTATGGGCACATTGGCTTTCGACATTCGCTATGCGTTCCGCATGCTGGCCAGAAATCCTGGGTTTGCCGCCGTCGCGATTCTGGCGCTGGCGCTGGGGATCGGCGTCAACACCGCCATCTTCACGGTAGTGAATGCGGTGCTGCTGCAGCCCCTGCCGTACCCGGAACCGGACCGCGTGGTGGAAGTCGCCCGCCAATTTCCCGACGGCGGCCGGGGGAATTCCATCTCCATTCCCAAGTACATGGCCTGGAAGGACAACCACGTTTTCCAGTCGATGACGCTGTACGGGCTGGCAGCCGCCGGAATGAATCTGGGAACCGGCGACAGGCCGGAGCAGGTGAAGGCGCTTCCGGTTTCCTCGGGCTTCTTCCAGGTCTTCGGCGTGGACCCGGAGGCGGGCCGCACCTTCACTCAGTCCGAAGATGTGCCGAACGGCCCGGCGGTGGCCGTGCTCACGCATGAAATGTGGCAGTCGCGGCTGGGCGGCGACCAGCGTATCATCGGCCGCCCCGTCCTGCTCAATGGCCAGCCTTACACCGTTCTCGGCGTTCTCCCCAAGGGCTTCCATTCGGAGGCTCGCGCGGAAGTATTCGTGCCGCTCCAAGCCGACCCGGACTCCACCAATCAGGGCCACTATTTGAATGTCGCCGCCCGACTCAAACCGGGCGTGACCCTGGCTTCAGCGCGCGCGGAGATGAAGATCGCCGGCGAACGCTTCCGCAAAGACAATCCGAAGTGGATGGACAAGGGAGAATCCGTGGCCGTGACGCCCATGCGCGAAGCCGCCGTGAGCGACATCAAGACGGCCCTGCTGGTCCTGCTGGGCGCGGTCGGATTCGTGCTGCTGATCGCCTGCGCCAACGTGGCGAACCTGTTGCTCGCGCGAGCCGCAGTGCGCCAGCGCGAAATGGCGGTGCGCGCCGCCGTGGGCGCCGGCCGCTGGCGGGTGGTGCGCCAACTGCTCACCGAAAGCGTCCTGCTGGCCGGAATCGGCGCCGCGCTAGGGTACGCGCTCGGTTCCTGGGGAGTGCGCGCGCTGCTGTTGCTGGTTCCCGCCGACATCCCGCGGCTGATGGATGCGGATGGTGTGCGCGCGGTGGCGCCGCCGCTCGATTGGCGGGTTGCCGCGTTCACCCTGGCCGCCGCCCTGCTCACCGGCATTCTCTTTGGCCTCATCCCAGCGCTACAGGCATCCAAGCTCGATCTCGTGTCCG
This sequence comes from Bryobacterales bacterium, assembly GCA_963843095.1. GTDB lineage: Bacteria > Acidobacteriota > Terriglobia > Bryobacterales > Bryobacteraceae > Bog-375. The sequence goes on from CAWJLI010000126.1 coordinate 62,464, forward strand.
CCCTCAAGGAGGCCGGCAACCGCTCCGGCACCAGCCGCCGCCACAATCGCGCCCGGTCTACCCTGGTGGTCGCCGAAGTGGCGTTGGCGCTGGTGCTGGTGGCCGGCGCGGCGCTGCTCATCCGCACCTTCGTCGGCCTCAGCAACGCCCAGCCGGGGCTAGACCCGCACAATGTCCTTACCATGATGACCTCGCTCACCAGCGGCGCCTATTCCACCACCGGCAAGATCGAGGCATTCACCACCGACACCCTGCGCCGCATCGAGAGCATCCCCGGTGTGGAGGCGGCGGCAACCGCGATGTTCCTGCCGGGAGGCGGCTACGGGGCTGACTTGCCGTTCAATATTGCCGGCAAGCCTCCCGCCAAGGGCGAACAATACAACGGCGACGAGCAATACCGCTTCGTTGCCGGCCATTACTTCCAGGCGTTCCGCATCCCGGTGCTGCGCGGCCGCTGCTTCATCGAGACCGACACCGGCAACTCCGCGCCGGTGGTGATCATCAATCAGCACATGGCCAAGCACTATTGGCCGAATCAGGACCCCATCGGCCAGGTGATCACCATCGGCGAGGGCCTCGGCCCGCAATTTGCGGACCCTCCGCGGCAGGTTGTCGGCGTGGTGGGGACGGTCAAGGAAGCCGGCGTGGCCAATGGCGAGATCGGGGTGATGTACATTCCGGAAGCCCAAGTGCCGCAGGGCATGACGGAACTGGCTCGCCAGCTCATTCCCCTGGCTTGGGCGGTGCGCGGGCATGGCGACCCGATGGCTCTCCGCGCCGCCGTCGAGCGCCAGATTCAGGCCGTCGACGCCACTATGACGGTCTCCCGCGTGCAGCCGATGGAGAAGGTGCTGGCGTCGACCGTGGCGCGGCAGAATTTCAATATGCTGCTGCTCACCATCTTCGCCGCCATTGCGCTGCTGCTGGCGGCCATCGGCATCTACGGCGTGATGTCGTACTCGGTCGAACAGCGCACCCAGGAAATCGGCATCCGGATGGCACTGGGATCGAGCCGCGGCGACGTCCTGCGGCTGATGCTCGCCCACGGCTTGAAGCTGGCCGGGATCGGCGTGGCGATCGGCCTGGCGCTGGCCTACCTGTTGACGCGCTTCCTGGCCAGCCTGCTATTCAGCGTAAAAGCCGGCGACCCGTGGACGCTCGCCGCCGTCGCTGCGATCCTCAGCATGGTGGCCCTGATCGCCACCTACATTCCCGCCCGGCGCGCCGCCGCCACCGATCCAGGCCAGGCGCTGCATTATCAGTGAAGCGCGCGGCAGCCGCTTCCGCCAGCCGAAGGCGCCTGCTCCGCATGTCTAGCGTTCGCTGTCCAGATCCTTGGCAAGCACCAGGGCGCGCTCGGCCAGCGCATCTGCTTCACGCATGTCGCCCTTGGCCTCGGCGTCGTCGGACAGCTTGACCATGCCTTCGATGCGTGCGACGGCGCTGAGCTCGTGGTTGTTCAAGCGGCGGAGACGCGCTTGCTCCACCAGCCGGCGAATTTCACGCTTGCATTGAGCGGCGGAATCCTGCAGGCGTTTGCTCTCGTCGGCGGAAAGGACTTCCTGAATGGGGGCGCGTGCCGGTTCTTCGGTGGCGGCAGGGGGCGCGGGAGTCTCGGGGCGGGCCGGGTTGATGGCGGGAGGTCCAGGGTTGCGCCGCACAGGGCGCGGCGGAGTAGCCGGCTCAGGCGCTTCCTGGGACGCCTCGCCCGCAGCCAACGCTGCATCCGAAACCGGCTGCGGCGGGGGGAGCTCAACCTGGGTTTGAGGAGCCGAAAGCGGCTGTGACGGAGCAGCCGATTTGGCGGCGGGCGCCGGCGCCGCCGGCGTGGTCCGCGCCACCGGCTGTTTGCCTTGCAGGAAGCAACCGGCCAGCAGGACCGCCAGAGCCAGGACCAGGGTGCAGGACGCGCCGCGCATGGACCGCTCGCCAAGCCGTGAAACAACGCGTCCGCAAGCGGGCGTTGGCAGGTTGGAACCTGCACCACAGCGTGGGCTCGGATATGTCGCCATCATTGCGAATACCAGCACTCAGGCCGCTATGGGCAGGCGTATGAAGAATGCCGTGCCTTTGCCGGGTTCGCTGGTGAAATCGATTGTACCATCGTGGAGCTGCACGATCCGGAAAGCCATCGCCAGGCCGATCCCGGAACCTCGCTGCTTGGTGGTGAAGTAGAGGCGGAAAACCTTCTCCCGCAGATCGGGCGGGATGCCCGGTCCGGTGTCCGACACGCGGATTTCGGCGGTGTCGCCGGCAGCCGAGGATTCCAGCCGCAATTCGCCGCCGGCGGGCATGGCCTCAATCGCGTTAACAACGATGTTGAGGACGGCTTGCTTCAGGAGATCGCGGTCGATGCGCACCTCGACGCCCGCGGCCTTCCGCTCCTCCGCCACCCGGATTTGCGAGGCATCGGCTTGCGGACGGGCCAGGTCGACCAGGTCGCGGACAAATTCGTCGAGCGGCATATTGGCGAGGTTCAGCTCGACCGGCCGGGTGAAGTCGAGGAAGGTCTTCACCACGCGGTCGAGGCGCAGGATTTCGCTGGAGATGATGTCCATCTGCGGCTCGAGCGCGGTATCGCCGTGGGCGAGTTTGGCGCGCGCCACCTCCACGTGCAGGAGGATGGCGTTGAGCGGATTCTTGACTTCGTGGGCCACGCCGCCGGACACGCGGCTGAGGGCAGCCAGGCGGTCGGCGGTCTGCAACTCGCGGCCGAGCTTGCGCTGCGCCTCCGGATCCTGCAGACGGATGAGCGTGCCGGAACCGGCGCCGCCGGGAGCTGTGAGCGGGTCCACCGAAAGCAGCGCCGAGGCGACGCCGGAGGATGCGGGGCCCGGGCCGACCGCAACCCGGCGCTTTCCAATCGGCAGGCCGGCGGCGGTGGCCTGCGCGATCACCTGCCCCAGCAGGGTCTCGGGCGGGAAAACCCCGGCGATGGTCGTTCCGGTGGGCGCGGCGGCAGCGAGACCGGTGAACTTCTCTACCGTGCCGGAAGCAAAGACCAACCTGCCTTCGCGATTGAACAGGAAGACAGCGTCTTCCAGGTCGCGCAGCAGCCGGCCGAGATTGCCGCGCAGGTCGGAAACTTCGAACTGCGCACCGCGCAACTGGAGGCCGAGTTGGGCGACGCGGGAAGAGATGACGGAAAGGTCGTCGGTGGCAGCCCCGGCAAGGCTGGCTTCGGGCGGATTCTCGCCGCTGGTCATCGATTCGATTTGCCGGCGCAGGCGGCTCAAAGGGCGGAAGGCGACGGCGGAAACCAGCATAGTGACCAGCGCGGCGCCAAGCACGGAAAACAAGGCGACGATGGCGTTTCCCTCGATCCGCGGCAGAATTGAGTGGCGGATCAGCGCCGGGGCCACCACCACGCGCACAAAGAGAATCGGCGGCCCGTTGCGCGGCCCCAATGGTTGCTGCAACTGGTAGTACTTCTTTTCCCGCAGCACGCGCCATTTGCCATACCAGCCATTGCGCGCCACGACTGGGCTGAAGTCGTCGTAGGGGAGCTGAATCTTACCGATCTCGTCGGGAATGGAATCGGCGAGAATTTCGTTTTCGGGGCTGAGCACGGCGATTTCGACGACGGCCTGCGAAGCCAGCATGGTATCGCGCAACAGCGTCGAAACCTCGAGATCGCGCACGGCCTCGCCGAGCGGCTTGGTGAGCTGGCGATTCAAGGAAATGCCCACCAGGTCAGAGGCCAGGGTGCGCAGGTTTTCGGCGCGCTCCAGCGTGGCGGCGAATTGCTGGTTGATGTCGCCGGCCAGATCGACGCAGGAGATGGTGCCGGCCAGCAGAACGGCCAGCAGAACGAAAGACAGGGTCAGCCGGGCCTTCAGGTTCATGGGCGTGTCACGGCACGGTGAGAACCAGCTTGCCGGTGGTCTTGCGGCCTTCCAGGTCGCGGTGAGCCTGAGCGGCTTGGACGAGCGGATAGGCGCCGCCGATGCGCAGGCGCAGCTTGCCGGCTGCAATCCAGCCGAGCACATCGCCGGCGCGCCAGAGCAGTTCGTCGCGGGTCAACAGGTAGTGGCCGAGGCTGGGCCGGGTAAGGAAAAGCGAACCCTTGGCGTTGAGGATGGAGGGATCGAAGGGCGGAACCGGCCCGCTCGATTGCCCGAACAGGGCCACTAACCCGCGCGGGCGGAGCGAATTGAGGCTTTGCTCGAAGGTGGTCCGGGCCACCGAATCGTAGACCACGTCCACGCCGCGGCCGGCGGTGAGGCGCTTTACCTCGGCCGCGAAATCCTGCTGGGTATAGAGGATGGTTTCGTCGCATCCGTTCTCGCGGGCGACGCGCGCTTTCTCCCCGGTGGATACGGTGCCGAAAACGCGCGCGCCGAGCATCTTCGCCATCTGCACGATGAGCCCACCGGCGCCGCCGGCTGCCGCATGCACCAGGCACGTGTCGCCGCTCTTCAACGGAAACGTGGAATGCGTGAGGTAATGGGCGGTCATACCTTGCAGCATGGCCGCCGCGGCGGTCGAGAAGTCCACATGATCCGGTATCTTGACCAGTTGCGCCGCGGGCACCACGGCGTATTCGGCATATGAGCCGCGGGCCATGCAGTAAGCCACGCGGTCGCCGGGGGCGAGCCCGGTGACTTCCGATCCTATGGCCTCGACCGTACCGGCAGCCTCCTGACCGGGCGTCATCGGGAAATCGGCCTTGTAGAGTCCGGTACGGAAATAGACATCGATGAAGTTGACGCCGCTGGCGGCGATGCGCACCAGCGCCTGGTTGGCGGCGGGCCGCGGAACCGGCAGGTCCACCAACTCCAGTTGTTCCGGGCCACCGGGTTGCTCGACTTGAATGGCTTTCATGATTCGACCTTCCCCCCAAGAAACCAGGTCTCCGACCTGTGTGACGTCATGCTTTATACGGCGTACCGCTCCCTGTGGTCGCGGCTCCGATCAGAGCCGCGACCGTCAGGGAGCGGTTTCTCAATGGCATCAAATCCTACGCTCATGGTACTCGTGTTCGACCTATGACGCCGGGCTGACGCGCCGGAAGAGCAGGCGCAGCCTTCGGCGGGCGTGTACGGCTGCCGCATAGAGCAGCAAATAGAATAACGCAAACGGGAACGAGAACACGCGGGCCAGCGTGCGCACGGCGCCGGCGCCGGCCAGACCGGCCCGGGAGAGCGCAAACTCGCGGATGATCTTCAGGTGCTCCCGATCCAGCCAGAAGTAATCCGCGTTTTCATTGATGATGAAAATCTTGGCCGGCACGCGCAGCGCGAGCGCCCATTTCCACTTCATCATGAGCGGCTCTTCGGAGCAGACGATGCCCATCATCGGGTAATTTCGCGCGCGGAGCTCGCGATAGAGTTGCGCGCGCCCCTGGCGGCCGCGATAGTCGGAAACGCGGAATACGCGGGTGGTGCGGGCATCCAGGCCAAGCGGCAGGTTGGCGAAACACGAGACCAGGTCGATGGGAACGTCCGCGCCCCAGGACCGGCGCACCCCGGCGATGACCTTTTCCAGAATGCCGCGCGAGCCGCTCTCCACCAACAGGATGGAAGAGGCTTCGGGAAGGTGGCCGCTCAACAGGTAACGCACTGTTCCGACTATAGCGCGGGTGCTAGGCTGGTGTTGGTAGGGCACGACTAGCTTGCCCGCACCGCGCTGCGCGGCCTGATAAACCATGCTGGAACAGCTTCTCACCGAACAAACGAACCCGGCTTCGGCGGCGATTGATACCGTCGGCACGGAAGCGGCGCTGCGAATCATCAACCGCGAGGACGCCAAGGTAGCGGAAGCGGTGGAATGCGAGATACCGGCGATCGCGCGCGCGGTAGACGCTATCGCGGATGCGATCGAACGCGGCGGCCGGCTGTTCTATCTCGGCGCCGGAACCAGCGGGCGGTTGGGCCTGCTGGATGCGGCGGAGATTCCGCCCACGTTCGGCGCGCCGCCGGAACTCATTGTCGGCATCATCGCCGGTGGGGATGCGGCGGTAAGCCGCGCGACCGAAGCCAGCGAAGACGATCCGGCCACGGGCGCGCGCGACTTGACGAAGGGCGGATTCACCGCGCGAGATGTTCTGGTGGGCCTGGCCGCCAGCGGCCGCACGCCTTACGTACTGGGGGCTATCGCGGAAGCGCGGCGGATGGGCGCGGTGACGGTGGGGATCAGTTGCACCGCGGATTCGGAACTGGCGCGCGCGGCCGATATAGCCATTACGCCGCTGGTGGGGCCGGAGGTGATTGCCGGCTCGACACGGCTGAAGGCGGGAACGGCGCAGAAGTTGGTCCTCAACATGCTCTCCACGGCGGTGTGCATCCGGCTGGGCTACGTTTACGGCAACCTGATGGTGAACGTGCAGCCGAAGAACAGCAAGCTGGCCGACCGGGCGCGGCGGATCATCGCCGCGGCTGCCGAAGTGAGCCAGAAGCGTGCCGGCGAGCTGCTGGAGGCGAGCGGCGGCCGGGTTGCCGTGGCCATCGTGATGAGCCGGAAGGGTTGCGCGCGCGAGGAGGCCGAACGGATGCTGGCCGAAGCCGGTGGGCGGGTGTCGAAGGCGCTGGCTGGATGACGAAGAGGTTCAGCGTTATCGCACCGACCGCTCCCTCTGGTCGCGGCTCCGTTAGGGCTCCGAACGCGCATCGGAGCCGCGACCAAAGGGAGCGGTCGGTGTACCAAGAGAATTCGCATGGATAAATTCGTGATAAACGGCGGGAACGCTCTGCGGGGCGAAATCCCGGTTAACGGTTCGAAAAACTCGGCGCTGCCCGCGCTGGCGGCGGCGCTGCTCACCGCGGAGCCGGTGACGCTGCACCGCATCCCGCGCGTGCGCGATATCCGCACCATGCAGCGGTTGCTGGTGGACGTTGGCGCCCGCGTGGATATCGAAGACAATGCGGTGCGCCTCGAGGCATCGAAGATCGTCTCGCCGGAAGCGCCGTATGAGCTGGTGAAGACCATGCGCGCCTCCAGCCTGGTGCTGGGCCCGCTGGTGGCGCGCGCGGGCAGAGCGCGTGTCTCGTTGCCGGGCGGCTGCGCCATCGGCGCGCGACCCATCAACCTGCACATTTTCGGCCTGGAACAACTGGGCGCGCGCATTCACCAATCGCACGGATATATCGAAGCCGCTGCGCCGGAAGGGCTGCGCGGCGCCACCGTGCATTTCGACCGGATCACGGTCACCGGCACGGAAGATCTGATGATGGCGGCGGTGCTGGCCAAGGGCGAAACCGTGCTGCGCAACGCGGCGCGCGAGCCGGAGGTGGTGGACCTGGCGGATTTATTGAGCAAGATGGGCGCCAAAATCGAAGGCGCGGGCACGTCCACCATCCGCATCCAGGGCGTGGAGCAACTGGGCGGCGCCGAACATACCATCATCCCCGACCGCATTGAAGCCGGCACGTTTATGGTGGCCGGCGCGATTACCGGCGGCGACGTGACGGTCACGGAATGCAATCCGGAACACGTGGGCGCGCTCGTGGCGAAGTTGCAACAGGCCGGGGCGGACGTGACACAACCGGCTGCCGACAGCGTGCGCGTGCGGGCGGGAGGCAAACTGCGCTCGGTGGATATGACCACGGAAGAGTATCCCGGCTTCGCCACCGATTTGCAGGCGCAATACATGGCTCTGATGACGCAGGCGGAAGGCATCGCGATCATCGTCGAGACGATTTTCGAAAACCGTTTCATGCACGCGCAGGAAATGGCGCGGATGGGCGCCAATATCCGTGTGGATGGCAAGCAGGCCATGGTGGCGGGGCCGCGCGCGCTTACGGGTGCCGGCGTGATCGCGAGCGACCTGCGGGCCAGCGCATCGCTGGTGCTGGCGGCGCTGGTGGCCAAGGGCGAAACCGTGATCGACCGCGTCTACCACATCGATCGCGGCTATGAGAAGATCGAGCAGAAGCTGGCCGCGGCGGGGGCGAGGATCGAGCGGGTGGAGTAACGCCGGCGGTCTTGCCGCCGGTGCTTTTTTGCAGGGGCTTAACGAGTATCCGGCACGGTGGCCGTGGTCGAGAGCGCACAAGTTACAAGGCACCGGCGGCAAAGACCGCCGGCGTTACCGGAGAGTCACAATCCATGAAACACAGCGAAGGTTTCCTGAAGTTAGTCAATGATGCCAAGACGCGTGTGAAAGAGATCGATATCGACGCCTACCGGAAGCTGCTCGCTTCGGCCGAGCCGCACCTGCTGGTGGATACCCGCGAAGAGAGCGAGTGGGCCGCCGGGCATGTGGCGGGCGCGATTCACTTGAGCAAGGGCATCATCGAACGCGACATTGAAACCCGCGTGCCGGATAAAGCTGCCACCCTGGTGCTCTATTGCGGCGGCGGGTTCCGCTCCGCGCTGGTGGCCGATAATCTGCAGAAGATGGGCTACACAAATGCCATATCGCTCGATGGCGGCTGGCGTGCGCTGAAGGAATCGGGCTTGGCGCTGGAGTGAGCCTTGCGCAGGATGGTCTTGGGGACTGGGCCGGACAGGGAGCAAGCCATTGGCCAGCCACGAGTTAAGAAAGATAAAGGGGCAGTACCCTGAGGGCGTTTTCATAAACCTTCCATTTGGACAGGGTTCGACGTACAATTAAGCAGAGGCAGAAATATGGGGCTGGATATCCCCGAGATTCTGATCGTTCTCGGCGTGCTGAGTGGCATCGCATGGGCGATCTACAATCGCCTGCACCCGCACGTGGAACCCCCGGCGCGGCCGCGCGCCACGGGCCGTTTACCTTCGCGTGGTGCCTAGCGAAGATTCGAGCGCGATTCGCACCAGTTGGCTGCGCGTGCGCACGTGAGTCTTTTGAAAGAGCTGCTGCAGCGTCGCCTTGACGGCGCTTTCCGAGACGCCGAGTTGCGCGGCGATCTCCTTGTTGGTTAATCCTTCAAAAAGCCCCTGTAATACCTCCTGTTCGCGTTCGGTGAGCAGCCGGCGAAGGTTCTGCTCTTCGCGGAAGCTCACGTTGTCGGCCAGCGATTGAATCACTTTTGCGTCGACCCACATTTCGCCGGCAGCCACCTGGCGGATGGCCTGAGCCAGGCTGCCCGGGGAATTGTGCTTGAGAAAAACGCCGGAGGCGCCCAGCTTGAGCGCCAGCGAGCTTTCGGTGGCGCTCATACCGGCCGTCACCATCAGAGTTTTGCCGCGATAACCGGCGTGGTGCGCGGCTGCGAGGAACTGCGCGCCGTGATCGTCGCCGAGGTCGTAATCGAGCAGTATCACATCCACTGGCGTGTTTTGGAGGATCTCGAGCGCTTCGGCCACAGTGCCGCAATGGCCGGCCATTACGAAATCCGGCTCGGAGGCCAGCAAACGGCTGAGGCTCTCGCGGAACAGCACGTGGTCGTCAAGCAATAACAACCGGATGGGTTCCATGTTCCGCCATGCGCGAGAATTCGCGTTCGCTAGGGCCGGCCACGGCCAGTTCGATGACGAAGGAGCAGCCGGCTACCGTCGGATCGTGCCGCAGTTCTCCGTGGAAAGACCGCACGAAGGCGCGCGAGAGAAACAGTCCCAGCCCGGTGGACTGCGCGCCGTGCTGAAAGGGCTGAAAGAGCTTTTCGGTGGAGCTGATGCCCGGGCCGGAATCGGTGACCCGGAGCAGCACCGCCTGACTGTTGGCCGATACCGTGATATCGATCCGCTTGGCCGCCGCGTTATCGAGAGCCCGTTGGCTATTCTTGATGAGATTGAGCAACACCTGCAACAGGCTGTGGCGGTCGGCCCATACCGGCGGCAATTCCTCCGGCACCTCCCAGTGCACATCGATCCCGGCTTCACGGCAGTAGGGTTCAAGGACGATGCGCAGCTCATCCAGGGTTTCGAACAGGTCGATGCCGGCCACCGGGTTGGGCCGCTGGCTGTGCTTGAGCTCGACTGAGGCGATGCGGGTGAGCGTTTCGACCAGCGATCCCAGCGCCTCAAAGTCCCGGTCGGCCCGCAGCGCCCCCGAGCGGGCCAGGTTCTCATAGATCACGGCGATGGCGCCGCAGACGTTGCGGATCTCGTGGGAAACCGCGCCCACCAGGACGCGCGAACCGGCCAGCAACTGCTCGAGGCCGGATTCCTCGCGTTCCCGCAGTTGCTCGGAGGCATCGACGACGAGGGCGGCCAGGCGCGGGCCCATGGCCGTTTGGTAGGTGGAAAAGAATACATCGGCCAGAAACACGTCACCGCTGTTGCGCTGTCCGCGGCACTGCATCTCGGTGCGGAACGTCGGCTGCGCGGTGCCGCCGAAGGGCACGCGGCCGAGCGCCGGCACGTAGCGCCGGATGCTCTTGCCGGTGAATTCGCCATCGGCCACGCCAAACAGCCGGTGCGCAGCCTGGTTGGCCCGCAGAACGAGGCAATCGGGGGCCATGGTCAGTATGGCCACGGGACTGCTTTCGATCAGAAACTCGAGCTGCTCTTCCGCCGAACGCCGCGCGGCCACTTCGCGTTCCACGCGGCGCAGGTTTCCCAATTCGCGAGCGCGGGTTCGGCTGATTTCGAAGGCGAACAGCCCGGTGCCGGCCAGCGCAATGAATACCAGGAAGTCCTCCGGCAACGACACGTTGAGCGGATAAGGCGGCGCAAAGATATGCGAAAGCACGGTGCACAGCACCGCCATCGCCAGGATCCGCCAGCGGGGCCACACGGTGCCTACCAGCAGAATGGGGCCGAGGTAGAGGAAGCCGAACGCCAGCGGCAGATCGACGTGCCAGTCAATCAGCGCCACAGCCAGTATGAGCAGGGCGGCCACGGCCACACGGAGGTTGCCCTGGAGTTGTGACAGTTGCACTGGTGCGCCTTTATTCGAATTGTAGATGTAATTCCGCCACAACCCAAGGCCTTGGGCCAAAAGATAGGTTGACCGCGTCCGAAAGATAGGCGGTGAGCCCGCCGGCCGAACCGGTAAACTGAATGGAGGAACTCTTGCCAGACTTGTCGCGGGCCTGACCGGCCTCCAGTATCCAAATGAAGCTGAAACGGACGCGGATCTTGCCAGCCGATGCCAACCAAATCGCCCGCGCCGCCCTGCGCATCTGCGGGTGTGTGACAGTGGCTTGCCTGCTTCCCGCCTTCGCGCAGACGGCGCTCACCTGGGAGCAGGTGAAAGAGAAATTCGCCGCCGCCAACCCCACGCTGCAGGCCGGCCAGATCAACATTCAGGAATCCAAGGACCAGGAAATCACCGCCTATCTGCGCCCCAACCCGAATTTCTCGTTCACGCTCGACCAGCTCGATTTTTTCAGCTCGAACCCGTACCGGCCGTTTGCGTATACGGAACCGCTGGCGAGTTTCGATTACCTGCACGAGCGGCAGCACAAGCGCGAACTGCGCCTGGAAAGCGCGCAAAAGGGCACCGCCATCGCCGTGTCGCAACAAGGGGACCTGGAGCGCACCCTCCTGTTCACTTTGCGCACGGCTTTCGTGCAGACCTTGCAGGCCAAACAGGTGCTGGCGCTGGCCAAGGACAATTTGGAGTACTTCGACAAAGAGCTCGGCATCAGCCGCGAACGCTACAAAGCCGGCGACATCGCGCGCGTGGACCTGGACCGCATCGAACTCCAGTTGCCGCAGTATCAATCCGACTACGAAACGGCGATGGTCAACTTGCGCACCGCCAAGATTACCTTGCTGGCCATGTTGAGCGACCGCTCGCCGGTGGACAAGTTCGACGTTACGGGGCCGTTCGATTTCGCGGAGCAACTGACGCCGCTCGAGGAGTTCCACACCATCGCGCTGGCCACCCGGCCGGACTTGAAAGCGGCGGTCGCAGGCGGTGGACAAGGCGGAAACCGATCACAAGCTGGCGGTGGCCAATGGGTCGACCGATCCTACATTCAGCGTGGACTTCGGCCGCAACCCGCCCATCCCGGTTTACATGGGCGCCAGCATCAGCATTCCGCTGCGCATTTTCGACAAGAACCAGGGCGAGAAAGCGCGCACCGAGATCGACATCCAGCACGCCGAGCGGCTGCGCGACGCCGCCCGGAACCAGGTCTTCAGCGATGTGGATTCGGCCTACTTCACGCTGGTCTCGGCGGTGAATCTTCTGCGAGCCGTACCGGGGAGAGAACGGCTTTCTCGCGCGCGCCACCAGCGTGCGCGACATCGTTTCATTTTCTTACCAACACGGAGGCGCGGCGCTGGTGGACTTTCTGGATGCACAGCACGATTACCGGGCGGTGCAGGTCGCCTACCTCAATCTGATCGCAGGCTATCTGACGGCCGCCGGGCAGTTGAACCTGGCTGTCGGCCGCGAGGTGATTCCATGAATCTCGCACGGGGCATGATCGGCTGTCTGCTTGTGGCGCTGGCGCTGGCCGGCTGCCGGGCCAAGGGACAGCCGGATCCCAAGGCCGAAGCGCCGCCGCCGGCGCAGGTCGAAAACGAATCCGACGTGAACGTGATCCAGGTGGACCATCCGGAGCAGTTCCCCCTGGCCACCGCGGAGCTGCGCGAGACGGCGCCCGAACTGCAAGTGACCGGCGTGGTTAGCGCCGACGTCTCGCGCAACGTGCCGGTGATTTCGCTCGCCTCCGGCCGCGTGGTCGCCATCAACGCCAAGCTCGGCGACACCGTCACCAAGGGGCAGCTGCTGATGCGCGTGCAAAGCTCCGATATTTCTTCGGCTTTTTCCGATTACCGCCACGCGCTGGCCGATCAGACGCTGCTGCGGGCGCAGCTTTCGCGCACCCAACTGCTGTACGACAAGGGCGCCATGGCGCAAAAAGATCTCGAAGTGGCTCAGGATGCCGCCGATAAAGCGCAGGTGGACGTGGACACGGCGCTGGAGCACCTCAAGGTGCTGGGCGTCGATGTCGACCACCCCAGCTCCCTGGTAGATATTTTTGCGCCGATTTCGGGCGTGATCGTGGAGCAGAACGTCACCAACGCGGCCGGCGTCAAGACGCTCGACAACTCGCCTAACCTGTTCACCATCGCCGATCTTTCCAACGTATGGGTAATCTGCGACGTGTACGAGAACGACCTGGCGAGTGTGCGCATGGGCGAGTTCGCCGATATCCATCTCAGCGCCTATCCGGGACAGGTGCTGCGCGCCCGCATCGACAACATAGGCCCTATCATGGACCCCAACATCCGCACCGCCAAGGTGCGGCTGCAGGTTTCCAATCCCGGCCTGATGCGCCTGGGGATGTTCGTTACGGCCACCTTCCACGGCCAGCGGAAGGAATCGCGCGCGGTGGTGCCGGCCTCGGCTGTTTTGCACCTGCATGACCGCGATTGGGTTTATGTCCCGGCGGGCGAAAAGAAGTTCCGCAGGGTCGCGGTGACGGGCGGCAACATGCTGCCGCCGAATCTTCAGGAAATATCGAGCGGCATCGCGCCGGGCGACGCGGTGGTCTCCAACGCTCTCGTGCTCCAGAACACAGCGGAGCAATAACCCGGTGACGCGCGCATGATCCGGAGAATCGTCGATTTCGCGCTCGGCAACCGTTTCCTTGTCGTGGTGATTGCTGCGCTGTTGTTTTTCTGGGGCGTCGTTTCCTTTGAGAAGCTGCCGATCGAAGCATATCCCGACGTGGCCAACAACTACGTCCAGGTCATTACCCAGTGGCCGGGACGCGCGGCGGAGGAAGTCGAGCAGCAGGTGACCATTCCGCTCGAAATCGTGATGAACGGACTGCCGCACCTGGAGCACCTGCGTTCCACTTCGCTGTTCGGGCTTTCCAGCCTAATGCTGGTCTTCGACGACGATTCCGACAACGATTGGAATCGCGCCAAGGTGCTGGAGCGCCTTTCCGAGGTCACTCTGCCGCAGGGTCTGCAGCCGCAGATGGGCACGGACTGGAGCCCGGTCGGCCAGATCTATTGGTACACGCTGCACAGCACAATCCCGAGTACGACCTGATGGAACTGAAGGCGCTCGAGGATTGGGTGCTCGAAAAGCAGTTCAAATCGGTGCCCAACGTGGTTGACGTGGCCAGCTTTGGCGGCATCGACCAAGGAATACCAGGTGCGCATCGACCCCGACAAGCTGGTGGACTACGGGTTGAGCGTCGGGCAGGTGGAGCAGCAGCTCGGCAACAACAACGTGAATGCGGGGGGCAGCTTCATCGAGCAAGGCTTGCAGCAGGTCAACGTGCGCGCAGTGGGCCTGGTCGAGCAACGTCGAGGACATCGGCAAAACCGTGTTAAAGACGCAGAACGGCACGCCCATTCGCGTCTCGCGACATCGCCACGGTGGAGCAGGGCCCCAAGATCCGGCTGGGGCAGATCGGCAAGGCGATTCACCGCGCCGACGGCAGGGTCGTCGACAATGACGACGTGGTCGAAGGCATCGTGCTGCTGCGCAAGGGCGCCGATTCCGACCAGGTGCTGAAGGCCATCCACGCCAAGGTGGACGAGCTGAACAACAGCATTCTGCCGCCCGGGCGTGAAGGTGGTTCCGTTCCTGGACCGCAGCGACCTGGTGCACTTCACCACGCACACCGTGCTGCACAACCTGACCGAAGGAATCATCCTGGTGGCCATCATCCTGTTCCTGTTCCTGGGGAATGTGCGCGGCGCGCTGATCGTGGCCCTGACCATTCCGTTTTCGCTGCTGTTCGCCTCGATTTGCCTCGACCTGCGCCACATTCCCGCCAACCTGCTCTCGCTGGGCGCGCTCGATTTCGGCATGGTGGTGGATGGCGCAGTGGTGATGGTGGAGAACATCGTGCGCCATCTGGGCGAGCGCGAAACGCCCAAATCGGCCATGGAGCGCATCCGCGAGGCCGCGCACGAAGTGCAGCGCCCGGTGTTCTACGCCATCGCCATCATCATCACCGCCTACCTGCCCATCTTCACCTTGCAGAGCGTGGAAGGGCGGCTGTTCAAGCCAATGGCGTGGACGGTGGCCTTCGCGCTGGCTGGGCGCGCTGCTCTTTTCCATGGTGCTGGCGCCGGTGCTCTCGAGCTTCCTGTTCCGCCGCGAGACGCAGGGAATGGCACAACCCGGTGTTGATGTTCGTCACCGACGCGTTACCGGGCGGCCGTGCAGTGGGCCATCGAGCATCGCTGGGCGCCGGTGGGCGTGGCCGTGCTGTCGGTTGGGGCGGCCGCGTACCTGTTGACCAGCGGCATCATCGGTTCCGAGTTTCTGCCGCACCTGGACGAAGGCGCCATCTGGGCGCGCGGCACTCTGGCGCCGTCAGCACCGGTCCCACCGAGGGCACCCGGCTCACCAACCAGGCGCGGGTGATTTTCGCCTCGTTTCCCGAGGTCACGCAAGTGGTCTCGCAGGTGGGCCGGCCCGACGATGGCACCGACACCACCGGCTTCTTCAACACCGAATACTTCGTCGACTTGAAACCTAAGGAGCAGTGGCGGCCGGTGTTCCACCAGGACAAAGACGAACTGATCGCCGCCTGGACCGCGAGGTGGAGAAATGCCGGGCGTGCTCTGGAATTTTTCGCAGCCCATCTCCGACAACATGGAAGAAGCCGTGAGCGGCGTCAAAGGCGAACTTGCCGTCAAGGTTTACGGCGACGATTTGCAGAGCTGCTGGAGGCCAAGGGCGACGAGATCGTCAATGTGATGCGCGGCGTCCGCGGCGTCGAGGATCTGGGCCTGTTTCGCGTGATCGGGCAGCCGAACCTCGAATTCCGGGTGGACCGCGACGAAGGCCGCCCGCTTTGGCATCAACGTGGCGGACGTGCAGGACGCCATCCAGACCGCCGTCGGCGGCAATGCCGTCAGCCAGGTGCTGCAAGGCGAGCAGCGTTTCGACCTGGTGGCGCGCTATCTGCCGGCTTATCGCGATACGCAAGGAAGCCATCGAGCGCATCCGACTGCTCAGCGCCTTCCGGCGAGCGCGTGTCCCTGGCGCAGTTGTGCAATGTCCGGGAGTTGGACGGCGCTTCGGAGATTTATCGTGAGGCGAATTCGCGCTACGTGGCGCATGAAATATTCAGCGTGCGCGGCCGCGACCTGGGGAGCACGGTGGAAGAGGCCATCGCCAAAGTGAAGCAACAGGTGAAACTGCCCAAGGGCTACACCATCGATTGGGCCGGCGAATACGCCAGCCAGCAGCGGTCGCAGAAACGGCTGATGGTGGTGCTGCCGATCACCGTTCTGGTGATCTTCATCATTCTCTATACGCATGTTCCATTCCTTCAAATGGGCCGGCCTGATGCTGGTAAACATGGCCATGGCGCCGCTCGGCGGCCTGCTGGCGCTGCTGGTTACGGGCACTCACATGTCAGCGTATCGTCGGGGGTCGGTTTTCTGGCGCTGTTTGGCGTGTGCGTGCAGACCGGCGTCATCATGCTGGAGTACATCAACCAGCTTCGCGCGCGCGGCCACTCGGTGGAGGACGCCGCCATTGAAGGGGCCGTGCTGCGCTTGCGGCCGATCATGATGACCACGCTCGTCGCCACGCTGGGATTGCTGCCCGCCGCGCTATCGCACGCCATCGGCTCCGACTCCCAGCGCCCCTTCGCCATCGTGATCGTGGGTGGACTGATGGTAGCCATGGTGATGAACATTTTCCTACTTCCCACTCTGTACGTCTGGGTGGCGCGAGAGCATGACATGCTGCCCGAGCCGGATCTTACGGAAGAAGTGTAGCGCCGGGGGTGGAGAACACTCCGGCGCGCTGTTGGGCTGGTGCGATGGACTGTGCCGGCGCCGGCGTGAGCGGCATTGAACTGGGCGGGAGCTACGCCGCTGTAATCCGCGCTATTGAGCGCCCCAGGTGATGGTGAAGGAGCCGGTCTCATCCACGATGGTGTAGTCCGGGGGCGGCACGAAAAGCGCGGGGTCTGGCTCTTGCGTGTTGAGATTGACGATCTTCGAGGCGATTACGCCGGTGCGCGGGTCGTCGTTCGTCATGAGCAGCACGAGACTGAGGTCCGGCGACCGCCAGGTTTCCACGGTCGTGCTGAACGGCGCATCGTTATTCGCGGAACCGATTGGGTAAACCGTCGTTGTCCGGGATCCTTCGACTACGATGCCGTCCAAGGTCTTGGTGCCGAGCGCCTCTTGGCTGATCTGAGGCCGCGGCGCTTCGGACTTCCGCTCAATCGCCGATCCAGCGACCGCAATTGCGGCGGAGCCGGAGCCCGCTGCGCCGGTCCGAGGCGCGGCACCGTTCGACATCGGGGCGGGGTTTACGGATTGGGCACCTCCCGGCAGCGTCAACGCCACGCGATGCACCACTTTCTTTCCGGCGTCCAGCGCGTAGAAGTACCCTGCCACAGGATCGGTAATCTGAATGAGCGGCGGCACATCCGGCAAAGAGGTCTTTGCAACCAGGCGCTCCGTGCGTGTGCGGCCCTGCGAGTCGCGCCAGGTCCTCTGGTACTGGCTGGACCGCGTGATATGAGCGCCATTCGCGAGCGTCTGCACGTCTTCGGATATGTGCTCACCGTAGTAGGGTGCGCCAACTATCGGGTGCGGCACAAGCATCGGCGTCTGGAACGTGACGGCGGCCTGGAAGGATTTGTCGGGTCCGGTGGAAAACGACGATGAGGTTAGCATTTGCCCGAATGCCGCTGCAGCAAATAGCGGCAAGAGGGACAGAATGCCGCAGTGACGTCTCATGTAGCTGCCTCTTTCTTCACTGAGTTTAGTCCACGGGCGAGCCAGTGACAAGGTGGCAATCTACAGCCAGGAGGCTCCTCCGCGCGCCGACATTACTTGACGCGGCCTGCCCCGGCCGGGTTCGCCAGGCGGCGCGCGCGCAACAGTTCCTTGCGGAACAGCGGATTCTCCGGGAATTGGGTGACCAGCCCGGCCAGCAACTCCTCGGCTTTGGCGGGACGCTTTTCGCGGATATGGATCACGGCCAGCATCATTCGCGCCAGGGGACCATAATACCTTCCGCGGTGGGCCACCAGTTCCAGCTCTTCGATGCCTCTTTGCTTGCTCCCGGTGATCTGGTCGAGATGAATGAACCAGCGCAGGAAAAATGGCAGGCTGCCGACGACGTACTCGACGGTACCGAATGTCATGTATGCGTCATCGACGGGAGGGTTCAGCGCCAGCAGCTTGCGCGCGTAGACCTGGTTTCTCTTCGATAGCGCGAAGCTGCCGAAACGGCGCCGCTCGATCAGGGCCGCGTAGTCGGTCTCGAGCCCGGTGGCCATGCAGAGGGCAAACAGCGCGTCGGGATCGTCGGGCTTCGCGGCCATTCGCACGTTGGCGAGACGCTCGGAATCTCCCACCAAACGGAGGAATGCCTGCCGAACGGCCGGATCGGGTACCAATGCCTCCCGGTCCACCACTTTATCGTCGTCGGTGAAGAAGTCCAGCTCCAGAATCTTCAATCGGTGCAGTTCGGAAAAGAGACGGCTGGCCGCATTGACAGAAAGCGGCAGCGGGTCGAGCGGGGTAAGTTGGCTCTGCCGGTCGAGTATCTCCTGCGATCGTTTGAAGTCGAAGTTGTAGAGCCGGTTGAAAGCCTCGTCGATGGGCGTCTCAGCCTGCGCCGCCAGGCAACCGGCGAGTCCCAGGAGCAGGCTTGTCCGCCATAGCTTGCCGCCTCTTCGTGCCATGTTTTGACTTGTACGTAGTGTACACTGCGGCGTGATGGTTCGTACAGCCGAATTCCAGAAACGGACCGAGAATGCCCTGATCGCCTTGGGGATTCTTCCGGATTCCACCTCGATTCAGAGCGTCGGGGCGGGCCCTGAAGGAACTGGAGAATCGCCGGAGGGATGCGAAGGAACCAGTATTCCCCGCTTACGCTTTCACGATTGGGAGCTTTCAGCGCGCCCCTGGCAGATCGATGTTCACCAGCTGGGTATACTGTTGGCTGATGTTACCGGCGTTATCGAGGACCCGTACTCCTACGGCGTGCGCACCGGCGCCGCTGACGCTGACGGTCGCGGTGGATGCCGACACGCTGCTCACCGGGCCGCCGTCCAGCCAATAGAGAATCTGGCTGACGCCGCTGCCGGTGTCGCTGGCAATGATCGTGACCGTTACGGGAGAGCTGTTGTTCGACCCGGTAGTGTTCGGCGCGGGTGTCAAGCTCAGGCTCGCAGTAGGAGGCGTGAGATCCACGGAAGCGGGTGCGGGCAGGAGGAGGACGCCGCTGATTGGGTTCAAGGTCAGACTCACGTTTCCGCCGGAGACCGTGTAAGTTGCGCCTCCGATGGCATCCTGCAACACGGTCGAGTTGGGATAATAGGCGCCAACGGGGATAACAGGCATATTGGCACTAGAGCCGTTGTTGAGCGCCACGATGGCAGTCTCTTCCCCCGGAATGGAGCGCGCATAGGCGTAGGTGTTGGCGGCCGACGGCTGCTGGGTATCGCCAGTCAGCAGCGTGACGAACTTTCCGGCGACCAGCGACGGGTGCTGTTTGCGCAGGTGACCCAGGGCCGTGTAGTAACCGATGACGGTCTGGTCCGGCGGACCGTAGACGCTAGGGTCGCCGGCCTGATCGGTCCATGGATACGGAGCGCGGGTGTACGGATCGCCTTTCGGACCGTTCGCGCCGCTAAACAGCGAGGGCGCGTTAATGGCCGCCTCATCCCCGTAAAATACGGTGGGCGCGCCGATGTAAGTGAACTGGAACAAGGCGGCCAGCTTGAGTCGCTGCTTGGCTTGAACCAGGCCGGTATCGCCTAACTCGGTCATGACGAAAAGCGCGCGGTTGGTGTCATGAGAGTCAATCAAATTCAGCATGGCCGCCGTAGATTGGGGCGGATAGTCGTCGCGCACGGCACGATTGGCGGCGTCAAACTGGCTCGGTGTGAGAGGAATGATGGCGTCGTCGCCGTTGTCGTTGTCATCCACCCAGTTGTAAGGCCAGCGCACGAAACCGGTCACATTGCGGCGGAAGCGGTAGTTCATCACCGAATCCATCTGATCGCCGGCCAGCCATTGGCTGGCATTGGACCATATCTCGCCGATCAGCGGGCCGTTGGCGTTGTAGCTCTTCGCATAGGGACGCAGCGCGTGCCAAAAGTAATTCGGGATGCTGGGCGCACTGTCAAATCGCCATCCGCTGACGCCGGCACTGTACCAATGCAGCATGACGTTGTCGGGCGTTCCGCTGAAGAAAAACTGCTGCACGGCAGGCTGCGCAGGGTCCATCAGCGGCAGGCTGCTGAATCCGCCCCACCCGTTGTATCCGCTGGTGGTGCACGGCACGTTGTTGTTCAGGAATTGGAACCAGGTCCGCCACGCCGAGCTGAGCGACTGGCAGGCGCCGGTCGTGGTGAACTTGCCGTATTCGTTGAAGTAGGTGCTGTCCGAAGATGCGTCTTCGAAGGTTCCGTCGAGGATAACGCGCAGACCACGCCGGTTCATGGCAGTCATGAGTGAGCTCAGCGCGGCGTTTCCGCCGAGCGCCGGATCGATACTCAAAAAGTCGTCGGTATCATAGCGGTGATTGGAACTGGCATAAAAAATAGGATTCAGGTATAGGGTATCGAAGCCCAGGCCTTGGATGTAATCTAACTCGTCTTGGATACCCAGCAGGTCGCCGCCATAGAAAATGCTGCCGAAGTTATTGTGACAGGGAAGGCTCGCATTGTACGGATCGCAGAGCTGCTTGTTCCAAGGTGTGACAGCGATATCACCCCCGGACCCGGCCCCGTAGAACGAAGGACAGCCGGACGTACTACCCGGCACACAGTAGTCGTTGGTAGGGTCGCCATTCCGGAAACGGTCCGGGAAGATCTGGTAGACGTTGGCGCCGGCCATCCAGGCGGGGGCCTGAAAACCTGGAGCGTAAGCCGTAATTTGGAATGCGTCCAAAGGCTCGGTGGCGGCCGCCGCGCCGGCGCCATCCTTATTCACGTTGTCGTAGTCGTCGATGTAATCGTCACTATAGTAGGCTGTGCCAGCGCCGTTGATGACCGCGAATTTGTAGTACACGACGGCGGGCGTGGCGGGTGTCGTGTAGTCCACGGTGTACTCGTCGTACAGTGTGCCGTTGGCGGATTGGGTCTCGAGGAAAGCCATCGGCGAATCGTTGGGGCCGGCGGTAGTGCCCGAGGCGGCATCGAACAGATAAACTCGCAGATTGACGGCGGTGGCGCCCAAGTGCGCCGTGCGCAGGCGGAGCGTCACCGTCGTGCCCGCCGGCACGGCGCCCTCCTGACTGCGATAGTAGGAATCGAACGTGTTGTGGTATAAGGCCGGCAGACTGACGGTATTACTCGAGTTATCGATCGAGAACGGCGGCGTACTAAAGCCGTTCGCCGTGCTGTTGACGACGAAATACTGGGTGTATGCGGCCGAGGTGCCCACGTTGCCACCGCCATTATCGTTCGGGGCCTGACCGTAGACGTGACCGGTGCTCGAGCTGAGCAGGCCGAGGAAGAGGAACGACGAGGGCATGCCGCCGCCAGTGATGGCCTGCCAAGGAATGGCAAACTCGCGCACGCTGCCAGCGGAGGCATACGTACCGTAACCGGATACCGGATTGGTCCAATTGCCATTGCCATCCGAGTTCCGATATTCGTTGTAGCCGTCCTTGAAATAGGTGACGAACTGCGCCCGAAACGGCAGCGTGGCGATCTCTTCGCCATCGTAATTAAAACCGGCGACATTACCGCCGGCGCTGGCGCCGCCATTGGGTGGATTCGCCGGGCTCGCATCGATATAGACGACGGCGCCTTCACTCAGATTGGCATTAGCGATACCCACGTAGAGATGCGCCGCGTCCCAGGTCATGTACCAGGTTTGGCCGGTGTTGGTGCCGATCTGGTTTGTGCGGTTCTGCACGTTGCCATATTCGCCTGGCTGAATGACGCCATCTATTGACGGCGTGTGGAACTGGGCATAAAGAGCAGTGTTACCGGCCGCAAGGGAACTCGCGGCGAGTGCAACACGCAAACTTGCGGCGCGGAAGATGGGAATCATGGGTCGCTCCTGATTAGTTTAAAGTATCATCCAAAATTGCCGTGTTGAGTAGTGAGGTGAAAGAGCAGGACATTTCAGAGACTCCGAGGCGAGCGAGGCTCACACTCGGGACTTACCCACCGCCTGGGTGTCTTCCAAAGCGCAGTACTTGGAAACAGTCTCAGTGAATTCCCGTAGGGAACAGCGCCCAATGCGGAATTGGAGAAGTTCATCTACCACGTGGTAACCCAAACGGCGATAGCTTTCGAACTGTGATTCATCAAACCATTGGTCGCTAGTGGGCTCGTGTGGAAAGGCGGGGTTCTGCTTGGCGTAATTCAACACGTCGCGAGGTTCGTTACCCGTGAGGGAAGCCTTGATGTAGATGAGAACTCCATCCTCGGCTGGCGCGCCGTCAACGGCTTTGTATCCTATGGTTCCAATTGCGCAATGCCGGGAGCGCGGGGTGGCTTCCGGCGTGATGTAAAGGTCGGGGAACTCGATGTCGATTCCCATATCGATGCGAATCTTACGGATGGCGCTGCCTAAGTCGTCAAAGTGGAAGGCGGGATCGGCGGATCCATCCACCACGATGATGGTTCGGCAGCGCCGGAGCACCATTTCGTAAATTCCGAGGTTTTCGAAATGGCCGCCGTCCGAGAGGTTGACCCATTTGTTCTTATCGCTTGTGAGCCCGAATGCCTCGTCGATGAAAGGCCGCACGGAATAGGTTGGACTGGTTTTGAACCAAAGACCGCGTCCGGCATCTCCGGGATTAGCCGACCAGGCGCCGAGTCGGGCATTGAATAGCATCATCACGATGCTCAGAAGCGGAGAAGAAGCATAGCCCATATTCGGGTTAGCCGCCGCCCCGGAAATCGTGATGGCTCCGCCCAGAGTCACGCCACCGAAGTAGCCGGAGGAGCGCTGATACGCGAGGCGGCAGCCTCCCGTGTGATAGCGTGTCGCGGTGAAAGATTCAGCTTTTCGCTGCTGCCAAGCCAGGTTCTCTCCTTTGACGAGATTCAAGGTAACGTTTACCACGTGAAGCGGCTTGGAGGGCAACGCGGTCATCGGGATATTGTCTGTCGGATCGAAACCCGTGAATGGGTTCGCCTTTCGATCCTTGTTGGAGGCGCCCAGGAAGGTGCGAATCAACCGGGCTCGGTACATGGCGTGCAGCGAAAACCTGTTCGCGTCGATCAGGCGGGAGAGTAGCAAAGCGGGAACCGCCAGCAAGGTCATCAGAAGGAACTCGATCGCCGGGGCAGGCGGATCGTGCGGCGAGCTAGGGACATTTGAGGAGAGCCAGGCAGCCAGGCGCGCCAGTAATTGAATCGCCCGGTACTGCGAATGCTGCAGGGAACTTAGACTCGGCGAGGAGAGCCAGTCGCCAAGCTGCTGGCTCGCCGCCTGGTTAAGACTAGCGATCAGACTGACCAATAGCAGCAAGAACACGGGTAGGATCAGTTTTGACACCAGCGTCAAAACGCGCTGGGAAATGGTGGGCGAGCCGGCCTGATCTTTCTCGCCATTGGTGGCGGCCGTGCCGGGGCTGAACCCGATGCCACTGGCAAGCAGGCCCGCGACGACCGTCCCCACCGAATGCCAACGAATGGAATGGAGTCGCTCGGCCAGATCGGGAAGCAGCAGTACTATGCCGCTAAATCCGAAACAGCAGACAATGGCAATGAAGATCCATGCCATAGAGCGAGACCACCATTCCCGGTCCTCGTCACTCGTGAAGCTGCCGGTCATGGCCACCAGCAGGCCCTGGGACACCGCGAACACACCGAGGAGCGCCGGCAACGAGAGCCATGTGTATAGCCGATCGTCATACAGAGCGCTGTTCGCGGTAGAAGGATCGGTGAACGCGCGAGTGACCCAGTAGCCCAAGAAGCCGCCGATGGCCCCGGTGATCAGTGCAAATCCGGCGCCCTTGAGCATCCATAGCGGCGAGAATGAACCACGCTTCACCCAGGCGAGCGGCATGCCGATCAGGACGCCGAGCGCCATGATAGCGACGCCGGATATAGCAAACGCAACGGGACTTGGCTCGGAGTCAAGATACCCTTGCCACGCCCAGTACAGCGAGAATCCGACGGCGGAGAGTAGCAGCGGGAGCAGCCCGAACGTCAAAAATCGCCACTGCGGGAAGCGCGCGTCCCCAGCGCTCGGAAGATCGACCACCATATATGCCGCCGCCAGCGAAACCAGAGCCGCAGAGACGATCAGAATGTAGTTATTCTCAATGGATGGATAGCTCCCGATGGCGCCCCATAACAGGCGCGGCAGCATCAGAACCGCAGCCAAGAGCGGCAGCAGCACGAGCCAGTTCAACACGACATTGCGCACGACCGTTGCCACTAGAGTCCAGGTGTCGGCGGAAAAGGCCCCGACTTGCGGATTCAGATAACTCGTGAACTTCCGAAGATACCGGAGTGGCGCTGGTTCCGGCTCCCAGTCCGTCTCAGGAACCGATGCGAGCTCCCGGATTACTCCGGCGGACCGCTGCGGGTGGCGCGCGGCCCACGAAGAAAACCAGCCGCCTAGATACCCTCCGCCCGAGACTGTAGACAGATAGTCGATCTCACCCAGGAGTTGCGGCGGATCATGCGGGGCCTGTGGCGAGACGGAGTGCCCCGCCATGCCCTGCAGGACTCCCAAACCGAATGTGGCACTGCGGATGCCGCCTCCGGAAAAGCAAAGCGCGGTTCTGCCGCGTTTGTGGAGGCGGCGGATCAAGACCTCGCGAAAAGCCAGTTCCGCCGCTGCGTACTCCGCCATAGCGCCGCCGTCATCCGGCGTGCCAGCGGCCTGCCACTGCGTGCGTTTTTCCCGGTAACTCTTTAGCGCTTCCAAATACTCGGAGTCTGCAATCTTCTCGATCTCCTCCTCCGGCTCCATCGCGCGCCAGTATTCCTCGCCCAAAACCTCCCATACGGACAGGGGCTCCGCCTCGGAGCGAGACATCCACTTTGCGAAGTGTTTCACTGTCTTTTTCATTCGGCCAGACGGCATTGTGATCGTCCCGATTACTCGCGCGCCCTTCAAGCCTCAAAAGGTCTTGATGAATTCGATCAGCGCGCGCTTGTCCTGGTCGCTCAGCGCCGGCCCCCGATCGCTCAGCGCTTTAGCGCTCAACTGTGGGTCGGCCTTTTCCGCCGGCTCCAGATAATCCGTTCCAAAGTAATGGCCGCGATTCACGACAAGGTCGGGGCACTTACTAAGGCTAAGCATGCTTTCGACGAGGTTTCCAAAGACCTGCGCCGCCTGCTGATCGCTGGGATTCGGCCCAAGCGTCTTCAGATCGCCATCCATCTTTCGCACCAACGATAAAATTTGGCCATCCCGCTCCACTTGCCTGCCCGTGTCCTCGGCCAGCAGACTCAGATTCGACAGCAGACCCACTGGCGTGCCAGCCGGAATCGGCCCGAGCTCTATGCCTCCGGAAGCGAACAACCACGGAGCAAAACGCTGACCCAAGGCGAGAAGTGGCTGTAGCGCGCCGGGGAGGTACCCGCTCGCAATGCGGATATAACTGGTCTTTGTCGTTCGGTCGATCACACCGGGGACCTTATCGCCCAAGCTACTGTCCTTTTGTCGCGTCTCCGGCCAAAGCATCTGCTCGATGGATGCCTGGAAGGATCGCATACGGGCCTCCACCGACGGCTCCGCTTCGAACGGTCCGACTGAGTTATTCAGCAGAAACGGCGCGGTAGACCATGCGCTGATCAGCGACGGCGGCCGCGTGTATCCGCGTCCCCCTGCTGGCAGAGTGTACTTGCGCGGCTCGCCAGTCATGGGTTGATACCAGGTGATTTCTCCCACGGAAGGCAGATCCTTGTAAGACTGCGACGAAAAGTTATCCCAGATGTTGCCGCCCAGGGCGTTAGTCGCGAGTGGGCTGCAGGCGTTGGTATGAAGGAGGGTGACCGGAACACGGAATTCGGCCGAAAGATAATTGTTGTCCAGAAAATCGTCCGCAAGAACGATCTTCGTCATCTGCTCCTTGAACTCGGCCGTTTTGGTCCAGTCGAAATACTTATTCCAGCAAATCAGATAGTCCTTGCCGTTGCAGCCGTCCGGATCGAGCCCATCGGCCATCTTAGGTAGTTTGCCCGAATGACACCGCGCGCATGTTTCGGCGAATACGATCTTGCCGCGTGTCAGCAGCGACTTGTCTTTGGTCTGGTATTTGTCGCCACCTGGGGCGTCCTTAAGGCGGTGAGGATCGGTTGTTTTGAGAAAGAACTCGGCGGTGGCAAACGTCTGCGCTTCTGTTGCTTTGAAATACGCCGAGTTTTGCCGCGCCACTTTGATTTCGATGGGCGAAATAGGCTTGCCACCCACCAATGGATTGAAGTGCAGCAACCATTCCTCGCTGAAGGTTCCGATGTTCAGATAGACGCGATTTAAAGCTCCCATCACTCCGACGGAATCCGCCCCGTCTTTGAGAACGCGCGGCGTCCATACGGTCGAAGGCTTTGCGAAGAGTTGGGAAAGCGGACCCGTGGCGAGGTAATCGTTGATCTGACGGTTATCTGTGTTACCCCCGGCCAGGGTTTCCTTTCCCCAGCGCCTCGCTTCGAGCAAACGCGGGCCCACAAGATACAACGCGTTCATGCTTCGCGGGTTGTTGATATTGTCCGTGGAAATGAGCGACGTGTCCAGAGTTCCCGGACGCGACGTGTGAAAGAGCTGATACACGAAATTACTTTCGTCCGCATCCCAATAGAAGATTTTGTCAATCCAGAAGTATTGAGCGCCAACGTTGGAACTGAGGTTTTCCCATTGCGGATTGTTGGGGTCCGCGGGCGGATGGATTGGATTGGGCCCTACGTGACAAAACCCACAGGACATTCCGACGCGGTAGGGTCTGACCAAATTCTTCGATTCGTAGTAGCTCCGATCCGTGTAATACCTCACCGGATCCCATTGCCTTTGCGCGGCTTCATCGAAATCGGGGTTTGGGAAAAGACGCAAACCGACAATTCCGGTGGCGTATCCGTAATAAGAACCGGCGGGAATGTTCTTACCCCGTGCGCCGTACTTTACGCCCGGATATTTCTGTTGGTTCTCGAATGGGTCCTGAGGGCAATCGGACCGTCGCTGATCGAGCCATAGACCGTATCTCTTTGGGTCGGGGCCGCTAGCCTTCACGAAGCAAGGCTCATTCACCAAGCCGAGATAAGTCCACCGGTTATCGCGGCTGGCTTTCAGGCCGGGGTACGAGGAGAGCGTTTTGAGGAAATCCAGGGCTCCCGCACTGGCTGTGGTCATTTTGTCCCAGAGCCGATCATTTCCCGCCGTCCACACAATCCACGTATTGCGCCCCTTGATCTCGTCGGGCGAAAGAGCGATGCGACCATTCGGACCCCGGTCCATGTCGCGCAGGTAGTCCTCGTCAGCGGCCTGGAAATAGTCCGCCGTCAGTCCCGCCAGTTGCGCCTCATCCTTGACGTGGCCGATCATCGGGCTCCGCCACCACGTGAACAGCCAAGCTCCGGCCGCCACGATAACCACCAACAACAACACGATGAGGATCCTTTTCATATCGCCCCCTTGCGAAATGGCATGACCGAGCCGCTACCCGTTCGATTCGCCGGCACGGCTGATGTACCGCAGCGCGCGGATTCCCGGCAAAAAGAAATAGGCGCCTCCGCGGACCTGGATAAACCTCGGTAACCCGGTAATCAAACGCCGCACACCCGCTTCTCGCGGGATGGTGAAGTTGTCTGTGGAACCTTTTGCGCCGACGGGATTACGGTTCCCCAACAACGGATCGCTCTCTCTGCTGAGCCCATCGAACTTAGTGCTCATTAACCACGCGTTTTGCACGAACTCAAATTGCCGGCTGATGTTGGCATTCAGACAGAGGAAGTGCAGGCCCCGCTTCGGATCGTCCGCTGGCGGGCTTTGAACAGCTTGGTCGGGCGTCAATCCGGAACCGAATTCCCGGCCACGCCGGACAATGCGATGAAACCTGGTGGAAGCCATGATGTCGGTCAGCATTCCCGTCGACGCAAAACCCAACTTACTCCACAGGCGCGGCAGCCACCAGGAAGGACGGTTCGGGTAGTCCGTGTCGCGCGGGTTTGCGCGGCGTATGTGCGCCCCAAACGGGCATCGCGCTCCCGCCGCATCCTGGTCGAACGTGAAACGATTTAGATCGTCTGTGGGACTGGAGCCGACACCGGGAATCGGAGTCGCGCGCAACTGCGCCAAAGGTTGTCCCTCGATGGTTCGGCCCACCATGCACTCCGCCAGTTCCCTGCGCGCGACGGAGTTGGAACCGGTCTGGCCGTCCAGAAACGTCCAGAAACCGCGGACGTCCTGCTCCAGAGTGCGCATCACCAAGTAGGTTCCATTACGGCCCACGTCTTTCTTGGCGGGCGCATCCTCAGCGGGCAGCAAATCGGCTGTCCGCCGATCGGCGGAATCGACCAGCGGCCGGTCCGTGTACTTGCCGTATTCGTTGCGGTACCCCAGCAGAAACTCGCCGGCCGCTACGAGATTGCTGTATGTGATGTGACCACCATCCGCATCGCGCGTACCCTCCCAATCGAACTCGGGCTGGCTGATGCCGTCCTTGAATCCGAACGGCTCGTGGCCGCCCAGGTCGCTGGTGTCCAAGCAACGAATCAACTCAAACGCGGCATCCCATGGACCGCTCTGCACTGTGCGGCGCCATTCCGCCAGTTTGCCGGGCACGGCGAAAAGCATGACCAGAAGGTCGGGAGTGTTGGTGGGACCACCCCAATCCCATGCCGCAGGGGCGCTGGTGCCCACATCCCCCAAACGCCGTGAGCGGTTTTCGTCGCTCGCCATTCCGGATTGGAATTCGGCCGAAAAACCCGCCAGTACATTGGCGGGAACGCCAAGCGTGCGCAGGCCCGTCCAGGTAGACGCAACCTGCAAGGCAACGTCCGGCGGCTTGGCTTGAATCTCCGCGGTCGCCACCGGCGCCGTCGAACACCAGGCGCGAGCCGCCGCCTTATCCCGAATGCGGAGCAGCAAATAGCAGGCCTCGGTCATCCGCGCGTATCCGAAACGCAGCAAGCCTTGCACGTCGCTGGGATCAATGGACGGCGTTGGCACTCGATCACCTCACAGAAGCTGAACCCATGCGCGCGCCGCCTCATCGGAGAGCACGGCAGCTTCCAGGCCCTGGCGGATGCGGCTGTTCCTCTCCAACTCAACGGCACTCATACCTGGGTGCGCGTTGTACCAGACTTCGGTCGGGAGTTCATGCCGCCGAAGGAAATACTTGAATTTCTGTTCGTCCGTGGCCCCGTCCGCAAGCAGCCAGCGCGTGCGAGGATATCCGACGCCGTTAGAAAACACCACGTTCAGGCCGAAGGATACCTTGTTGATGAAGTCGTCCATATAGCTTTCCAGACTGCCATCGTAGTTACTGGCAAACAGGATACGCTTCTTACCATCCAGGAAGACCCACCGGGCAAAATGAATGGTGCGCACACGGGCCAGCCTGCCTTTCGTGTATAAGTGCCGGGCAGTCCATTCGATGACCCACAGAATATAAGTCAGCACCCACTGCCGTGCGAGCCCTGGCTTCATGCTGCCCATCGCGCTGAACTGGTTGGTGAACTCGTGGTCCTCCAGAATTGCCAGCCGGTCGACGGCCACGGGGTCGGGGAGCGGGGCAAATTCCGGGTCGGTCTTTTCCAAGGGACGGATACGGAAGAGCACCAGCAGAGCCACCAGCGGCAGAAGCAACACGATGAGCAATCCAACGCCGACCAGGTGGACTGCATCGCCAACTCTGGTTCCCCATGGCGTGGGCGCCGGCGGCGTCAACGTGAGGCGTCCGGCGGCGGTCTCGGACTTCACAAACTGGCGCACGCGGGTCCGAATCTGCTCAGCGGACTGTCCCTCGAACGCGCCGGCGTCAGAGGCGAGGTAAGTGCCGATTGCCTGCCGCAAGCTGGCCTCTTCGCGAACCTGCTTCACGGTGCGCCCCCGGAAGTTCACATAGCTGGTGGCTACGGGCGCGTCGTGAGCCCGAATCCATCGCCGCAGATCGTTGCCATCCGAGAAATCGTCGCAATAGGAAAACACCCGGCGCAGACCGGGCCCCGCGCACTTTACCAGATCGTTCAGGAATTCCGCCGGAGCGCCGTCAAAATCGCAGAGGAAAGCCAGGTAAAGAGGATACTCCCGTCGCGGCAGCCCGTACAGTCGAATGTCATCCAGAGTCGAGTCGTCCAGAATTACGAACCGGGCAAAGTGCAGGTTCTCCAAATCCCCAAAGGGAACCAGAGGGTTCCTGGCGTTCAACCGGCCCGGGGCGAAATTCATAGTCGACAGCAACGCTCTTAGGCCGTCGGCGGACTTGCGGTCTACCGGGGCAACCACCATCAAGCTAGACTGGGATATCATCTCGGAGACAGCCGCGCTATTCAGACCGATTGAAACTCCAGGCAGAAATCAATCAACCGCTCCTGCCCCCAGTACACCACCCCCAAATAAAAGTTGGGACCAATCTGGCGGATCTCATCACGAATCCAATGCGCCACTATCGAAGTCTTGGAGTAATCCAACACGATACACTCCTTGTGATCCAACCAACTGTCGCCCTTGTAGACCTCGGCGATAATCGCATTGAAACCCACGATTGAGATTTTGTTGGTCAAGATACCGCGTTGGGCGTCGAACGTTTTGCCCTGCCAGGCGAAGAAGTTAATCGCTTCCGCGATTTCCTTGCTGAATACGGTACCGGGCGCGATGATGGCCGTACCCTTGGCGGCGCCGTCCGGAATCGCACCAGCCGGGCTCTTCGTAAAAAGATCGTCCAGTTCCGCCTGGCTCATTGCCAGTAGTTGCGCGACGTCCAAAGGCATATTTCCCCTCCGTTCGGAAAACACCCATTAAGTGAACCCTCAAAAACATATGAGAAGGATTATATACGATGAAAGGAGAATCTTGTAAAGTTTTTCTTGGATGTTTCTATTTTTGTTTGACAAGGTCTTTCTGGGCCGGGCCGGCCCGCTTCGCATCGGCAAGAATCGCGTCTGCCGCCTTCTCGCCAATCATGTAGATCGAACTGGCGATGAAGAAGCCCGGAATCCGGGGAAACACCGAAGCATCCACCACGCGCAGGCCGAGAGTGTTATGTACGCGAAAATCGCTGGTCAACACCCCGTTCTGTTCCAGCGGCCCGATGGCGCAACTGCAGGAAGCATGATGCCCCCAGCAATTGTAACGGACAAAATCCTCCAGTTCCTGGTCGCTTTGCAGATCCTCGCCGGGCAACTCCTCTTCGTCGATCAGGCCCTCTCGCTTGAGACCGGCCGCCAAACGGCGAACGAATCGGATCCCATCCACCACCGCGTCCAGATCCTGTTTGCCGCTCTCCTGGAAGTACTCGAAATCGATCAGGGGCGTGTCGCGAGGATCGTTGGAGCGCAGCGTCACCCGGCCAGACCGGTTGCCTGTGTGCGCCTTGAGCACCACCCAGGTCAGATAGTTCAGACGATCGGCAATCTCCCGGGCATACCCGGGAAAATACCCGCGGAATGGGGCCAATAGCGACATGCAGAACAGATCAGGCAGTTCACCGGCATTTTTCGAGCGCCGGATCACCGACAGCACGGCGCCGTTGGTGGCATACACGCCCGTGCCGCGA
Source organism: Bryobacterales bacterium (assembly GCA_963843095.1). GTDB lineage: Bacteria > Acidobacteriota > Terriglobia > Bryobacterales > Bryobacteraceae > Bog-375. Next base: position 93,866 of record CAWJLI010000126.1, read on the forward strand.
CTCTTCCATTCGTCAAACTGCGGGTCGCCGGCGCTGAAACTTGCGTCTTTGTAGGCATCCCAAGCGGGGAACTTCATCCGATTCACCACACCGATTTCGTAGCGGTCCTGCAAGTTCATCCCCACGCCCGGCAGTGCCACACGCGACTGGATGCCCTGCCGATCGAGCACCTCGCGCGGTCCGATACCGGAGAGCATTAACAGTTGCGGTGAGTTGAAAGCGCCGCCGGACAAAATGACCTCGCGCGAGGCATAGACCGCGCGGCGCTCGCCGGCCGCATCGCTCGGCCTGGCATGTGCCCTGTACAAGCGTTCCCCCTCCAGGTACTCCACGCCCACTGCGCGGTTATTCGCGTCGAGAATCACTTTGGAAGCCAGCGCATTCATCACGATCCTGAGGCGGTCGGGAAGGCGGCGCGCCACGTCCAACACACGTTCGCGAGCGCCAAAGCGCCGATGCGCGTGCGTCGTCAGTGGAACATAACGGGTGCCAACCGCGTTCTGCCTCACCAGCCTCCAGTCATTTGGATCCAGGGCGCCTTCCACGGCCCACCGCGCGCGCTCCTCCTGGCGGCCGTCCTGCAGAAGCGCTTCCAACGCGGACGCGACGATGGTCTCGGCCAAATCCCGGTCGCGCAAGGCCGCCATAGGAATCGATTTCTCGGTGTGCAGCCATCCCTTCCATCCATGCCGAGTGAGGTTGATGCCGATCCTGGACAGCCAGCGATGCAGCGGGCGGTAGTGACAGTTTTCCAGGCGCTCGAAGTAACGGCGCATTTCGCCGGAGCCCCAACTGGGGTCGCCGGTGAGCTGCGCAATGAAGTCCCAGTCCTGGTTGTGGGGATAGACCAGGATCATTGCGTTGTGCGCCGTGCATCCGCCGAGCGTGCCTGCGCGGGGATAGAGCACACCGTCCACCGGCTTGCCGTCCCACGTTTCGTAATATTTCGGATCGCGCTGCTGAAGGCTTTGGTCCGCCAGGTGGCGAACGAAGAAGTCCCACTTCATGGCGTCATTTTCCGAAGCGAATGCGTGGAAAGCGGGAACGTCGTAATCTGGTGGCAAGCGGTTCACGCCCGGATGCAGGGCATCGCCGCCTGCCAGCTCTCGCGGATCGCCGCCCGCCTCCAGCAGCACCACCTGCCTGCCGGCTTCGGCCAGGCGCGCCGCTACGGTGCCGCCGCCTGCGCCCGAGCCCACCACCACGTACTCGCAATCGAAGCTCATCTCTTGCACGCTACTCAAAAACTTCGTCTCCCGTCGGTTCGTAAAGCGGCACGCCGTTCATGGCATGCCGCAGTTTCGAAAGCGTGTTGTACATCCGGCGTCGGGCGCGGCTCTGATTGCCCAACGGGCGATGCTCGGCAATACAGTGCCACGGATTGTACGAGAGCAATTTGGCGAAATCCATCTGTGCCGGGGAATCGAACTTCTGCCGGGGGATGCGCAGCGTGGCCACCGATACGCGCGGCGAAAGCTTCACGGGCCAGAGCACCGCATTGTTCTCGATGGGCATCAGGTGCGGATCCGTTTGTCTTTGCAGGCGAATATCGAACTCGACATCTTCCTTCGCAAGTGTGGCGGCCATCGCATTGCGGAGATAGTCGTCGGGGGGGCGCAAAGGGAGCCGCGGAATCGGCGTCCGGCGAGACGATCGAGGCCAAACGGAATACTGCATCGCCTGGCCCTCTCCCAACAGATACGGCACGCAACTAAAATAGGGAGCTTCAAACGGACTGCTCTGAGTCTTGATCCACAGCCCCTGCATAATGAAGTCGAGTATGTGCGGCCGATGGAAGTTGAGGAAGTAGTATATCTGGGCGTTCTTCAGGCTTTCGACTTGCAACTGCGCGTTGGCTGGGGTATCGGGGGTAACAAAAGTGGGCGTGGAAACCCCGAACATGTCTTGCGTGAACTTCTCCTCGTCCATCAACTTCGGCCCGGGTACACCCATCAGCTTGATGCTGATACTCATGAAGCCGACATCGTCGATATCCGGTGTAATGTAAGGACCCGGCCCGGAAAAGCGAACCCATGCCCGGTAGGTGTGCGGCTGTGCATAGATGCCGTGTCGAAGCGCCGCCGGCAGATTGTCGTGAACGATAAACTCCCCGCGCACGATGCCGTGCGTCTTCGTGTTACCCCCGCGCTCGAACCGGCCGGCCTTCCAGAGCAGCCGCATCTGCTTTTCGAAGCTCTCGATGATCGAGTCCAGGTACGCCTCTTCATTCGGCAGCGGCCTTTCCTCGGCGATTCTCAAGCCTTCGTTCGGGCGCTTCCGGTTGATCAAGCCGGTTACCAGGCTCGCGATCGGATCGCGCAACACCGCGTCGAACACCGGGCGGAAGAACGGATCGAACCGGCGTTCCAGATGCACAAGAGCGGTCGACGCATCGGCCAGCCAGTTCAAGAACCCAGAGCCGGTATTTGCTTTCGGTATGGGTTGATCGGTGTTCAAACTCACAGTCTTCCCCTCCATACGAAATGAGCATGGCGCGCGCGGTATGCGTTTTGCGTTTTGTACATGCCCCGGCGGTATTGATGAATGATGACACATCTTCGAGCGCCCGGACCCACGTCAACTACTGGCCGTTCCTGAAGCCGCTAAACGCTGGGTCGGATTGCCGTCACGTGCGTGCGTTACAGCACCATCCGAGGTTGCCCAGCCACAATTTTGGAACAGCCTGGTGTCATGGCGCTCCGGGGATCGCCCTGTCCCGGCTGCGTTCCTGGCGTCTAACCGGCAAATCGCAAGCGCGCCAGGAAGCCGAAATAGCCGTTCGAACCACGCAGCGAGCGCTTGACTCGGCCGCCGCGGCGAGAGCCGGCTTCTCGCTTTGTCACGGTTGCGCCAGGAATGCCGACGTCCTCCTTGCGATTGGAAAACTCGACGCTGCCGATGGTGCTTTCTACCGGTGGGCGGGAGCCCACCCGAGCGCAGTGTGACGCTGCTTGAGACAATCCGATCACGGCCCCACTGTAGCTGTGAAATGCTGCAGTATTTCGCCATGGAAACGACGTGCTGGCGTGCGACCGATTGCAGATAGCGGCGACAATTTGTGCCGCATTCGCAAGGCTAAATGGGGCCACATTCTTGGCGCGCTATAGACACCGAAGGGCTATGTGCAGGTCGCCGCAGATGCGGGCGGGAGTCGGCAAACTCAATCGGGCAGCTTCTCGGATCAGCTCTGGAGTTCGACCATTTCCCATTCTGAAGAAAGCTGCGAACTTGAATCTTCCTCTTCGCCGGGAAGGGGAGCAGTAGAGTCGCAAAGCTCAGTTGCCAGAAACGCGAGTACGGCGGCACCGGCAAGGACCCATGAAAGGGGCATACCGGCATGTTCGAATCGCCAGACCAGCTCTGTGTTGCCAGCCAAGACAACGGCAAAACACGCCAGCGTCAAGACGACGCCAAGCCAATTCAAGAACCGCTGGGCAGCAGAAGACACGGTAAACCTCCTCGAGGGCATTCAAACCCTTCGATACCAGTTTACACGAATTTTTTATGGATCGTGAAAGATCTTTTATGGATCGTGAAAAAGTTATAAATGTGACGCCCCCGCAGCCGCACGCCAGAGCAAGAAACAGGCGCCATGTGGGCTAGGCCCCCGATGTGAAGGCGAGAGGCGCCGGCGGCAGGCCTGGGCCGACGCCGTCCAACCCCGCCGTCGGCGATTTCCTCAGTTCTTCCAGTAAGGACCGGACGGTGGGACGCTTTTGATCGTGATGCTTCCGCAACCGGTGCGCAGAGAGACTCGCCGCGACGGAGCCTGGTTTGCGTAAGCGAAGTGAGTGCCCGCCACGAATCGGTACTGGCCTTTGCCCGTGGCGTCCGAAGAAACGCTGCCAGCCTGGTTCGCCGTCGACCGAGTAGGGAACAATTCCGGAAACATCACAGCTCATGTCGCCAGTGCGGCTGTTCACGTCGATGTCTCCGGTCACGTCGCTTACCCATACGTAGCCGGTGTCGTGGCGAACCACCAGCCGGGAATCACGCGGCACCAGGACCTTGTATTCAACCATTACGCCGCGCCTGTTGTTCGGCACCAATGGCTTGGTGAGGATGATGCGGTCCAAAGGAAGGACGGATCGAAGAGGCGATTGCGGGCCGCAGGATTGTCGAAATCGCCAATTCCTTATCGGAACGCCGTTCGGTGACCACGCGGACCTGGTCGAAGCGCCGCTCGGCTTGCTCTCTCGGCGGGGTCGAAGAAATGATCGGTCGACTTGGTGACGGTGACCTCAACCTCTGGCTCGTCCCAACCTTCCACCGTCAGGTAGCCGTACGAATTATCCAGGCGATCTGCCACCCGGCAAAAAGATCACCCGCTCCGTGCTCGTGACCTCAAAAGATGTTTGGGTCCTTTCGCCTCGGGAGCTTCCGCCTGCAGCAGGGGCGAGGCCGTTCCCAGCACGCTCAGCACGAGGACCATCGCCAGTTTGCTTCTGATAACGGTTGACCTTCTGTGCGCGGGCTGCTTTCACCATTCCCACGTATACTTCTACGCGCGAGTTCCTGGATCTGCTCTTCCTTCATTACGGGGAGAGCCTCCGGAAAAAAGACTCTGCCCCGATGCCCAAAGAGTGGCCCCCGCCAGCCGGCAATTGGCGGCGGTTCGCTGATTCACGCCGCCAGTGGCAATCATCGGCACTTGGGGAAACGGCAGTTTCAAAGACCGAGTGCGTAAGCGGGACCGCCCATGGGTCCGCAAGGAAAGCTCTCGACGAAGTCCGCGCCGAGTGGTCCACGGGGACCTAATCTCCCCCGTCGGGCTGATCGCGCCAGGGAAAACGACGAGATCGCGCTAAAGCACGATCTCGTCGTTTTCCCTGGCGCGATGACCCCAACGGATGTGATTGCCGCATGGAAGACTGGCGCCGACTTCGTCAAGATCTTTCCTTGCGGACCCATGGGCGGTCCCGCTTACATTCGGTCTTTGAAACTGCCGTTTCCCCAAGTGCCGATGATTGCCACTGGCGGCGTGAATCAGCGAACCGCCGCCAATTTCATCCTGGCGGGGGCCACCGCTCTGGGCATCGGGGCAGAGTTGATCAACCCGGAGGCTCTCCCCGTAATGAAGGAAGAGCAGATCCAGGAACTCGCGCGTAGATACGTGGGAATGGTGAAAGCGGCCCGCGCACAGAAGAGCGCAAGGTAACCATTATGAGAAGCAAACTGGCGATGGTCCTCGTGCTGAGCGTGCTGGGAACCGCACTGCCTTTGCTCCAGGCGGAAGCTCCCGAGGCGAAAGGACCCAAACAGTCTTTTGAGGTCACGAGCACGGAGCGGGTGAACTTTTTGCCGGGTGGCACGATTCGCCTGGTGAATTCGTACGGCTACCTGACGGTGGAAGGTTGGGACGAGCCAGAGGTTGAGGTCACCGTCACCAAGTCGACCGATCATTTCTTCGACCCCGCCGAGAAGCAGCAAGCCGAGCGGCGCTTCGACCAGGTCCGCGTGGTCACCGAACGGCGTTCCGATAAGGAATTGGCGATTTCGACAATCCTGCCGGCCCGCAATCGCCTCTTCCGATCCGTCCTTCCTTTGGACCGCATCATCCTCACCAAGCCATCGGTGCCGAACAACAGTCGCGGCGTAATGGTTGAATACAAGGTCCTGGCGCCGCGTGATTCCCGGCTGGTGGTTCGCCACGACACCGGCTACGTATGGGTAAGCGACGTGACCGGAGACATCGACGTGAACAGCCGCACTGGCGACATGATCGTGATGCTGCCGGATACTGTTCCCTACTCGGTCGACGCGCGAACCAGGCTGGGCAGCGTTTCTTCGGACGCCACGGGCAAGGGCCAGTACCGATTCGTGGCGGGCACTCACTTCGCTTACGCAAACCAGACTCCGTCGCGGCGAGTCTCTCTGCGCACCGGTTGCGGAAGCATCACGATCAAAAGCGTCCCACCGTCCGGTCCTTACTGGAAGAACTCAGGAAATCGCCGACGGCGGGGTTGGACGGCGTCGGCCCAGGCCTGCCGCCGGCGCCTCTCGCCTTCACATCGGGGGCCTAGCCCAAATGGCGCCTGTTTCTTGCTCTGGCGTGCGGCTGCGGGGGCGTCACATTTATAACTTTTTCACGATCCATAAAAGATCTTTCACTATCTATAAAAAATTCGTGTAAACTGGTATCGAAGGGTTTGAATGCCCTCGAGGAGGTTTACCGTGTCTTCTGCTGCCCAGCGGTTCTTGAATTGGCTTGGCGTCGTCTTGACGCTGGCGTGTTTTGCCGTTGTCTTGGCTGGCAACACAGAGCTGGTCTGGCGATTCGAACATGCCGGTATGCCCCTTTCATGGGTCCTTGCCGGTGCCGCCGTACTCGCGTTTCTGGAACTGAGCTTTGCGACTCTACGGCTCCCCTTCCCGGCGAAGAGGAAGATTCAAGTTCGCAGCTTTCTTCAGAATGGGAAATGGTCGAACTCCAGAGCTGATCCGAGAAGCTGCCCGATTGAGTTTGCCGACTCCCGCCCGCATCTGCGGCGACCTGCACATAGCCCTTCGGTGTCTATAGCGCGCCAAGAATGTGGCCCCATTTAGCCTTGCGAATGCGGCACAAATTGTCGCCGCTATCTGCAATCGGTCGCACGCCAGCACGTCGTTTCCATGGCGAAATACTGCAGCATTTCACAGCTACAGTGGGGCCGTGATCGGATTGTCTCAAGCAGCGTCACACTGCGCTCGGGTGGGCTCCGCCCACCGGTAGAAAGCACCATCGGCAGCGTCGAGTTTTCCAATCGCAAGGAGGACGTCGGCATTCCTGGCGCAACCGTGACAAAGCGAGAAGCCGGCTCTCGCCGCGGCGGCCGAGTCAAGCGCTCGCTGCGTGGTTCGAACGGCTATTTCGGCTTCCTGGCGCGCTTGCGATTTGCCGGTTAGACGCCAGGAACGCAGCCGGGACAGGGCGATCCCCGGAGCGCCATGACACCAGGCTGTTCCAAAATTGTGGCTGGGCAACCTCGGATGGTGCTGTAACGCACGCACGTGACGGCAATCCGACCCAGCGTTTAGCGGCTTCAGGAACGGCCAGTAGTTGACGTGGGTCCGGGGCGCTCGAAGATGTGTCATCATTCATCAATACCGCCGGGGCATGTACAAAACGCAAAACGCATACCGCGCGCGCCATGCTCATTTCGTATGGAGGGGAAGACTGTGAGTTTGAACACCGATCAACCCATACCGAAAGCAAATACCGGCTCTGGGTTCTTGAACTGGCTGGCCGATGCGTCGACCGCTCTTGTGCATCTGGAACGCCGGTTCGATCCGTTCTTCCGCCCGGTGTTCGACGCGGTGTTGCGCGATCCGATCGCGAGCCTGGTAACCGGCTTGATCAACCGGAAGCGCCCGAACGAAGGCTTGAGAATCGCCGAGGAAAGGCCGCTGCCGAATGAAGAGGCGTACCTGGACTCGATCATCGAGAGCTTCGAAAAGCAGATGCGGCTGCTCTGGAAGGCCGGCCGGTTCGAGCGCGGGGGTAACACGAAGACGCACGGCATCGTGCGCGGGGAGTTTATCGTTCACGACAATCTGCCGGCGGCGCTTCGACACGGCATCTATGCACAGCCGCACACCTACCGGGAATGGGTTCGCTTTTCCGGGCCGGGTCCACACATTACACCGGATATCGACGATGTCGGCTTCATGAGTATCAGCATCAAGCTGATGGGTGTACCCGGGCCGAAGTTGATGGACGAGGAGAAGTTCACGCAAGACATGTTCGGGGTTTCCACGCCCACTTTTGTTACCCCCGATACCCCAGCCAACGCGCAGTTGCAAGTCGAAAGCCTGAAGAACGCCCAGATATACTACTTCCTCAACTTCCATCGGCCGCACATACTCGACTTCATTATGCAGGGGCTGTGGATCAAGACTCAGAGCAGTCCGTTTGAAGCTCCCTATTTTAGTTGCGTGCCGTATCTGTTGGGAGAGGGCCAGGCGATGCAGTATTCCGTTTGGCTCTGGATCGTCTCGCCGGACGCCGATTCCGCGGCTCCCTTTGCGCCCCCCCGACGACTATCTCCGCAATGCGATGGCCG